>JAPPEF010000356.1 GCA_028875335.1 Gemmatimonadota bacterium
TCGGCAAATAGCTCTCGCTCCACTCGCTCCAGCCGACAAACGCCAGTTCGCCGTCTTTGGCAAAACTCGACCGCGGTGCCCGGCGCAGCTTCCTGCCGTCCTCGTCCACCAGACCGTCGCCGTCGTTGTCGATCAGATCAATCCGATCCTCGTCGGTGAGTCCGTCGCCGTCGTCGTCGGTGCGCGAGGCGTGTTGCTGGCTGGCGGGCAGGGTCTGCCAGATCTCCCAGGCCGTCCACTCCAAGGCGATCTCATCGTAGACTTCTTTTGATACTTCCGTGCGCTCTTCGTTGCCAGCGACGGTCACGACCTGATAGTATGTGAAGTTGGTGTCGGTCTGCTCAGAGGTGCGGGTCTGGATCTGCAAGCGAACATCCGGGTGAAGATCCAGCGGCTCGATCCGCTCGCTCGCTTGACCGGTGAGCGGATCGGTCTCGCGAACGATGACATCGCCTTCCCAGGCGATGCGCGGCAGGGTTTTGCGAATGAAGTTGCCGCGCGAATCCGTCAGTGTAATCGGCGGTGAGTACGCCCATACGCTGACTGGGTATCCCTCGCCGTAGAGCTGGACCTCGCCCAACGTCGCCAGATGGCCGTACTGACCCGAAACTTCCCCGGTGACGTCAATGTCGCGAATCTGTAGAAAGCGAATCTTGCGATAGGGGAAGTTCTCTTGAAAAATGCGCACTATCGGCGTGTGGTTATCGACGTGCTCCTCGCTGATGATGTTGTCCCACTTGAGCGCTTCTTCGAGTTGGGGAAAGTCTTCGCGGTCGTCCATACTCACGGGTTTGAGCAGCGTGCCGTCGGAAACCAAGATGTCCGGCCCTAAGAAGGCTCCATAGTGGCTCTGGTTGATGCGCTTGTTGACCACCGAGAGATTGTCGACCCAGAACACGGCTCCTAAGTCGTACCAAGCCGTGCCCTTGTCGTAAATCGGCGACCACGTATTGGCCTGCCACTCCGAGTCATACAGCCCATCCGTGGCCAAATGGGGCGCACCCAGAGCACCGTTTTCAAACGAAGCCCCCCCGCGCCTTTCGGGTTGCAGCGCGTAGTTGTCGCCTTTAGCCCAAACCTGAACCTCGGCAATTCGGGGAACCTCTTTGCTGTAGTAGAGAAGCGGACCGCGTTTTTCCTCGGGTAGGTTTTGATACTTTTCTGCGGCCTTCTGGTTGTCGTCATCCTCGATTTCGACGAGCAACCCGCCGGCAGTCTGGCGCTGATAAATAAGCGCACCGCGCTGATCTTGGGGCAATGCTTCATAGGCAAGACGTGCCTCTTCGCCCGTACCCAAAAAGGCGTCGTGCCAGAGGTCTGAATCCGTAATTTTAATGCGGACGTAATGGATGAAGGCACCGCTGATATCGGGCCGACCATCCAAGTCCCAGTCAGCTCGATCTAGCGGCCAGAGCGGAAAAGTCATTTGCACATAACGCCCTTCGGTGCCGGGTACCGGAACCAGCGTCCCTGCACCGGTTTCACCCCCTACACCACCGGTAGAGACTTGCCCGATGAGGGAAAACTTGAGCTTGTTACCTAAAGGAAAGGGAAAGCGCTCGCCCATCGAGGCGAAAAGCGCAAAGGACTTGACTGGCTCGCCGAGAAACTCGTCCTCGAACTGACCAGCGGGAAAGATAATCGTCAGGCTGTCGGCAAAAACCAACCGTCCTAGATCAATCTCGATTTCCCAGTTGCGCAGGCCGTCGAGATGGAAGTCACCGGGGCGAGTCAAGCGGCTCGCAAAACTGATCGGCGTGTCCGGTTCCCAGAAGGTGCTCAAGTCGCCATCAATGATATTATTGGCCAAGGCATCGTTGGATTTGGCCGTCGCACCCCCAGAGACTAGATCGCCGCCAGCGCGGACCAAATCGGGATAGGTGAAATCGACAGCCGTCGGAGCCACGTTGATATTGCGGCGGAAGAATACCGGCCGCAGCCCATCGGCCTCTACCTGAAGAATATCCGCATCGCCGATTGACACATTCAATTGGGAGACCAAGTCGTTCTGATAAATCCAGTTCTCCCAGTGCGAGGCCCGATCCACGCGAATCGAATTGCCGAAAAGTCTATAGGCATCCGTTTGGGCCACACAGAAGCTAGGCAGAGATAATGCAGCTAAGAGAGCTATCTGCCACTTTAGTAATTGTTTCATAGCATTTCTTTTCTTTCCGCACCTGACCTTACGTCGAGACTCTGTATCTTGTAATTCACTTGAAACGGTATGTATATAGGTATTAGCATGTTTCGTACCACACAGCAGATCCTGCACAAAAAAATCCTTTAGGATATGCCCTAAAGGATTGGAAAACATAGTTTTATATAGCGTAAAACTTCTTTTTCTCAGGCGTGACGTCCGTCGTCGTTACAAGTTGATCTAAAAGATTTCGTATTTAATACGACTTTTTCCGTATTTAATACGATTCTCTTCGTATTTAATACGACTTTTCACCAACAGCGCAATGGTCACAGTTGGTCGCGGCCTCCCCTTTAAGACCTTTTCTTCGGTCGTTGCAGCCCGAACACGCGCATGCGGGAACGCAGTCGCTCCGGGTTCATGCCCAACAAGCGCGCCGCACCCCGCTCTCCATAGATCCTCCCCTCGGAGACTTGGAGCGCCTCCACGATTTGCTGTTTCTCGTCTTTGAATTTGGCTTCAACCGGCGGCTCAAACGGCCCCTCTTTGGCCTCGTCTTCAGCAGTCAGCGGCACATCCTCCACCTGAATGACCTCCCCTTGGCACAGCACCACCGCTCGCCGGATCAGATGCTCTAACTCGCGCACATTCCCCGGCCACGCGTACGCCTGCAAATGCTTCACCACTCTATCGCCCAAAGCTGGCACAGGTCGCTGCAGACTTTGGGCGTACCGACGCGCAAAATGCGCCGCCAAGAGCGGGATGTCCTCCCGACGCTCCCGCAGCGGCGGCAGCTTCACCGGCCACACACTCAAGCGGTAAAACAGATCTTCCCGGAACGTCCCCGCCTCAATGGCCTCTTTCAGATCCTTGTTAGTCGCCGCAATCACCCGCACATCCACCGGGATCGACTGCTCGCCACCGACGCGGGTCAGGTAGTGATTCTCCAGGATGCGGAGCAGTGCTCGTTGGGCTTCCAACGGCAAATCGCCGATTTCATCGAGGAACAAGGTGCCGTAGTTCGCTCGCTCAAAACAGCCGATATGCCGCTTCACGGCACCAGTAAAGGCCCCTCGCTCGTGGCCGAACAGCTCGCTCTCGATCAGCCCAGCGGGCAGGGAGCCGCAATTGAGCGCGACAAAGGGCTGCCCCCGGCGTCGGCTCAGGTTGTGGATCCTCTGAGCGAGGACGCCCTTGCCAACACCAGTCTCACCCATCACCAGCATCGTCATATCGGTCTCGGCCATCTGTGCGACCTCTTCTAGGAGCTGAGTCATGGCTTGGCTCTGGCTGAGAAAATCCTGATCCGCATACCGCAGCATGTGTTCTAAACGCTGGAGGCGTACGTTCTTCTCGTCGGCAAACACCTGTACGTCAAGGGTGGCGACTTCCGACATGAGGCCATCCCGATCTAAAGCCCGTACCTCAAAGCGGAACTGGCCAGCCGGTACGCCGTTGTACGACACGCTGTTGGAAGACGTGAACGCACTCCACTCTTCTGCCGGCCGGTGGCCAACGAGCCGATGGCTGTAGCGCATCTGCTCGGCCCCGCTGCGGAAGCTGAGGCCCTGGAAGTGGAACTGAATCTCAGGGGTGCTATCTGGGCAGGACACGGCTTGGGGCATCTCCAATAGACGCCCTGCCACAACTTGGCGGATCACGATACCCGGGGGCGTATTGCCAGGCTGGTACGCAATCAGTCCCGCCCGCGTCCCAAACCACAACCGGCCCCGACTATCGCGCAGGATGGTCTCGACGATATTCTCCAGAGTGGATTTGCCTAAACGGATGCTCTGAAACACTCGACCATCGTACTTCAGCACGCCTCCGCCGCTCGTCCCAATCCACAGACACCCCTGTTGAGGGTCGGCCGTCAGAGCCAGAATGCCATTGACGGACAGATCGCCCTGGTCCGCTGTAAACCGACGCGCCTGTTGGGTGCGGTAGTCAAAGGCGAAAAGGCCGTTGGCCGTCCCAACCCAAAGCGCATCCTCGTAATCGCACAATGCACTTACGTAAGCGACGGTTTCTATTCCAGCCATATCAGACGCGTGAAAATGGCCATCTTTGTAATAGTACAGAGCCGGCGTCGCCCCATAGCTACCGACCCACAAGGTGCCTTCGCTATCCTGCAACACGACTCGGCAATTAACAGGTCCCTGCTTCTCCGCTATAAAACGGTCGTCTTCTATCCTTCCCAAACGTCCCTCGGAAGTGCCGACCTTTATGCCCCCTTCTTGGTCTGGGTATAGCTTAACTTCTTCGTAGTCGTAGCAGTTGTCTTTTGTCACCTCGATCACTTGGGCTTCTTTCCCCACTCCCTTAATTACTTTGCCCTCGGGGCTCCCATGCCAGACTTGCCCTTGGCGGTCTATCGCCAACGCCGAGACCTTGTGCACGGTCTCCACTGAGCGAATCCGACCGTCTTCAAGACAGGCTAGGCCTCCCATCGTGCCGATCCAGATCCGACCTTGGTGGTCTTCTCTTAGCTGGTGGACCTCGCGGTCGGGCAGGCCGTCGGCTCCAGTGTATAACTGGACACTGACCGGATCGCAAAAAACTAGCCCACCGCCCCACAATCCCACCCAGATATTTCCTTCGCGGTCTTCGTAAGTCAGCCGCGCCTCCGAAAAGTGAACATCCGGCAAACCGGCCGAGAACGAATGCCAGTCGGCTCCGTCGTACACTAGCACGCCCTGACGAGCTATCCACAACCGGCCTTTATCGTCCAAGCGCACATGGCGCGTACCGTGATTTACGGCCTCCGTCCCCTCGATAGCCGCGTCTGCCTCGATGAGGTCGAGCTGTTGGCTGTCTGAATCGTAGCGGCCTATCACGACTTCGGTACCAACGTAGCGAAAGGCGATCCACAGAGGGCCGGAGGCGTCTTGAGCGAATTTCCACGGCCACTGCATTGCACCGTTCTTCGCGCTTATGCGCCGACCGTCTAGGCTGACGGTCCCCAGTTGCTGCGTCGCCAGCCACGTCGTACCTGTTGTGTCGGTGACCATGTCGTACACCCACCCTAGCGGCTGACCTGCAATTTCTGTCACGCACTCTACGCATCGCCCCTCGACAAACCAGCCTATCCCAGCGTCGGTCAGCACTCGCATCGAACCATCGGCTTGGGGTTGCAGGCTCATTATGTCGTTGGAAGGCAGCCCGTGCTCGGTGGTGTACACTTGAAAACCACGCCCGTCGTATGCAGCTATCCCGCCTCCCAGCGTACCGAAGAGCAGTCGCCCGTCCTGGTCCTCGGCGATGCTCATTACCGTGAGACTAGGTAGTCCATCCGACAGACCAAAGGTATCGAAATGCGCTCCGTCGAATCGACTTACGCCGCCGTCGGCCGTGGCGACCCAGAGCAGGCCGCGTTGATCTTGGTAGATGTCTTCCACCTGCATCCCAGCCAACCCGTCGAAAACCGTGTACTGGTGCCCTAGGATGCGATCAAAGGGGCTTCTCTGTCTTGGGGGTCTTGCGGGTCCGCTCGCGTCGTTCACCTACGCCTTCTCTTTTCTAAAATTATGATAGTTTACCAAGCGAGTGCCCCCTGCAAGGCGACCTCTTGCTCGCCAGCGACGATTTCCCCGAGCCGATAAGCCCGGCAGTCTTGGGCCGCTAAGTGAGCCAGGACCTGTTCCACGGCCTCGGGCGCGACCACCAGCGCCATGCCCACCCCCATGTTAAACGTGCGCAGCATGTCCGCTTCCTCTAAGTCGCCTGCTGCGCGCAAGGTGCGGAAGACCGGCGGGATCTGTAGAGCCGCCAAGTCGAGCTGGGCGTCGAGGCCCGGCGGCAAGATGCGGCTGAGATTGTCGCGGAGGCCGCCGCCGGTGATGTGGGCCATGCCGTGGAGGACGGGGTCGGTGAAAAGGCCGCGCACAGCCTGCAAGTAGCAAGTATGAGGTTTGAGCACCGCTTCGAGGAAGGATTCGCCGGCCACATCTGTGGTGAGCAGATCGGGTTGCCGGTCTAAAAGGGCGCGGACCAGGGTGTAGCCGTTGGTGTGCAAACCGTTGGAAGCGAGCACCAAAACCTGATCGCCGGTCGCGATAGCCTGACCGTCGATGATGTTGTCCTTATCGACGACGCCGATGACGCTGGCGGTCAGCACGTAGAGGCCGTTGGGGACCACGCCGGGCTGCACCGAGGTTTCGCCGCCGGTCAGGGTGCAGCCCTGTTGGCGGCAGGCGTCGGCCAAGGCTTCGACAAGGTCGTTGACAATGGCTCCATCCATCGCGCCGCATACGATGACGTCCTGGATCGAAATCGGCTCGGCACCCATGACGATGATGTCGTCGATGAGGTGGTTGACCATGTCGTAGCAGACCCCGCGATGGCGGCCGTGGGCAAAGGCCAACTTTTGCTTGGACCCAGGCTCCTCGCTCTTGTGGACCAGCACTGGGTATGCGTAGCCGGGGAAGCGGGCGTCGAGCAGGGTGGCGAACGCGCCAATCCGGTTGAGTACGCGCGGGTCGGCGGTTTCCATGCTCTCGGCCATGGCGCGCTTGGCCGCATCGGTCTGATCTATATCGACGCCCGTGCTGGCATAGGAGAGGCGTTGGCTCATGAAGTTCCTTTCTGTTCCATCAACTCGGGGATCAACTCGACGCCCAACCCCGGCCCGGACGGAGCGTGCAGGCAGCCCTGCTGATAGGTCAAGCGCGGCGCGACGACATCGCTCGCCAACAGGCCCGGGCCGACTAAATCCGAGGGCGCGCAGACGGCTTTAGTGGCCACGCCTAAGTGCACGGCCGCGGCCGTACCAATGCCGAGCTCGACCGTGCTGCCGAGCAAGACGGGTACGCCAGCGGCCGCGGCGAGCTGACTCAGCCGTTGGGCGCGGTGCAGGCTGCCGGCTTGGACGGGCGCGACGTTGAAGGCGTCCACGGCCCGGTGGTGCAAAAGGGCGAGGGCAAACGAGTCGTCAAAGTCGGCGACGTGTTCGATGAGGGCCGCGGGCACGGCTGCGCGCACCCTTGCCAAGGCCAAGGCGGCGGCGTCTGGGTCGGCATTGACCTGTTCGGGATGGTCCTTGGCCACTTTGCGGGCGACGCATTGGATCGGCGTCTCAACCGCATCCACGCCCAGCGCAGCCAGCTCGCGGATCCGCTCGATGGCCTCTTCTTCCTCCCACGCGCCCGAAGCATCGGCCTTGAGGTACGCATCCGGGCCGACGATCCGGCGGCAGACGCGGACGCGCTCGCAGTCGAGGTCAAAGTCGGCCCCCACCTTGAGCTTGAAGGCCGTGAAGCCCTCGGCGACCTTTTCCTGAATTTCCTCTGCCAGCTCGTCCGCACTGCGGATGTACGCGACCCAAGAGATGGGTAGCGCGTCTCGGTACTGGCCGCCTAAAAGCGCGTGGGCCGGGGCATCGTAGTACTTGCCCGCAAGGTCGATCAGGGCCATTTCCACAGATGCGCTGACGAGTCGGCGGAATTCCGGGTGGTAGCTGGTGGGTAGCGCCTCGGCGACGCGTTCCCAAACGGGGAGGCGTTTGCGCGGGTCGGCACCGGCCAGCCGGGGCGTCAGGGTCTCGCACAAGGTCTCTGGCGACGGCGCTTGCCACGCATCTTCTAGATCCGAGATTTCGCCGAGGCCGCGCAGGCCGGTATTGGTCTCGAGTTCTAGGATGTAGTAGCGCGAGGCATTCTTGCTGTGGCCGCCCGTGGGAGCTACGCGAGTGTGGTACACGCGGGGGACGGCGACTGAGTAGATGCGGATGTGGCAAATGTGCATAAGGCTATCCAGGGAAGGGTGACTGGCCGGATTGTACGGCTGGCCCTCGGTGCAGTCAACCGTATATTATTCGACATTTTAACTGATGTTACGCACAGGCCTAGGTATGAGATACTTCGCTGCGCTCAGTATGACAAGGACCGGCCCTTTCCTTTGCCTGTCATGCTGAGCCTTTCGGCTTCGCTCAAGATAAACTCCGCGAAGCGGAGTCGAAGCATCCCTCCCATACCCGCGATACCCGTGTATAAGACTAGGAATGCCGAATGACGGCCACGGAAGAGATCCTCGTGCTGAGCGCGACGGCCTTTGAGCAGCTTGCTCTAAGGGAGGCCGTGGCCGAGCGCGTGCAGCGCAAAGTCGCCGAGCGCGAATGGGTGAGCGGGAAAATTGGCGCACAGCCGGTGACTTTGGTGGCAACCGGAATCGGCGCAGTGAACACAGCGCACGCGCTCACCTGCTACTTGCAGGCGCAGCGGCCGCGGCGGGTCGTACAGATCGGCGTGGGCGGGGCGTATCCAGAGAGCGGCGCAAGCATCGGAGACTTGGCCTTGGCCAGCGAGGAATACTACGGGGATCTCGGGGTGCGGACGCCGGACGGCTGGCAGGGCGGAGAGCTGATTGGCATTCCGGTGCTGGAGAAAGGGCGCTCTTACTACAATTGCTTTCCCATCGACGAGCACTGGGTGCAGCGGGCGGCCGCGGCTTTGCCCAAAGCCCACATCGGCCCCTTTGTCACCGTGCAGGAATGCTCGGGCACCGACGAATTGGGGCTGGAAAGAGGGCGGCGCTTTGGGGCCTTGTGCGAAAACATGGAGGGCGCGGCCGCCGCGCACCTATGCGCCTTATACGACGTGCCTTTTGCCGAACTGCGCGCCATGAGCAACATCGTCGAGCAGCGCGCGCGGGAGCAATGGGATTTGCCAGGAGCCGCTGCTAGGGCGCAGGCCGCGGCTCAGGAGCTTCTGGAGGAGGGGCTATGCGCGTAACCTTGGGCTACTCGCCCTGTCCCAATGATACGTTTGTCTTTTGTGGCTTGGTCCACGGGCATATCGCCGGTGCGCCCGAATGCGAGGAAGTGCTAGCGGACATTGAGACGCTCAATGAGATGGCGCTGCGAGAGCAACTCGACGCGACCAAAATATCCTTCCACGCACTGGCGCACTTGCGGGAGGAGTACTGCCTTCTGCATTCGGGTGGTGCCTTGGGGAGGGGGTGCGGGCCGCTATTGGTAGCGCGGGAGAAGTTGGCGCTGGAAGACCTCAAGCACAAGCGGATCGCCATTCCCGGGCGGCTGACCACCGCGGCTCTCTTGCTGAGGCTCTTTGACCCCAGCATTGAGCAATTAGCGGTCATGCCTTTCGACCAGATCGTGGACGCGACCGCGCAAGGCGTAGTCGATGCGGGCGTCATCATCCACGAGAGTCGCTTCACCTATGCCCAACACGGGTTAGCCGCGATCATCGACCTAGGCCAGTGGTGGGAGGAAAGCACCGGGCATCCGATCCCCCTTGGCGGCATCCTCGCGCGGCGCAGCCTCGGGGCCGAACTCATCGGCCAGCTCGACCGCGCGCTCGTGCAGAGCGTGGAGTACGCCTATGCCCACCCAGACGCGGTGCGAGGCTACATCCGCCAGCACGCCCAAGAAATGGACGACAGCGTCATGCAGGCACACATCGACCTGTACGTCAACCAGCACACGCTCGACTACGGGGCGGACGGCGAGGCCGCCATATTCGACCTGATCGAGCGGGCCGAGCGGGCCGGCATCGCGCCCAAGTCCGATGCGCCGCTCTTTATTTTTTAAGTGATGTTACGCACCCGGGTAGGGGGCGGTTTGAAACCGCCCCCTACTCTTAAACGATCACCAAGGAGCAATACGCGTGAAACTAGTGCAATTTATCGAGCCGGGCGACGGCATGCGCTTGGGCCTAGTCATAAACGACGAGGTCTTAGACCTGACGGGCGCAGACCAAGGGCCGCGCACCGTACATCAGCTCTACTACGACGGCGGCGGCGACGAGATTGGGTTAGTGGCCGCCGCTCAGAACCTGCAAAAACGGGCTGCGCGCCGTTTGCCGCTAGACGCGCTGTTGGCTAACCGCAACACCCACGACCCGTACCTCACCAAGCCAGTTAGCGGCCCACCCGGCCATCCCCACGCCCTGCGCGTGTGGTTAGCCGGCGTCACCCACGAAGTCAGCGCCAAGTTGCGCGAGATCGAAGCACAACAGGCCACTGGCGAGGCCATCAACGTGTACGACCAAAAATACCGCGAAGTGTCCGGCGGCGGGCGGCCCGAACTGTTCGCCAAGGGCGAGCCAGACGCCGTCGTCGGTCACGGCCAGCCCATCACCCGGCCCACCGACACCCAGCGCTTAGTGCCCGAGACCGAGCTAGTGTCGGTCTATGGCACTAAGCGCCAGGGCCGCTTAGAGAGGCTGGGCTACACCGGCGGCAACGACGCCACTGACAACGGAATCGAGGCCGCCAATCCCCTCAACTTGCCCCAAGCCAAAAACTGGGCTGGCGGATGCGCTTCTCTAGGGCCGGTGTTGATTACAGCCGATGAGTACGACGACTCCGAGGTCGAGGTCTCGTGCCGCATCTTGCGCGATGGACAATCCATCGCCTACAAGAAGGGGCCAACTGGCCAGAACAACCTGAACATGCCCGGGCGGCTCCTGCACTTAGAGCGCCACCTTTTCAGTCGGCTACCCCTAGCGCCGCGCACCCTGATGGCGTTTTACTGGGGGACGCCCATCGTCTTTGCCGAGGCGGACTTGGCGTCGGGGCTTTTGGATGGAGACGTGATGCAGTTGACCTTTTCCGGCGGGATCGGGGTTTTGGAAAATCCCGTGGTGCCGCTCGAAGAGCCAGCGCAGCTACAGGGATTAGGAGGATAGCGGCGGTAAGTACTGGTCGAGCGCCCCTCGCCTCGGATCGAAGGTCGTATGGTGATTCCACGAGGCGTCGTGCTTGTACATCACGTCTCGGATTAGGCGGCGGCGGTAGAGACTGTCGAGGTTGTCGGCGGCCATTTTATCGGGGTCGAAGCGATTGAGGATCAGCCCGCGCAGGCGCGTTTCAGTTGCGGCGTGCTCCGCTCCGCCAGCGAGGTTATTCCACTCGCCGGGGTCGCTCTCCAAGTCAAAAAGCTGCGGCGGATGGCCGTGGATGTAATTGTATTTGAACCGGCCCTCGCGGATCATGATGCAAGGCGCGCCCACCGCTTCGTGGGCTTGGGCGAAGATGTGACGGTCGGCTTGCTGACCCTCGATGATCGGCAACAGGCTGGTGCCATCGTGGGGCAAGCTCGCCTCGGCACCGGCTAACTCGCAAAACGTCGGCAGCAGGTCGAGCAGCGAGGTCGGCGTCTCGACGGTAGTGCCGGCCTGCCACTGGTCGGGGAAGCGGACGATGAGAGGGATGCGGCACGACCACTCGTAGAAACAGCGCTTCTGCACCATCTCCTTTTCGCATAGCATGTCGCCGTGGTCGGAGGTAAAAACTACAACCGTATTGTCGAGCAGGCCCGTTTCCTCTAAGGTTGCTAGCAGACCGCCGACCTTGTCGTCGAGGTACGTCACCAAGCCGTAGTACGCGCGGCGCAGGCGGCGCAGGCTCTCGGGATCGCGCAAGTTGAAGCGGCGGGTGCCGTGGTAGGCGTTGAGCCAGCGATCCATCGCCGAGTAGGTCTCGTCGAGATCGTCAGGGAATTCGGGGATGGCGATCTCGGCGTCGGCGTAGCGGTCCCAGTACGCCTGTGGCGGGTGGAACGGCTCGTGC
>JAPPEF010000278.1 GCA_028875335.1 Gemmatimonadota bacterium
AGGGCGAGATCGTCGATATTCCACTCGCCGCGCTGGCCGAGGTGCGCACTGACGCACTCGTCGGCGGTGGCCAGTTGGAAATTGAGCGCGTGGATGCGCCGACCTTGTCGCTGAGCTACACCAGCTCGGAGGCCGAAAAGATGTCCGAGGTGGCGCGAGGTTTGGAGCAGTTGCGTCAGGGCCAGCCGTTTGTCGTCAATGGGCACTTGGACCGGACCCGCTGCGAGCGCTGCGACCGACTCTTGCCAGAGAAAAACGGCATCTGTCCGGCGTGTATCAAAAAGCTGGCGACCCTCAAGCGCATCGCCAGCTATCTCGGCCCGTACAAGCTCAAAGCAGGTGTCTTGGCCTTTGCCTCCATTGCTACCACGGCTGCGGAGCTGGCCCCACCGCTGATTACTAAGCGCATCGTCGATGAGGTGTTGGTCCCGGTGGAGGGTCAGGCCACGGGGTTTGACGAGCGCATCCATCTCTTGGGTCTGTTCGTCGTGGCCTTGATCGGCGTCCGCTTCTCGGCGTGGGTGGCCGAATGGGCCCACGGCTGGATCGCGACTTGGCTCGGCGCGCAGCTCACCGCGGATATTCGCTCAAACCTCTATCGCCGCTTGGAAATGCTGTCCTTGCAGTTTTACGACAAGCGCAAGGTCGGCTCCCTCATCTCGCGGGCTACCCGCGACGCCGGCATGTTGCAGGACTTCCTCGTCGATGGCCTGCCCTATATCGTCATCAACGGCCTGATGGTTTTCGGCATCCTCGGGTTTTTGTTCTGGATGAGTTGGTCGTTGAGTCTGTACGTGTTAATACCCGTGCCGCTGATCATGCTGTGGGGAGTGGTCTTTTGGCGGCGGCTACGCGGATTTTTCGTCAAGTGGGGTCAGGTCTGGTCTGGCCTGACCGAGCGCACGGTAGAGACGCTTTCCGGCATCCGCGTGGTCAAGGCGTTTGCTCAAGAGGGCCGGGAAATAGCGGCCTTTGCCAAGCCCAACGGCCGGCTGCGCGAAGTCGCCGAAAAGACTGCGGTAAATCGCGGTGTGTTTTTCGCTACCATCACGTTTTTGACGGGTTTGGGCGTTTTGGTAGTATGGCTGCTCGGCGGGCTGCAAGTCCTCGGCGGCAAGATGACCTTGGGCACGCTGTTGGCCTTTTACTCGTATATGTGGCTGTTTTACGGCCCCTTGGAGTGGTTTGGCCAAGTCAATTCTTGGATGTCGCGGGCCTTTGCCGGGGCCGAGCGCATCTTCGAGGTCATCGACACCCAGCCTGAAGCGTACGAGGACCCGACCGCAAAGCGGGTACCGCGGATGAATGGGGGCATTCGCTTCGAGGGCGTCACTTTTGGCTACGACAAGAGCAAGCCCGTGCTGAAGGATTTTGACTTGGACATCCAGCCGGGCGAAATGATCGGCTTGGTGGGCAAGTCCGGGGTCGGCAAGACGACGACTGTCAACCTCATCGCCCGCTTCTACGACGTCGACTACGGGTCCATTGAGATTGATGGGATCGACATCCGCAAAATCCACCTGCGCGATTTGCGCTCGCAGATTGGCATCGTGCTGCAGGAGCCAGTGCTCTTTTCCGGCACCATTGCCGAGAACATCGGCTACGGCCGTCCCGGCTCCTCCTTTGCGGACATTATGGCGGCCGCTCGCGCAGCCAACGCCCACAACTTCATTATGGCCAAGCCCGATGGTTATGAGACCCAAGTCGGGGAGAAGGGGGCCGGGCTTTCGGGCGGGGAACGCCAGCGCGTCTCCATTGCCCGCGCCATCCTCCACAATCCCCGCGTACTGATCCTCGACGAAGCCACTGCTTCGGTCGATGTAGAGACCGAGTTGCAGATTCAGGAGGCGATTCAGCGGCTCGTCGAGGGCCGCACCACCGTGGCCATTGCCCACCGGCTTTCGACGTTGCGCAACGCCGACCGGCTGATGGTCCTCGACGACGGTCGCATCGTCGAGTCGGGGACGCACGCGGAGCTTATGGCGAAGCAGGGGACCTTTTACGAGTTGGTCAATTTGCAAAGAGAAGTGGCCGAGATCATCGCCATTCGGGAATAGACCATGTCCTCCTTTTTGGAAAATCTGCCGCACGCGGTCGAAGCCAAAGTCGAATCGCGCAAGGGCCGCGAGGAAAAAGTCCTGATCCAGGTCGCCACGGATATGGCCGGCGAGGACCGCTTTGAGCAGCGCTGGTTAGTCGTAACGGCGAAGCGCTTGATGGTCCTCGATCCCAACGGCGCGAGCGGCGACGTGGAGTTTTCGCTGCAAGCGGTCAAATCCGCTCGCATTGAGGCGCTCGTCGGCGGTGGGCGCTTGGAATTGGAGCGCGAAGCGGGAGCACCAGCTCATCTGTATTACTCCAATTCGCTGGCGGCCAAATTCGCCGAGGTGGCCGAGGGCATCGAACAGCTCAAAGAGGGCCAAGACCTCAACCTGCCCCACGAGCTGGACCGTACGCACTGCGAACAATGCGGGCGCCGCCTGCCCGAGATAGGCGGGATATGCCCGGTCTGCATTGCCAAATTCGACACCTTTAAGCGCCTGATCGGCTACATGCTGCCCTATCGGGTCCAGCTAGCCTTGTTGCTGGGTCTGACCGTGTTGTCCTCGCTGCTGGAGTTGGCTCCGCCCTATATCGTTAAGCATCTCATCGACGACGTGCTCGTCCCCGGCACGGAAGCCAATCTACTCTACTGGTTGGTCGGTGGTCTCTTTGTCATCGGCGTCGTCGAATGGTGCGTCGGCGTGGTGCGCCGCTGGCTCAACGTCCGGGTCGGTTTCCGCGCCATTGAGCACTTGCGCACGGATTTGTTCAAGGCACTCCAGTACCTGCCCCTGCGCTTCTACGACAAGCGCAAGGTCGGCGCTTTGATCTCCCGCATGAACAACGACTCGGAAATGGTCGAAGACTATCTGCTCTTTGACATGCCCTACATCGTTTCCAATGCTGCGATGATCGTCGGCATCTTGGGGCTGTTGTTCTACATGAACTGGGAGCTGACCCTGTACGTGCTGGCCCCGGTGCCGCCGATTATTATTGGCTCAAGCCTGATCTGGAATCGCCTGCAGCGCTTCTGGGGCCGCTGGTCGGCGCGCTGGTCGCGGCTTACTACGCATCTCAACGAATCGATCTCCGGCATCCGCGTGGTCAAGGCTTTCGCGCAGGAGCACCGCGAGTCCGAGCGCTTTGACCAGCGCAACCACGCCCTGCGCCAAATCAGCGTCAGCGCCGAGCGCTCGTGGTTGGTCTTCTTCATGGTGACCAACTTCTTTATGAGTTTTGGCGGATTCTTCGTGTGGTATTTCGGCGGTCAGCAGATTGTTGGGGGGGACTTGTCGCTGGGGGAGCTGATGGCCTTTATCGCCTATCTGTGGATGCTCTACCACCCGCTCAAGTGGTTTGGCGATTTCTACAGCTTCATGGTGCGGGCCTTCGCCGGTGCCGAGCGCATCTTTGAAATCGTCGATGCGCCCTCTGAGCCTTTTGACCATCCCAACGCCCAGCGCGTCCCCGCGCTTGAGGGCCAAGTCGCCTTTGAGGGCGCGGCCTTTGGCTATGACCCGGGCAAGATCGTCCTGCGCGACCTCGACTTGGTGGTGCAGCCGGGCGAGATGATCGGCTTGGTGGGCAAATCCGGGACGGGTAAGAGCACGCTGATCAACCTAATCACGCGCTTTTACGATGTCTCGCACGGCCGTCTCGCCATCGATGGGGTCGATATCCGCCGCATCTCCCTGCGCGACCTGCGCTCGCAGATCGGCATGGTGGCCCAGCAGTCGTTTTTATTCAACGGCACGATTGCCGAAAACATTGCGTACGGCAAGCCCGGAGCCACGTTTGACGAGATTTTGCGCGCGGCCCGCGCGGCCAACGCCCACGAGTTCATCGTCAAAAAGCCGGATGGCTATGACATGGTAGTAGGGGAGCAGGGCGACAAGCTCGCTGGCGGCGAAAAGCAGCGCATTTCCATTGCGCGGGCCATTCTCCACGACCCGAGGATCCTGATCTTGGACGAGGCTACTTCGTCGCTCGACACGCCGACCGAGAAAAAGATCCAAGAGGCGATTCAGCGGCTGGTCAAAGGCCGCACGACCTTCGCCATTGCTCATCGGCTTTCAACCTTGCGTAGCGCGGATCGCCTCGTGGTGCTCGACGCGGGCAAAATAGCCGAAGTTGGCACGCACGAAGAATTGATGGCGCGCGAGGGCATTTTCTACAATCTGGTAAAGACCCAACGCGAGACATCGGCAGTCATGGCCACTAGCGGCTAGTGAGGAAGACGCAATGACAGATAACAAAAAACTAGCGATTACCCCGATTTCCGTGACGCACCCCGAGCACGTCGAAATTGACAAGCTGCGCCTCTTCCGCGAGCCGGCTTGGATCTTGCGCTTGACCATCGACGGCGACCGCTCGTACCTGAAGGTGAAGGTAGTTCGCGCCGCGCCGCTGTCCCACCCGACCCGCTATATCTGCCTCCTCGACGCCAAAGACGAGGAGATCTGCATGATCGACGATCTCAAACAGCTCGACTTAGAGGCGCGCGCCTTGATCGAGGAGGAGCTGGACCGCCGCTATTTGACGGCGGCGATTCAGCGGGTCAATGCGGTGCGCAACGAATACGGCACCTCTTATTGGGACGTGCAGACCGATCGCGGCCCGCGCGAGTTCGTCGTCCAGAACGTCTCGGAAAACGCCCAATGGCTCGGCGACCACCGGCTGCTGATCACCGATGTCGATGGCAACCGCTTTGAAATTCCGCGCCTCGACGAACTGGATAAGAAGAGTTTGGCAGCAGTCGAGCAGGTCGTCTGACTAGCGTTCGCCGTTGCAGCCATGCCGACCAGCCTCGCAAGGGGCTGGTTTTTTTGCCCAGCACAAAACAAGCTGGCCTTGTCGCCAGCGGCCATCTTCTCCTATCTTCAGAGTGTTCAGCATTCCTTGCAGATCCCGCTTAGTCGGGTCATCTGCTGAATACAATAGCCGATACCCGGCGAAGGGTCGCTCCCTTCTGCCTTGGCAAATAGGTAGAAACATCGCTGCACTCTGCAGGAATGTTGAACATGGCCCGGCCCCCGAGGGGGCCGCCTGTTCCCCTTCTCCGAAGGAGATGGGTCGTATTCACGCCTGAAGGCGTGGTGCAAGCCAAGGCGACTTGCTCATTACCATCCCATCCGCTGTCTAAATCAGAAGTCCTTTTTAGACCACTCTGTATGTGCGTCTTGCCCTGACTTTGCAAACTCATCCTCTAACCGATTGAGGATACCGTGAAAAAGGTACGTCGCCCTGTCGATCTATACCGAGTCGAAGGGCATCCCACGTTGTTTGCCTCTGGGGAGACTATTATGGCCGCGCTTCAATACTACAGTCCCCAACTGGCCGACGAGCGAGCGTACTACGGGGCCTTGATGGGCTGGTCGTTCTTTTTTGACGCCGAGGAGCGAATGCCGGTCGGCCTGCCCGCCGACGAGTTGCTCCACCGCAACTTGTACTATCTCTACGGAATTGAGCGCCGCGAGGTGCGCCGCGACAATTTTGCCGATTTGTGGCAGGCGATTGAGGAGTCGATTGCCGCAGACCGAGTGCTGCTCGCTTGGGTGGATGCCCGCGATGTGAGCGATGCGGCCTTTCAATACAATCGCACACCCAGTGCCAGCGAAGCCATGCTTATCTACGGGTGCGATCAAGCGACGGATATGTTGACGATTCTGGTTAATCCGCAGGGCTTTGTGGGGCAGGTACCGCTCTCTTGTCTGCCCGAGATGTTGCCCGAACTGGTGGTGTACGACTACGCAGTGCCCGAAGGTCTCGACCCTTATCCGATTGAAAAAATGGAACAGGTACTCTTGGGGGATGTGCGGGAGATGCTCGCGGGCAACAAGGTTGGCCGGGTAGAGACGGGCCTGCCGGCCGCGCAGCGCTTTGTCGAGGAGATGGGGCGTCAGATTGAACAGGACGAAGAGAGTATGCGCGTTTGGATGCGGGAGGTGTTCTGTCAGATGGCCCTACTCGGCCCGCAGCGCCAGCGGCTGGACGACAATTTGCGGCGGCTGGCGGCGGCAACCGGCTTGGGTGCTCTGTCGGCTGCGGCCGATACTTTCGGGGACATAGGTCGGCGTTGGGAGACGACGCGCGACTTGTTCTGCAAGGGAGCGTGCAATGATCCGGCGGCCATGCTGAAGCGCATCCGCGAGTGCGTCCAGGGTCTGCTGAGCCTAGAGGAGGCGCAGGCTCGGTTCTTGTTGCAGTGGTTGTAGTGGGTCTTGGTTTCTTTGTTTGGAACTGTGATAGGCAATCGTTAGTTTGCTTCTTATGGACGGAACATTCGCCGCTAGCGGCGAAAAACCTTCACCCCCACAAAGGAACCGCCATGGAAGCCCCCCAAGCAGAAATGAGCGTCGTCGCCCGCATGTTGCGCGTCTTCTACGCTCCATCCGAGACCTTTGAGGCCGTAGCCGAGCAGCGCAGTGCCACCGACTGGCTGGTGCCGACTGTTATAGTCGCGGCGGTGATTTTCGTCTCCACGTATTTAACCTCGCCTATCTACGTGGCTGAGGCGATGGAGCAGATACGGGAACAGACGCCCACGGAACAGCCTAATGTGGAGGGCACTGGAGACGCCATACGGATCAGCGGGCTGATTGCCGCGCCAGTTATGACGTTTGTCATGCTCTTTATTGGCGCTGCGATCTACCTCTTGGTAGGCAAATTACTCGGCGGCCTGCTCGGCTATAGCCAGTGCTTGGCCCTCGTCGCGTACACGTCGCTGATTTCCATTCTCCAGCATGTTGTCAAGACGCCGCTGGTCTTGGCCAATGAGACGATGGATGTGCAAATGGGTCTGGGGATGTTCCTCGCCGAGGAGGCCCGGCAAAGTTTCGGGGGCCACTTATTGTCCCTCATTGATCCTTTTGTCGTCTGGATGGTGGTCATCGCTGGCCTCGGGCTGTCTATCGTTGGGCAAATAGAGCGCAGCCGCGCCTATGCGGGCGTTGCGGCTATCACGCTGATCTTTCTCTCCATCGGCGCGTTCTTCAGCACCCTCAGACCCGGAGGTTGAGGTGGCAACCAAGAAGCATCGCCTGCTGAAGGTCCTCGCCTTCTTACTCTTAGCCGGCTCGGTCGGAGCCGCGGTCTATTTCAACTTGCGGCGGGAAAAGGCCGAAGAGACCTATCCCACTGTACTCGTCGAGCGGGGCGCGGTCGTCGATAAGCTAGCCGAAACCGGCCGCATTGAGTTGGTGCGGACCGTGGAGGTCAAATCCACGATTGCCGGCGAGATCCGCGATTTGCCCATCGAGGCCGGCGCGTGGGTAGAGACGGGTGAGTTGATGGCCGTCATCGAGCCAGATCCCAATCAATCGCTGCAATTGTATCAGAAGCGCTCGAGCGTGGAGCAGGGCAAGATTGACCTAGCGGAGCAGGAGCGAAACTTCGAGCGCCAGAAGACCCTCTTCGACAGCAAGATGATACCGGCCAAGCAGTTTGAGGAAGCCGAGGTGCGCCTGACGCGCGCGCGCACCGGCCTGCGCTTGGCCCAGCTCGAACTCGACATGCTCGAAGCCAAGGCCAATCTGCAGCGCACCCAGCTCTCAGGAGATCAAGTCTCGCTCGACGAGGTGCGCGTCCTCGCCCCAATCGACGGCATTGTCATCCGCCGCGATGTAGAGGTGGGTGAGGTAGTGTCCTCTGGGCTTTCGTCGTATTCCGGGGGGACGGTACTCTTTGAGATAGGCGACCCCAGCCAACTGATTGTGCGCGGCGACATCGCGGAAATCGACATTGGCCGGGTGGAGATTGACCAAGACGTGGACATCATCGTGGATGCGTATCCCGACACCACGTATCGCGGCAGGGTGCGCTGGATCGCGCCCGTGGGCCAGCAGAAGCAGGGCAGCACCATCGTCACCTTTGACACGGAGATCGAGATTACCGACCACGCGCCACGTCTGCGCCAGGGCATGTCCTGCGACATCGACATTCTCTTTGCGCGGCGCGACAGTGCGGTGTACCTGCCGGTCGAGCGGGCGCTGGAGGTCTTTGACGGCGAGGACGGAGAAGACGAGCGCGGCGAAAGCACGCGCGGCCGCTTTGTCGCGTATTTGGCGGAGGGGGCGGATTCGCTAGCCGCCGCTTCAGATAGCACGCGCTCGGACAGCACGCGCCCCGACAGCGCACTGCAACTGCCCCTCAGCGCCTTCGCCAAAGTGGAATTGGCCATCGGCATTGAGACCTCGACCCGCCTCGAAATTCTCTCCGGTCTCGCCAGCGGCGACCGCGTCGCCGAAGACCCAAGCCTCATTCGCAGCAAGCTGGAGGAGAAGGACGAGGAGGAGGACGAAGAGAAGGATGAGGAACGCTGATGACCGCTCTCGACGCAAAAAACTAGGAGATCGACAGAATCAACGATCTTAACTACTATGCCTAGGAAGATACGAGAGCTTATCGCGGATCTAGAACGGGCGGGCTTCCGCCTCCGAAAGAACAAACGCGGCGGAAGCCATAGACGATACCAGCACCCTAAAGGTCCACAGGTAACGCTTTCGGGGAACCGAGGCGATGATGCCCACCACTATCAAGAGAAAGAAGTAAAACAAGCCATTGAGGAGGCTCTATAATGACCTTGAACGCACCAAGGACGTACGATGGTCCAGCAGACAAGGCCGCCCTATCGTATCCCCTCGTCGTCGAGTGGTCTGAAGAAGATCAAGTCTTTATTGGTTCGTGTCCGGGAATTACAGGGCCTTGTTGCCACGGATCAGACCGCAGAGATGTACTCCGCCAGCTAGTTCTGATCGTGAGTGATTGGCTAGAAGATGAGGAGGAGTAGGATCTACCCAAAGGACGAAAAACGCTGATGACCGTTCTCGAACCTCTCTTTGCCGGCTTGGGTCAGCTCCGGGCGCACAAGTTGCGCTCGCTACTGACGCTGTTGGGCATTGTCATTGGCGTGGCGGCCATTATTGCGGTTGTGTCGCTTGGGGAGGGATTGCGCCGTCAGGTAATCTCGCAGTTCATCTTCAGCGGCGGGGCGGGTATGATCGAGGTGGAGCCGCCGCGCCAGTGGGTGCGCAAGGATGGCCGCTGGGTGCGCCGCCCGTGGCAGGAGTACCTGACCGAGGCCGACATGGCGGCCATGCAGCGGGAAATCGACGGGTTGCACGCGCTCGTGCCTAGCATCGAGGGCAGTGCCTCGCTACAGCGCGGCAAAACCACCGTGGATGCGCGCTATACGGGCACATCTGCTGCGTTCAACGAGGGCTTCAACTGGCCCGTACTCGGCGGTCGGCCCCTGAACGCGGACGACTTACGCCTCGCCCGCAAGGTCTGCTTGCTCGGCGACGATGTGTATGGAAACCTCTTTCAGGGGGCCAACCCGCTGGGCGAGGAGGTCCTGCTCAACGGCGACCGCTACGTGGTCGTTGGCGTGCTCGACGAGCGCGTCCGTTTTGGCCGAA
This sequence comes from Gemmatimonadota bacterium, assembly GCA_028875335.1. The sequence continues at coordinate 9,459 of JAPPEF010000278.1, forward strand.
GTGACGGCGACATAGTGTTGGTTCCGTACACCACGGCTCAAAAGCGGCTGCGCGGAGAGGATCACTTTTCGGAACTCACGCTCTTCGTCGAGGATTTGGATGCCGTCGAGCGGGTTGTCGCTGCGGTGCGCCGCGTCCTCCGGCGGCACCACGAGCACGGCGACGAGTTCAGGATCGAGACCAGCCAGGGAGAGATAGACGACGCCAATGAGTTCTTCCGCGTCTTGCAGCAAGTGGGCGGTGGGATCGCGGGGATTTCACTGTTGGTCGGGGGTATTGGCATTATGAACATTTTGCTGGTGTCGGTGGCCGAGCGCACCCGCGAGATTGGCATCCGCAAGGCCCTCGGGGCCAAGCCGCGCCACATCCTCGGCCAGTTCCTCGCCGAGTCCGTAGTCTTGAGCATGGTCGGCGGCCTGTTGGGCATCCTCAGCGGCTTGGGCTTGGGTTTGGGGGCAGCCTTTGTCATTCAGCAGTTCGCGCCCGGCGCGCCTTTTACCAGCATTGTCTCGGCTGAGTCCGTGCTCTGGGCCGTCGGTTTTTCATCGGCGGTCGGCATTTTCTTCGGCGTCTATCCCGCCTTTCGCGCTGCCCGGCTCGATCCGGTAGAAGCGCTGCGTCGCACGTGATCTTCCTCGAATCCATCCGCATTGCCCTCGGGCAAATATGGGTCAACAAGCTGCGCACGGCGCTGACCTTGCTGGGCATGATGATTGGGGTCGGCGCGGTAGTAGGCATCGTGTCCATTGGCGAGGGGATGCGGCAGTTTGTCATCGACGAGTTTGGCAAGCTAGGTGGGGCGCAGTTCGTGATGATTACGCCGCAATACATGCAGCTCAAGGACGGCCGCTGGGTGCCCAACCCCCGCTATAAGCCCTTGACCATGGACGACTTGCGCGTGGTTGAGCAAGCCTCTGACCGCTTGGCCGCGGTCTTGCCTTCTATGAACAGTGGAGCCAATCTGCGCTATCGCAAGGCTAGCTACCAGAGCAGGGCGGCCGGTACCTTGCCCGAGTTCTCCGAGGTGTACAACTGGGAGGTGGCCGAGGGCCGCTTCCTGCTCAACGCCGACTTGGACAAGCTGCGCCGGGTCTGCGTGATTGGGCAAAAGGTGCGCGAGGAGGTGTTTGGCTTAGCTCCCTTCTTGGGACGCGAGCTCAAGCTCAATGGCCAGCGTTTTACGGTAGTAGGTCTCATGGAGGATCGCCAGACCTTTGGCGAGGACTGGGGCGATCAAGTGCTGGTGCCGGTGACGACGGCTCAGCGACGGCTCGCTGGCAACAAGTACATCCAAGCCATGGTAGCCCATGCCAAAGAGCAAGAAGACGTGCCCCACATTACCGAGGCTATTGAAAAGGCGCTCAAAAAGCGCCACGGCCCGGAGGCGAGCTATCAGATCATCAGCGGCCGCAGCATCCTAGAGCAGGTCGAGCAGACCATTTTGCTGTTGAAATTGGTCGTGGGTGGGATTGCGGGGATTTCGCTGTTGGTCGGCGGCATTGGCATTATGAACATTTTGCTGGTGTCGGTGGCCGAGCGCACCCGCGAGATTGGCATTCGCAAGGCCCTCGGCGCCAAGCCGGTGACGCTGCTGTGGCAATTTGTGATCGAGGCGATAGCCCTGAGCTTGACGGGGGGCGCGCTTGGGGTGGCTGCGGGCTATGGGTTGGGCGAGGGTATTGCGCGCGTCATTTCCCATTACAGCGAGTTGAACTTTCCCAGCATTGTCTCGCCGGAGGCCACGCTGTTCGTGCTGGCCCTGTCTATTGCGATTGGTCTTTTCTTTGGCATCTATCCGGCGGCCCGCGCCTCGCGGCTCGATCCGGTGGATGCGTTGCGCTCGGAGTGATGTCGTGCTGATCGAACTGAATGGCATTAGCAAGGTATATGTGCGCGGCACCGAAGAGGTACACGCCCTGCGGTCGGTGGATTTGGCGATTGAGGACAACGAATACGTCTCGCTGATGGGGCCTTCTGGCTCGGGCAAATCCACGCTGATGAACATCTTAGGCTGCTTGGATTCGCCCACGGAGGGGACGTATCGCTTGAACGGCACGGATGTGTCGCGCATGAATGCCAACGAGTTGGCCGAAGTGCGCAACAGCCGCGTTGGCTTCATCTTCC
>JAPPEF010000142.1 GCA_028875335.1 Gemmatimonadota bacterium
CACCGGCCGGCTCGCCGATGATGCGGATCTGGTCAATCCAGTAATGGGCCCCTAGGTCGAAGATGATGCGATTGAAGATATCGAAGCCGGTCTGGGTCTGGTGGTAAGTCTGCATGCCCCAGTTGGTGACAATATCGCCGTCAACCATGTTCTCGCCACCGGAGAGCACGGCCTGCAAGTCGGTGATGATGTCGATATTGCCACCGCGCTCAACGATCCCAAGGGAGATGTTGTCGCCGATAGTAGAGACCGAAATCTCGGCTAGGCCGGCACCCTCGACGAACTTGGACAGCTCAATGCGGATGGTGCGGACTAGACCCGAGGATTCCTTGAACTCGCGGACAGTGCCATCGACAAAGCCACCGCCAATGTCGTCCGAGCCGGACGCGCTCAAGCCCAAGGTTCGCTGGCGGGGATCGAGGACGAGTTCGTAGCTCTCATTGAAGCCAATCCCCTTGGAGAGACTGTAGCTTAAAGTGCCTTCTACGGGCACCAAGGCGTTGGTAAAGAACTGCTCGCCGCTCGACAGCAGGATAGTGAAAAACTCAAAGGGCGGTGCGGCCTTGTCAAAGGTAATGACGATTTCGGAGGCAGTGACCAAGCGGCCCAAGTCGAGTTCGATATAGGCGTTTTCAATGCCGTCGGCCGGGTCAGGCGACCAGCTAGTCGCCGGGTTGCCGTCCATGATGAAACCAGCGTCGCGGGCGTTGCTGCCAACGCTGCGGATGCCGCCGCCAAAGTGCTCGGCATTGCGCACGGCGTCGACGTTTTTGCGCACGGACACGGGCTGAATGCGGCCAGTTGCTTGGAGTTCCACAGCACCGACGGGATATTCCCACTCTAGCCAAGCGGAGCGGGTGTCAAACGAGACGCGCTCGCCAAAGGCGAAACTGCCCAACGCTATTACGAGGCATAGTGCGCGAGTGATTGTCATAGCTATGCTCCCTTAGTATGCCTCAATGGGATGGACATAGGTCGCGCTCAGTACGCTAGTCCCACTAACAATGACTGGTCCTCAGAGCCGGTATCCGTCTCAATGGAAAGACGCAGGATATAGAGCCCAGGCGGCACGGTAGCACCGTTTTCGTCCAAGCCGTCCCAAGTCGCTTGCTGCGGTCCGTTGAGCGCGCCGCTTTTTTGCAAGTTGCGCACCGGGCGGCCCGCGAGGTCATACACAATTAGGTCGGCGGGTACCTGCGAGAGGGCGCGCAGCAAGATGTAGGACACCTGTAACTGATCGTTGATCCCATCGCCGTTGGGACTAAATACCGGTGGATCAGCCTGCAACTCGAGGACGAGTTCTTGGCGCAACGCACCTTGGATGGACAGGCGGTCGGCTTGGGCTTCGGGGGTGGCGTCTCCGGCCACCACGTCTTGGCCGAGTTCGCCGGTCTGACTGTCGAAAACCTTGGCAAAGAAAGTGGTGCCATAGACCGTTACCATGGCCTCGAAGCGGATGCGCAAAAGCTGGCCCGATTCAGTCACTCGGTCGTTGGTCAGTTGGATGGCTAGCCTGCTCTCGTCCTGCGCGTCCTCTTCTGTAAAAGCGACGGGTTCCCCGTCTAGTTCGACGCTATTGACCGTGGCCTTGAAAGGCGTGCGGATTTCCACGCGGTCGAATCCATCGTTGGCATCACCGAAAGTCGAGCGAATGTAGTAGTCGAAGGTGTTGCTCTCGCCGAGGGTAACTGTCGCTGGAGTGACTTCGGCCGTCAGCTCTTCGGCCAGCGTCGGGATCGAATAGTCAAAGGAAAGCGAATCGACAAAGGCCGACTGGCGCGCGTCCTCGGACGAAAACAACAGGCGGAACTGGACGTAGCGGCGATTGCCTGGAGATAGTAGATCGCCAAAGAAGTCCTCGTATGGTGCCGACCAAGGGCTCCACTCGTCGATGTTGTCGATGATCGCGCCCTTGTCGGACGAGGTCAGATCGTCGTACTCGTCGGCCGCCTCGGGTGAGCCGATTGGTAGGATGGGCTCTTCCTGTCGATCCTCTCCCTCAAAGATATCGGTTTTGCGATAGTAAATTTTGGGGTCGGACACCGTGCCCGTGCGCGTCTGCAACACCACGTTAGTCAAGGGATCGGAGCGCGTCTGCAAGCGGAGTTGGCCAAAGTTGGCCGCCTCGCCGAGGTCGATGACTTCGGAGAGGTAACTGCCAGTGGGGGCGAAGCCGTCGCCAAAGACCTCGACCTCCTCGATGATGAACTCTTGGCCCGAGCGGCTAATTAGGCGGATGAAGCGCACAAACTGGAGGGGTATATGAGCGTCAATATCCGATTCGCCCTGTTCGAGATTGGCGCTGACTTGGTTGATGAAAGCGATCGGCAGGTCTTCGCGCAGTTGCGCGGGGTTGCCGTCGTGAACAAAAAGCTCATAGGCGCGGAGGAAGATGTCGGGGTTGCCCTGAAAGCGAATGCGATTGATCGGCAGGATCGCGCCTAAGTCGATGACCATAGAGGTGCCATCGGGGCGTCGCTCGCGGGTGACGCGCCAGAAGGTCTCGACATTGCTGTCGGTGAGCAGGCCGGTCAGATCCTCGCGCGACTGCGGTGAGGAGATGTTGCCACCGCGCCGCTTCAGGGTGAGGAGCTCAACGGCATTTGTGGTCGGGTCCACCACGGCCGGGAGCAGGACAGATGCATCGGTAGTGAGTCCGGTCAGTTCGCCTACATCGTCCCATGCAGAGCCAGAGCCTCCCGCGGTCCACACGTCCACAGCACCAGCCGCCCTAGCGCCCAACAGAATGCAGATAAACAGTTTAAATCGCCATTTGAACATAGCGCTTGTTGCCTCTCGTCCCCATAAACAAAACAAGGGGAGGGGAATCGATTCCCCTCCCCTTGTGAACGCACTTAAGACGAAGACTGTAAAGTTGGTTTAGAGCTCTTCGCCTACCAGCGACTTGACTTGGCCCCAAGAGGTGTCTTCAACCGCCGTGTCTACAGCTTCAATCTGCGTCAGGAAGACGTCGGGCATGCCGCCGCTGTTCATAAACTGCTCGGCCATGCTGTACTGGGCCTGCCACCAGAAACCGTTCTCGCAGCAGTCCTCAGCCATTGGATCGTTGCCGTTGGCGTTGAGACCTTCGTCGGCGTCGTCAACCGAGATCGACATGCCGATGGTCTGCTCGGCCGCGAGCGTCCACACCGTGCTGGCGTCCGGGCCACCGCTGATCGAGAGTGGGTCCATCAGCTCGGCGCTGAATTCATAGTAGTACTCTTGGCCCTGGTTGACGTGACCGGCCTCGACGAAGTCGGTGTGGGTCCACCAGAAGTTCAGGGCGTCCTGCTCAAAGTTGGCCAATGCGCCGTTGTACATCTGAACGCGCGAGAACTGCTCGGAGAAGCTCAAGCACATCTGGTAGGCCGGCTGCAGGTCTTGGTCGTTGGGTGCCGAGTACGGGCCGCCGCCTTGGTTGTCGGGATCGAAGTGCACTTCGCAGTTGTCGTCGCGGAAAGTGCAGGTGGGGTTCTTATCGACGATCAGGAAGTCGTCGTGGACGTGAATCATGGCGTGAACGCGGTTGTTGGCATCGCTCCAGCCAATGATGAGGTCGATGAACAGATCGTCGGCATCGTCGGCACCGCCAGTCAGCGGACTCATGTCGTCAATGGTGACTTCAAAGCTGCGATCGACCCAAGCCCAGTCGGAATTGTCGCCATCAATGGTGGGCAGGGCGTTGCCGGGTATCCCCACGGCAAAATAGAGCGGTACTTCAGCCGGCTCCTGCGCGAAGGCAGCACCAGCGACGAGCAAGGTGCCTAGACTCAAAGCTAGGATTTTGCGCATTGTTAAATCCTCCTCGATAGGGTTTATACGCGAAACGTGAAAAATGAAAAGAAAAGGCCCGCCACAAGGCTTTTAGCGGGCGGAATTATGAGGTTTTTAAACAGTGTAGCAGTTGTACTGCGAACCTCCTTTCACCAGCGATAGTTGGGCCATTTTCTCATAATGGTCGGTAAATAGAACAAACATGCGCATACTTGTCAAGATTTTTTTGCTTGCTGAACCCCTTAATAAGCTACTGAAATGAGCGCTTGCACTTTCTCATCCCCCGCGTCGCCCTCGACGAGGATTTCGAGCACGTACAGACCTGGGGCCACCCAATCACCTCGGCTGTCGCGGCCATCCCAAACGAGGTCGAGTTGACCGGCGCGGCTGTCTTCGCTGCGGTCGTATACTGGCCGACCGGCGAGGTCGTATAGCCGCAATCGCAGGGGGCGCGGTGCCAGTACATTGACCAACGCGATCTCCAGTGTCAGTTCGTCGTTGATCCCGTCGCCGTTAGGGGTTATCGCCTTGGACGAGAGAGACATATTGGCGAGTAACTCCCGAGAGATCGGCAAGCTGACGATGTTGGTGTTGCTCTCGATTTGGTCGGTGGCGTCGCCTGGGTCCACGCGCTGGCGCACGCTCTCGTGTTGGCGGCTGTCCTGCAAAAAGACGTCGAAGCGCGTCGATTGTCTAAATACCGAGGATTCAAACTTCAGCTCGATGAGTTGATCGGTGCGGATGCGGTTGGGCAGATGGACTAGAAAACCACCTGTAGTGGTATCCATCTGCGCGTCGAGCGTGGTGCCATTGTGCGCGACGCTGGTAAATTGCACCGGTGTGTCCGACTCGACGGCGAGGCGGTCGAATCCGCTGGCATTTTCGGGCCGCAAGTAGTAGGTAAACTCCGTCAGTACTCCCGGTAGGGCCTGCTGAGGAAAAATTTCGCCGAGTACGCGGCCGGCGAGCGGTTGGGTGAAATTGATGGCCAAATGGTCGATAGAAGCGCCCACGGCCGGCGAATCCGAAGTCATGCGCACGTCGATTTCGAGGTAACGACGCGGTGAGGGCGAAAGAAACGCCTCGCCCGAAAAGCTGTAAATGCGGCTCCACGCACTCCAATCGCCGCCCGCGGCAAGAGTGGTGTCAATGGGGCCTTTGAAACTGGGAATGAGCTTGTTGTACTTCCGCTCGGTGACTTCCTTGCCATTCTTGTCGTAGTATGTGTAGGTCTCCAAGACTTCGTTGCCGGTGCGGGTGCGAATCTCAATGCGCGTACCGGGCGGCTCGTCTCCACTCCACTCCACGGAGTTGAGGTTTTTGCCGGCACCTAAGTCGATCAGAGGGGAGCGGAAATCGACCTCCGACGGGAACCCCTCGCCGAAAATCTGAATCTCGTCGGTGGTCCCACCAGCTCCGCAGCCCGGGATCGTGCTGGCACCGCCCACCTCGCCGAGCCGCTGCAAGGAATAGCAACTGGTGTCCCAGTACTTCCAGAAGATGCGGACAAAGCGCGTCGGCAGCAGGTCGAAGTTGTGATCGACTAGGCCCTTGGAGGTCTGACTGCCAGGCGAGGCACCGGAAAAGTGCTTGGTCCATAGGCGGGTGCCGTCGGGCGAAAGCGAGCCGTCCGAGGTCATAAACTCGTAGAAGCGGAAGTCCCAGCGCCGGCGGTGAACGTAGTGGCGAGTGGTAATGCCGCCGCCAAACCCGGAGCGCACGACCACGCCGCCGATAATCCGCGTTTGATCAACCCAATAGACCGCCCCCAAGTCGAGGATCATGTGAGCGAGGATATCGGTGAGGCCCCTAGAGGCCGTGCCAGCACGCCAGCGCTCGTACAAGTCGCCGTCAAAGAGCGCTCTCGCCTTACCTAAAGGCTGCAGATCGTTACTGGCGAGATTGATGCTGATGTCAACGGCCCCTCCGCGTTCCAACAGCCCAAGGGCGATGTTGTCGCCGATGGTCTCGACTTCCACCTCGACGAGACGGACATCGGGCGCTAGAAGCAGCGGCTCAAAGCGGATGAATTGCAGCGGCTCGGCGTCAATCTCTTCTATTAGGTACGTCACCCGATGGCGGCTATTTTCCTTGATGCGCTCCTTGGTGCGGTAAACGAGGGAGCCTTCTATCGGTGCGGCGATAAAGTCTGTTTCCGGCTCGCCGGTCGAGAGCAAGAGATCGAAAAGCTCAAAGGGCGGAGCCTCCGCGTCGAATACTAAAGTGACGCTTTTGGCCGAGACCGCGCGGCCCAAGTCAATCTCGATAAACCACTCGTCCGGATCGGTCTCTGGATCGGGTGCCCAGCCGGTAGCTGGATTGCCGTCAATGGCCAAACGAGCGGTGTTGAGGTTGGAGCCCGCGTTGCGGATGCCACCACCGAATTCGGCCAAATCGCGTACGGCGTCGGTTCCCTTCTCAATCCGGGTTAGCTGGATCGAGCCCGATGGCGTCAACTCCACCGCGCCCAAGGGCAGATCTTCCCATTGCCGCCAGTCGCGCGCCGAGTCGTAGCGTATCTGGTCGGCTGCTAGGGGATAGCTACTGCCCAAGACCAAGATGGTGGCTAGGGCCATGCGAAAATTCATAAGCGCCTTCTTTTGTGCACGTATCGCAGAGGATGAACGTCCCAATCGCTCACTTAAAAAAATATATATGTTAAAAAATACCTGCAGCGCAGAGCAAGGCAAATGGACTGCCCGCAGGCCGGAGCGGAATTTCTGCTCTATTTGTATCTTACTTTACATAGCCGAATCAACTCCTTGCTGGAGAATGTGCCAATATGATTGGTCGAATTGCCCTCTGCGCGCTGATCGCCCTGCCGGTCTGTGCCCAACACGAGAAAGTCGAACGGAATGTCGTCCTGCCCACGGGTTGGGCCACCCCCATGGTTCTAGTACCGGCCGGATTTTTCCCCCGGGGCATGGAAGGCGAAGCCTTTGACGAGCAACCCGTGCGCGAGATTTACCTCGACGCGTACTTGATCGACAAATACGAGGTCACGGTGGCGCAATGGGGAGAGTACCAGCGCGACACGGGCGCGCTGATCCCAGAGTGGACCCTACAGAATACGGCTGCGCGGCAAAATCACCCCATTACGCTGGTGACGTGGCACGACGCCGCGGCTTTCTGCCAGTGGGCTGGCAAGCGATTGCCCACGGAAGCTGAGTGGGAGCGCGCCGCTCGCTGCGACGACGGCCGCAAGTATCCTTGGGGCGACGGCCTCGATGCCTTTCGCGCCAACTACTTCCAAAGCGGCGATCCGTTTGAGCGCGGCTTCGGGGCCATCCTCAGCACCAACCCGGTCGGTTTTTTCGACGGTTCCAACAGGGATGGCTACCAAACGCGAGATGGCTCCAGCCCCTTTGGAGCCTACGACATGGTGGGCAATGTCTTCGAGTGGACCAACGACTGGTACCATCCGGGCTACTACGTCTTTGGCCCAGACGTCAATCCCGCAGGGCCGGACAGTACCGGGGTTAAGGCTGTGCGCGGTGGCTCGTACGCGGTCGACGCCAGCCACGTGCGGCCCACGTACCGGGCGCGGGATGCTCCGAACTTCAAAGGCCCAGATGTAGGGTTTCGCTGCGCTGGTAGCGCCAACCTAGGCATGGGCACGATGCTGCGCCGCGAGACGTGGGGCGCGATAAAGAACTCCTCGCGACTATGGCTCAAAGGGGGTAACGATGAATAAACAGAGGCATCTAGTAGCCATTGTCGCGCTGGCCTTGCTCGCCAGTGCCGCCAGCACACCGGGACAGGAAGACGACTTGCGGCAGCGTTTCGGCCTCCAGCCGGTGCCACCAGTGCCCTACCCCGAGAACAACCCCTACAACCCCGAGCGCGTCGCGCTGGGCCGCTTGCTATTCTTCGATCCCATTCTCAGCGGCGAGAAGGACACGGCCTGCGGTACCTGCCATCTGCCGACCTTTGGTATGGCCGACGGCCTACCGCTCGCGGTGGGGGTCGGGGGCAGGGGCTTGGGGCCAGGACGGGTGCCCGGAGTTTCGGCCATTACCGGCGATACCGTGATTACCGAGCCGCGACACACCATGACTCTCTTTAACGTCGGTTACAATGGCGACGAGTCCGGGCTGCCCTCGACCAAGGGCTTCATGCTGTGGGACGGCAAGGACCGCGGTTTGGAGGCCCAAGCGCTGCGGCCGCTCATCGTGCGCGTGGAGCTGCGCGGCGATGCCTATGAGCGCGAGATGGCCGTCGATAGCGTGCTAACGCGGTTGCGGGGAATCCCCGAATACGTGGCCCTCTTCGAGCAAGCCTTCCCGGCCGAAGCCGACTCCGTGGCCCGACAATTGCCGCGTCTTGGCTGCGCGCACGACCCGACGCCCTTGCAATCGGTCATAACGCGCTCGACCTTCGGCCGGGCCATCGCCGCGTTTGAGCGCGAGCAAAACACGGTCAACACCGCGTATGATCGCTATGTGGCGGGCGACGATGAGGCCTTGACAGCGGCGCAAAAGCGCGGACTTGAGCTCTTTCACACCAAGGCGCGCTGCGTCAACTGCCACAGCGGCCCGCTGTTTACGGATTCGAGTTTTCGCGCCCAAGGCGTCGAGCAGATTGGGCCGGGCCGGGCGTCGGCTACGACTAACACGGGCACCCCGCGTCCGACGGGGAGAGACGAAGGCCGATTCCTCAATACGGGCAACCGCAGCGACATTGGTGCTTTCCGCGTGGTGGGCTTGCGCCAGATCGCGCAGACGGCTCCCTACATGCACGACGGCGCTCTAGCGACACTGGAGGATGTCATCGAGTTCTACGATCGCGGTGGTGGCGACGAAGCCTCCATTCCCGCTGAAAATATCGATCCCGAACTGGTGCCACTGGGTCTGAGTGCTGAAGAGAAACAAGACCTATTGGCCTTCATGCACGCTCTGACCGATTCGACGATAGCGGTTCACGTGCCAGCGCGAGTGCCCAGTGGGTTGCCGCCGGCCGATCTCGAATTGGCCGCCGAGGCAGGTCTCGTGATCCCGGTTCCCGCGCCAGCGGCTCGACCCGTGGCCGTGCGGGTGTTCAATTTTCCCAATCCTTTCAACGCTTCAACCTCGATCTCAGTGGCGCTGCCAGAGGCGGGCGAAGTCGATATCGAGGTGTACAATATCCTAGGGCAAACGGTGCGGCAGCTCTTTAGTGGCTACCGGCCAGCCGGCGTCTATCAGCTAACATGGGATGGGCGCGACGGGGGTGGGCGAGCGGCCGCTAGTGGAGTATATCTCGTCTCGGCGCAGATGGGTGGTGTGCGCTACCTCGCGCGGATGACTCTCGTGCGCTAAATCAGATGCGATACTTGCGCTCGCTTAGGTTGCTCTTGGTCGTCGCGGCTGTTGGTGTTGTACTAGCCTTTTTTGAACGGCAGCGCACGGTCGAGTACGGGCACCTTTTGGAGCGCACGCACGCGCGGGGGCAGCCGCAGCTCAAAGGCACGTCCTTGCAGGAATTGGCACAGGTGCTGCTGGAGCTGTATCCAGAGGGAGCCGAAGCCAATCTGCTGATGGGTACTGCCCTAGCGGAGGCGGGGCGATTGGAGGAGGCCCGGGCGCATCTGGAGAAGGCGATGGAAGTGGACCGACGCAACTTGCAGCTACTCTTTTTGTACGCGCGGCTTTTGCTGGATATGGGAGAGGATACGGAAAAAGTGCAAGAGGTGGTGGAAGAATTAAATCGGTACTTTCCTCGGTCGCGGGAGAAGGTCGAACAATACTTCGGGGAGGCTTCAAAAGGGAAGATGAGGTTTGGCGAGGATGATCTTTACTGATGATACGTAGAAATTAAGAATTCCCTTTGTGCAGGCGGTCCTCGTAGATGTGAATCTGGTCGGCGTACTGAGCTTTGAGTTTGACCAGCAACGCGTCGAAGCGCTCTTGGGTTAGATCTTGAAGCAAGTGGGCGCGCACCCGGCCCCAGACCTCGTCCAAGCTCTGTTGGTGACCAGGCACCTTGTTGAGCACCTTGAAGACCGTAAAGCCCTGCGCAGTCTTGACCGGGCCGACGATCTGGCCGACCTCGGCATCTTTGGCCTCCCAACCTAAATTGCCGTACTTGTCGGGACGCAAAAGCTGGATGCGCCCTTCGGCGCGGCGGATGCGGGTGCTGCGCCGCGAGTAGCGGCGAGCTAGGTCGCCGAGGTCGCCGCCGCGTTCGATGGCGGCCAGCAGTGAGTCTGCCTGTGCGCGGGTATCGACGAGTATTTCGAGAATCGAGATCCGCTCCTCTCGCACGTAGAGGTCTTTGTGTGCCTCGTAGTACGCGCGAATTTCGTCTTTGGACGGGTTGAGCGTTTCAAGCACTCTGACTTGGCGGATGCGCTCGATAAGTGCTTGGCGGCGCGTGGTTTCAATGCCTTGGGCGACGCGCTCGGCCTCGTGGATGCCTATTTCGCGGGCGTGGCGGGGCAGCAGGACCTTGAGCGCATAGAGGCGGCGGGCGAAGCGGCGCAAGTCGTCTAATTCGCGGATCTCGGCCGGGTTGCGCTCGCTGGTCATGGCCGCCATGAAGTTGTTCAGCGTCCACGGCTCGCCATCGAGTTCGAGCAGTACTAGCTCGGTCTCCCCCTTTTTGAACGTGGGCATTTGTTCGCCGGCTTCGCTGAGCCGGGCCAAGAGCAATTCCAAGGTCTCGCGCCGTTCCGCGATGTCGGCGCGGTGGGCCAGCCCTTCGAGGAACTCAAAAGTGGCGATGGCGTGCTTCTGCTCTTGCATGGCCTTGATGACGGCCGGGGCCATCTCCTCGAAGGGCACTTTGCGCTCGTCGGTGACGACGAAGACCGAGAAGCCGTCTGGCTCCTGCACGGGACCGATGATCTCGCCAAGTTTGGCTCCAAATATCTGGCGGCGCAGAACGTAGTTCTTGAAATCGAGGCGGCTCTTCCAGCCAAGGTCGCCGCCTTGCTGGGCGGTGTTGCCGTCGTCGGAGAGTTCGCTCGCCACGGTGGCAAAGCTGTCGGGGCCGCGTAGCCGGGCGAGTACTTGGTCGATGGCGGCTGGCCCGCGGGCGAGAATGCGGCTCAAGCGAAGCTGCTGGCCGATGCGGTGCTGCTCAAAGTACTGGCGGGCCTCGTCGCGGCTTATGTCCTCGGCGACAGCCACCACGCCGCGGCGGTACATTTCGTCGAGGATGAGTTCCTGTTCCCGCTGTGCGATCTTGCTTTTGACTTGGAAGTCGTTTTCCAAGCCATCTTGGCGAGCGGCCAACAGCAAAACCTCGACGTCGATGAGTCGCTCGAGTGCTTGGCGCTGTAGGTCGTCTGGGGCATTTTGGGGAAAGAGCCGCGCAGCAGCGCGGTCGACGCGGTCGCGCGTGATGTTGACGTCGCCGACGCGGGCGAGGACATCTGGGCTGGACGGAGGTTCGGGAGAGGTACAGGCGAAGGGTACAGCAGTGAGCAACAAAAGAAAAAGACGCAGCAAAGAGGCCTCCTGGTGGAAATTTTCATCTATTCCAATAAATATATTAGTGCCTTAGTGCCGTGTAAATTTGCTAAATGCTAATTAGGTTATTGTAAACAGCAAG
>JAPPEF010000366.1 GCA_028875335.1 Gemmatimonadota bacterium
AATGGCTCGATCCAAAACCATTGCCCTATCAAATAGCGTCGGATTGAGCTCGGATCGGTCCGGGCGGCGATGATCCTCCCGTTTCAGGAAATGCACATTGCAGCAGATATCTCTATCTCACTAGCTGCCAACCCGATGCATCAGCGGTCAGTGCGGTGTGCCCCTTATACTGGTCGTATACCCCGTGCATCTCCTCGATCGCGTCGAAGTAGCCCACGATGTGGGCAGCACTGAAGGAGTCTCCCGCTTTCACAGGCTTGCCGTGGATTTCTTCGATCATGACGATGATGTCTCCGGGCCGCTGGCTGCACCACGCTTCATAGACTACAGATGGTTCGAGTGTTAGCCCCGCCAGCCAAGGGCCTTCTTCACCCGTCTGCTTGTCTCGCAAATGGTATGCGCGAATAAAATGCGTCGGGGTTCTGTTCAAGTCGCGGCGATAGCCGAACTTTAGATCCGGTGGAAATGGGGTGAAGAATTCACTGGACGGGATGCGCACCCCGTTGGGACCGCCCAAATAGCTGAGATAAATCTCGCTGAACGCATCCCCTTTTTCATGGCGGATACAGCCCGGCATGTCGCTGCGGAGGAACATCTCGGGCGAATCGTTGACACTGTCGATGCTGTCCATCAAAACAAAGAAGCGTTCACCTCTGGGGAATACAATCCTCTGCGTCCAGCGCGATCCGGTTTTGCGACTAGGGGCGGCGTATTCGTACTGATATGTGGTTGTGACTGCGATAAAATCTGTCCTGTGGATTACTTCCGGTTGGACGGGCTTCATTCTGTGGCAGAGTTGTGGTCCCTCGACCATGCGCTTGCGATGGCTGCTGCCGTGAGACATGCGCGTATAGTACTGCCGGTCCGGTTCGGTCTCGTTTTCGTACCAAGAGTATCTGCCGACACCGTCCCCGTCCGGCGCAATCACCCGATCGCCGTAGTTCTCGTCGCTGCCCGCTTCCATGAGCCAGTCAATGACCATCAAGCCATCGCCGATTTCTCGGAAGCCGGTGGCTTTGTCGAGAAACGATCCCTTTTCGATTCCAGTCATCCAGTGTTTAGGGTTCTTCTTGGGAATGATAGCTGCAAGTTTTTCGGTTTCGATTTTGATTGCAAGGTCGCTCTCTTCCACGCTCGCCCATGCGGTGCTTTGCATAGAATTCATCATAAAAACCTCTCAAAACGCCCGGCTGAAGCGCAGGGACACATCGAGGTCGCGCGTCTGGTTGGAGACAGGGCGGGCAATGTAGAGGCGGAAATAATCCCTGTGCAGCCCTAGGCCGCCGCTAACTTGCAGATCGAACTCGGCCTCGTCCGCCAGCCAAGCTGAACCAGCATCGGCGAAAAAGCCCACATTTACCCGCTCCCCTTGCATCCAGTGCTCGGCGTTGAACAGCGCCATTCTATCGCCGCTGAACTCCTTGAAACCATAGCCGCGCAAGGAAGAAAAACCGCCCAAGTTAAAGTGGTACTGCCGCGGTACAGATCCAGTAGCCTGTCCTAGACGCAGACGCAGATCGAGGCGGCTGCCTTGGCTCACGGGCTGGTAGCGCCGCACATCGAGGATATAGCGCGCAAAGTCTCGGTCCCCGCCCCAAGTTCCTCCGGCCCGCTCTCCAAAGCCATTGACAAACCAGCCGCGCCGGGGGCTGTGGTAGCTATCGCGGCTGTCCCAGCGCAGTTCGGCCCGCAGGCTTTTGTAGCGTTCCTCGTCAATGGCTGGATTGGGGCGGAAGCGGTTCCGGCCTAGGCGACCCAACAAGGCCCACTGGACGCTGTTTTCTAGGGAAGCGAAATCGTCTTGAGTATAGCGAACCGTCAGGCTCAGGTCGGTGCCCAAGCCCTGCACTGCATATGCGCTGAAACCCGTGCGGCGATAGTAATCGCGGAAATCGCGCCGGAATAGCACGGCATCCAGCGAATTTTCCTCGGCCGATAATAGCCAGTGATCTTGGGTATCAGTCAGATCGTGTAACTCGACACCTAAACGCGCCGCGTACGGCCCCCTGTTGCGCTCCACCGCCAGCCACTCGGCCCCCAACTGGTAATGCCAGTAGTTGCTGCTCAAGCCCCGACCCAACTCGCCGTATTGCACCAAGCGGGAAAAGTCGTTGAAAGGAATCCGGGGACGCCAGCCCAGATAGAGGCCGTCAACTTTGTTGTACTGGGCGACCAAGCCCTCTGGCTGCCATTCCAGCAACTCCTGACCTCTGTCCCACTGGCCTTGCCAGCCGGCGAAACCGCTGGTTTCTAAGTCGTAGGGGTCTTGCCAGCCGGCGAAACCGCCGGTCTCTAAGTCGCGGGGATATTGCAGAGCCCGGGCGATCAAGCGCTCCAAGCGGCCCTCAAAACGCACCAAAATTAGGTCTGCGTCGCTGAGGACGACGAGGTGCATTTGATCTACTGTCTGACCGCGGATGCGGTAGAGCAGCCAAGCCACTTCCCGTCCTTCGCGTACTTTGAGGGCTACTTCCCAATTTTTGCGCGTCAACAATTCTTGGACCCGGGGCGGTACCTCCCAATCCTGCCGGGAAGGAGTATGGCGGGCCGTGTACACGCCCACTTTGACCGCGTGGATTTCGCTCAGCATACCGCGCACTCTCCAGCTAGGAGGCACGAAAAAGGTGACCAAGCGAGCAAAGCCCACACTCATGGGGCCAAAGCTCATTTCAATTTCCCGCTCGTATTGGGTATCGGGTAGTTCCCGCTCTATTTCTCGGCGTAGCTGGCCCAAGTCCGCAGCGCGGAAGCAACCGGTCAGACCCAGCGCAATGATTGCATACAAGGTCAATTTGGTCATGGCTAGTCTTTCCGCGGCGTTTTAGGGGTAGCCGCCCCAAAGTCAATGTTGTCCAAAGGCTCTATGTCGAACTTGCGGCCAATGCGCCCCACTTGGGCTATGTCGAGGGGGCCGACGATATTGATGCAGACAAATTCGTCAGGATTGCCAACCAAGACCAAAAGCCCGACGATGGTCTCATCCTCGGTGCGCACGTAAAACTGCACTCGCTGGTCTGGTTCGCGCACCTGCACCACCCGCTCCCAGTTGGGCAAGGTGAGGGTGCTAAGCCGTGCGGTGATGCGCTCGTAATCGTACGACGTGTCTAGGTCTTGATCCTCCGTCTTGTGGTAAACGTTGACGCGGATGAGGTACAGAGCCTCCAGCATGTCGGCTAGTTCTGGGTCTTCAAAGCGAGTAGCCGCAGCCACCAACTTGAGGAGCGGATCTTTCAGGTAGATCTCGATGGAGGTTTCCGGCTCGGGGCCATCGAATAAGTCCAAGGAGGGAAAATCAATGTACCCGGGTTGCTTTTCTAGCGGCGGGGAGGCCCACGCGCTAGTGGGACCGATGACGACGGCAAAGAGAAGCAGAGCGTAAAAAAAGAACATGGCAAGACTCCTCACATAGTTTGGAGGGGTAAGATAGTGTCTAGGTTAAGACGCAGCGGTTGAACTAGGTGCGGCTGAATCACGTCGTCGCGTACTGTGGTGCCCATGCGGCCGTTCAGGTCACTTAGATAGGCCAGGGTCCACTCTACTTGGCGACGGGCTTGGGCAACTTCTTTGGGACTAAAGGCCGGTGGAACAGGTTCTGGGTCGAATAGGTGATAGCCGGCGATCAAAGCCAGAACGGCTGCGGCTGCGAGGGGTTTGTACCACCTCCTAGCAGCGGTGCGCCAGCGGTCTTGTCGCGTCTGGTGAATACGGTCTTGGAGCGCTTGGGAGACCGCGTCGGGACAAGTGAGCGCGGGCAGGTCGCGCAGAGCGCCGACCAAACGACGGGCGTCTTCTAGTTCGGCGGCACAGGCCGCGCACGTTGCGGCATGGGTTTCGAGTCGGTCCTGTTCAACAGACGTCAACTCGCCGTCGATATAGGCTTCGATCCGCTCTTGAGTCCAGGAGCAAGAGGAAGTTCCAGGCATGATCTATTCCTGTAAAAGGGCGCGCAGGCGTCTCCGTCCGCGGTGGAGATATACTTTGACTGTATTGAGAGGCAACTCCAAGCTCTGGCTGATCTCGCGGTAGGAGAGTTCTTGGATTTCCCGCATGATGACGATTTCCCGCAGGGGGCTTTCTAGCCGGGTAAGGGCTGCCTCCAGTTGTCGCCGCAGGTCCACATCGCCCGCCTCGACAGCCGGAGTGCGCTGTAGGATAGGCTCGGGGTCTTGGGTACTGACTACCGAGCGATAGCGATGCCGCTGGCGCAAGGCATCCAAGCAGGCATTGCGCGCCACCCGGGTCAACCAAGCCGCCACACTTTCGTCGTCCATGCGGAGGCCACGGTGCCACAGGCGGAACAGAACCTCTTGGGTAATATCCTCGGCGTCTTCGCGGTTGCCCATATAGTAGAAGGCGAATGTGTAGATGCGGTCCCGGTGCTCTTGACAGAGCCGGCGGAAACGTCCCATAGCGGCTTTTCCATTGTCTTTCGCCTATACTAACGACGGCAATGGGGAAAAAGTTACAAGAGCCGCCCTTCTTTTTGCAGAATATCCCCGGCAATCGCGTAGGTCGTCCCGTGCATGGCAATGACGACGAGGCCGATTCCGGCCGCGAGATAGCCGCCGAGGTACAAGTTGGGGATGTCAATCGACTCGTAGTTGTGGGCGTGGGTTTGTACTTGATCGAGTTGGAAGCGGTAGTTGTCGCGCATGGGCGCGAGGGTCAGCGGCTCGGCTGAGCTTGTCGAACGCCGCGCAAAGCCCTGCAAGATCGAATAGTCGGCCGTGCCGCCGATTTCCTTAATCACGTGATCGACTTCTACCACTTGGTTGCCTTCGGGCGTTTTTAGTCCAACTCGTCCGTCCTCTGCGATCTGCGTCACTTGGGTGTGATACAAGGTTTGGAGCCGGGGCGAGCGGCTTTCGAGGATTTCTGCGATGCGATGGTAATAGGGCAGCCCGTGGCGGCTGTCGTTGATGAGCTGCCAATGGACTGCTGGCCCTTGGCGCATGGCGTAGTACACCTGCTTGCCGGCGTCGTGCAATTCGGTCGCGGCCCAATCGCCCGAGCGCCCGCCGCCGACGACGAGTACCCGCTCGCCGGAGAAGTCTTCGGGCTTGTCGTAGTGCGCCGTGACAAAAGACCAATCCTCGCCCTCCACGCCGAGGGAGCGCAACTGAGCACGCTGGCCGGTTGCGAGGACCAAGTACTTACAGGTGTAACGCTGCTCAGCCCCCGTTTGCACGTGCCGACTGGTGAGCTGGAAGCCCCTTTCGTGCGGCTCAATCCGCACGACTTCCTCAGAGGTGCGAATGCGCTCTGCCACCCCAAAGCGCTCGGGCACGCGGTGATAGTACTCGATCAGATCGGTCTTGAGGATCAGGGCGTTGACGTCTAAGGAGCGCCCGATTTCTGCGGCGTGCTGTGCCAGCGGATAAAAGGCAAATTCCATCCACTGACCCGGCGACAGGGTCAGCAGGTTGTGCGGCGCGCGGTTCCACAACCCGCCGACCGGCTCGCGGCTGATCAGCAGCGCGTCCAGCGACTCGCCGCGCCGAAAGTCCATGGCGACTTGGTCCAGTTCCTCAAAGAGCTGGCGCGGGTGGTGCAAGGTGCGGAACAGATCGACGGGTTTGATGCCGCTCTGCACGAGATACTGCATATCCAGCCCCAACAGCGTGCGGTCGAACTGCTGCAAGTATCTGGCTAAGGGCGCATAGCGCGTGGCAAACATGCGGCTGTTGCGGAAGAAAGGATGCCAGCCGCCCAAGACCACGGCCAACGGCAGGCCCGCCGGCCCACCGCCGACGATGATAACGGTGTGGTGTTCTGGGTTCATTGTCTTGTGGGTTAAAAGGTGAAGGGAAAATGTCGAAAGCTAGCGTTTTCGCAGCGAGACCGCCACCATAGGAGGAGACGCGACTTGAGCCGTGTGCGCGAATTCGCTAGCATACACGGACGGCCGACAACCCCCGTCTGCGGCGTCTAACCAGCCCAGTGGACTAGCACCCGGTCTATTGGGAGTTCCTATTTTTTTGCTAACGCGAGCCGGGGAAAAAAGTGCCCGATTCTTCTTGATATTTGTACGGCATTGCCGTATGATAAAGCCATGTACACGGTCGTCGAAACACCGACTTTTATTAGCAAGTGCCGTCGCTACCAGATAAGCGACAGCGACCGGGAGGCCATCATCGACTTTGTCGCCAATAACCCTGATGCCGGCGACTTGATCAAAGGATCAGGCGGCGCTCGCAAGCTCCGGTTCGCCGTGCCGGGAAGAGGAAAGAGCGGTGGATACCGAGTGGTGACTTTTTACAGTGGTAAGGACATTCCTGTGTTTCTGCTGTCGATCTTCGCCAAGAGCGATAAAGCAAATCTGACCGACTCGGAAGTCAAAGTTTTGCGGACTGTGTTGCGCACGCTGGCAAACGAATACCGACGGAGGACCAAACCATGACTAAGGCCGGAGAGGAACTTATCAAGGCGGCAACGGAGGCTCTGGAAATCACGCGCGGCAAAGCGGACCCAGAAAGCTACCGCGTCCATCTCCCCGACGAAATCAACGCCCGCTTGATCCGCTCGCGACTGAACATGAGTCAGGGCGTATTTGCCAACACCTTCGGCATCGACATCCGCACACTCCAAGACTGGGAACAAGGCCGACGGGTGCCCACTGGTCCAGCGCAAGCGCTTTTGAAAATCATCTATCGAGAGCCAGAGGCTGCTAAGAGTGCCATAGCGGCAACAGGGTAAGCAAGAGGAGACAGGATCATGACGCCCGAACAAATTCTGGAACACCCGCCCAAGATCCTCACCCCAGAGCAGCGGCAATCCTATTTCGACAAGGGCTTTCTCTTGGTTGAAAATCTCATTGGGCCGGAGTGGATTGAGCGCTTGTTGACCGCCACCGACGAAATGGTCGAGCGCAGCCGCGGCCTGACGCAATCGGACGCGGTTTTCGATCTAGAGCCCGACCACACGGCCGACAACCCCCGCCTGCGGCGCCTTACCAGCCCAGTGGACCAGCACCCGGTCTATTGGGAGTTTGCCTCTCAGTCGGTTTTGGCTGACGTGGCCGCCGATTTGGTCGGCCCGGACATTAAGTTTCACCACTCGAAATTGAACTTCAAGTGGTCCGAAGGCGGCGAGGAGGTCAAGTGGCACCAAGACATTACATACTGGCCGCACACCAATTACAGCCCCCTGACCATCGGCACGTACCTCTACGACGTCGATGACGACCAAGGGCCTTTGGCTGGGGTCGCCGGCAGCCACAACGGGCCTTTGTTCGATCAGTACAATGCCTCGGGACAATGGGTCGGCTGTATCGCCGAGCAGGATTTGCCCCAAGTTGACCTCGGTCGCGTGGAGTATATGTCGGGACCGGCTGGGTCCATCACCATCCACAATTGCCGCACCGTACATGGATCTAAGAAAAACTTATCGCCCAAGGGGCGGCCCTTGTTGCTCAACATCTACTCAGCCGCCAATGCCTTTCCCTATACGGCTAATCCTTTGAATAGCCCGCAGTACTCGGGGTTTATTGTGCGAGGCAAAGAGGCGCGCTGGGCCTATCACGATCCGCGGCCCTGTCTCATTCCGCCGGATTGGTCTGGGGGATATACGTCTTTGTATGCACTGCAGCAGGAAGAGGAGTGGGAGGTATGAGGTGCTGATAACTATGTTGCCCGACGATGATACTTTCTGGCAGGAAGCTAGCGAGGAAACTCTGAAACAGATTTGGGACAATAAAGAGAACGATGTGTATGCCCGATTACTCGACGAATGATGTTGTGCTTGTTCGTTATCCCTTTTTCTTTTCGCTCTGCTTCCTCTCGCTTAAGTCGCTGTTTCAACCCTTGTTCTGCTGGATTCGTCTCTGAGACGTCCACGTAGCGGATGGTCGGGGGCCGCTTGAGGTTGTTTCAATCCTTGTTCTGTTGGATCAGCCCCTGAGACAAGCCTCGGGCGAGCGCGCGGTGATCGTGTTTGTGTAGTTTCAATCCTTGTTCTGTTGGATCAGCCCCTGAGACGTAACAGCCGTCTCCAGAGCGGTCATTACGTCCCGCAGTTTCAATCCTTGTTCTGTTGGATCAGCCCCTGAGA
This sequence comes from Gemmatimonadota bacterium, assembly GCA_028875335.1. Next base: position 8,050 of record JAPPEF010000366.1, read on the forward strand.
CTTGTGCTGTGCAGGCTGTTGACCTCGGCGTCTGTGTTTCAATCCTTGTTCTGTTGGATCAGCCCCTGAGACACCATATGTACTCATCGAAGGCAGGCTTGGAACTGCGTTTCAATCCTTGTTCTGTTGGATCAGCCCCTGAGACCTGGCTCTGCACCAATCCAGACGAGCCGGGCCACTACGTGTTTCAATCCTTGTTCTGTTGGATCAGCCCCTGAGACTCGCCGCCTCGGGCCTGATCTGGCCCGAGTTCCACGTGTTTCAATCCTTGTTCTGTTGGATCAGCCCCTGAGACCGGCCGCGAACTCGTGCAGATCACGCCGGAGAACGCGGTTTCAATCCTTGTTCTGTTGGATCAGCCCCTGAGACTCAACCCAACCAGACGCTTGGGCGATTACATCCAGGTTTCAATCCTTGTTCTGTTGGATCAGCCCCTGAGACGCTACTCCGATTGTAGCCGTAGTCATCCTCATCATATCGTTTCAATCCTTGTTCTGTTGGATCAGCCCCTGAGACTCTAATTCCTCATTAGAGTAGCCGTATAGTTCGTCGTTTCAATCCTTGTTCTGTTGGATCAGCCCCTGAGACCGCGACAGGCTGGCGAGGATGATCTTGCTGCCGGCGGGGTTTCAATCCTTGTTCTGTTGGATCAGCCCCTGAGACAGACGTGGAACGATAGCCGCGACTCGCTTGAGCTTAATGTTTCAATCCTTGTTCTGTTGGATCAGCCCCTGAGACGAGGGTCAACTTCGACCCAAGGCCATGACCTACATGTTTCAATCCTTGTTCTGTTGGATCAGCCCCTGAGACTATTCGGGCATCGCGCCCTTTGCGGCGATAGGCTCGGGGTTTCAATCCTTGTTCTGTTGGATCAGCCCCTGAGACTTAAATTCGATGATAAAGGCGGAGTGCAGATACGCATAGTTTCAATCCTTGTTCTGTTGGATCAGCCCCTGAGACGTTGCCGAGGCGCTGGCCCTGATGTTCGCGCTACCGCAGTTTCAATCCTTGTTCTGTTGGATCAGCCCCTGAGACCGGTGTAGGCCAAGCTACGGGCGGTATTTTCACGGCGGTTTCAATCCTTGTTCTGTTGGATCAGCCCCTGAGACTGATCCAGTATGACTGGTCACATTACATGGTGGTGGGATCGTTTCAATCCTTGTTCTGTTGGATCAGCCCCTGAGACGTAGTGTCCAGGGAACCTCTAATTTGGACACTGCTTTAGGTTTCAATCCTTGTTCTGTTGGATCAGCCCCTGAGACATAGTTATCTTCGGCCTCAAGATGTTGATTGCGCACGTTTCAATCCTTGTTCTGTTGGATCAGCCCCTGAGACTCAACGGGCACATCTGTCAGGGGTGGGCCGACGAAGTTTCAATCCTTGTTCTGTTGGATCAGCCCCTGAGACCCGCCGTAGCTGCACTCTTAGCCGGCTGCAGGAGGTGTTTCAATCCTTGTTCTGTTGGATCAGCCCCTGAGACATTTTGCCATGCCGCGGCTCGGGACCCAGCACTGGATGTTTCAATCCTTGTTCTGTTGGATCAGCCCCTGAGACAGAGAACTACGCGCTGAGAAAACCCTGCCCCCCATCGCTGTTTCAATCCTTGTTCTGTTGGATCAGCCCCTGAGACCTTTTCAGCTAAAGCCCTTCCATTGCACAGCCTTGAGGTTTCAATCCTTGTTCTGTTGGATCAGCCCCTGAGACGCCATGCCCATCATGGGGCCGGGCAGCGCCTTCATCATGTTTCAATCCTTGTTCTGTTGGATCAGCCCCTGAGACTGGCCTTAATCTCGAACAGACAGGTCGTCAGGTTGAAGTTTCAATCCTTGTTCTGTTGGATCAGCCCCTGAGACCAATTTATCATCGGCGTACTCGGCAAGGGCGAGATGGGGTTTCAATCCTTGTTCTGTTGGATCAGCCCCTGAGACACGCGTCCAGAAGGGCCATTCGGCCTTTGTGAAGTGGGTTTCAATCCTTGTTCTGTTGGATCAGCCCCTGAGACATCAAGACCGTCGGCATCACGGCCGCCGTGTCCTATTGTTTCAATCCTTGTTCTGTTGGATCAGCCCCTGAGACCTCAAAAATCTCATAAATACTTTTAAAACCGATATTTACACATATGTATCTCCACTGGAGAATAGCCATGGAACTCGCCTTTAGCAACGTTACAAGCCAGTTTTTTCACCATTTTTCAGTCTAATACATCGTATAAGCCATTGTTTCTAACAGGATTAGAAACAACCCATGTTCAAACGCAGATATTTTTATAGCAACAGTCTATACAATGATTTTTATTAGCCGTCTTCCGAGGTAGCTTCCCCGTGTGGATAATAGAGAACATTTCATCCAAAATCTGACCCGTAGCTTCTCTGATCTCGTCCGAAAGAGGCACTTCCAAAACCTTGCTTCCACCGCGAATATAGGCAACATAACCCCGCGTAACTTCGGCTTGATATACTTCCTCAATCAATAAACCGTACAGTGTTACCTGAATAGCATGTGTCCTGAAGGCTCTCTCTTGATACTCAGTGTACTTAAAATCGAGTGGAGCCATCGTGCCATCATCTAAGGAAAGAACCTCATCTACAATGCCTCTCACGCGTACTTTCGGCGATGCCAGATATACAGCTTGTTCCTTATTGACGACGCCAAGTTTCTTACGCAAATAATCCCTATTCTCCTTTTCCCGGCGTTTGTGAACCTCTCGCCCCTTGAGCACTTTATAGCGCCGGTCCTCAAACTGGGGAATCATCAGGACATTCATAAAATAGGTGAAGCGCGGACACCAGATGTGTTCGACGACTTCCGATGGCGTGAGCATCGGGCTGGTCTCGGTATCCATCATACGAATAGATTCCTTACCTCACCTTGAACCAGACGTTGGTCAAAAGCCTGACCTTGCAGAATGGCTTTTTTGAAATCTGGACCGCACATCGGAAAGATGTACACCCGATCCTCTTCCAGATTGATCAGGTCTTCTGTTCGCATTGATAGTTCATCCAATCGATTGCGCTGGATCGTGCCTACGAATACCGACTTTTGGACGCGGTATAGACCTGCTTCTTTGCAGGCTTTAGCTACTTTAGTACGAGCCTTGTCCTCCTGGATGTCGTATATGACCCAGACCAGTGTCTCTGTCTGCTTCACGGTTCCTCCTTGAGCAGGTCGTTAGCAATCCGGTGAAGGTCGAACTGCACAGCATCGCGCCGACTGATGTTGCGATTGCGGTACCTGATACGTTCATCTAGGTACTCGGTCAGAGCCTCCAGCAAGACGGCCTTTCCCTCCTTGTTCAGGGTCAGCCCGTTCTTGAACTGATCGAACAGTGCTTTTTTGATTTTGTGTCTCGAAAATAGCTGCACTACAGTCTCATCGGCCCAGATCCGGTAGTTTTCAATCAGGTCGAAAACCAGCGAAGGTTTATTGTAGTGATCTGTATGGACAAAGCCGATGTACGGGTCTAAACCGGCTAGCAGACAAGCCCGTTCCACTAGGCCATAAAGCACTCCATAGGCGTAGTTTAACAGACAGTTGAATTCGTCTTTAGCGGGATTGCGACTACGACCCTCAAAGCGGTACGTCTCAGGCAGTAAGCGACTCACTGCCGTCCAATAAGTGCGACTGGCGCGGCCTTCCAGCCCCATCACCTGATCTCGCACCTGATCCAGTCCTCCCTCCATATCCTGTAACTGCAACTGCATAGCCTTCAGGCCGCCGATTGCCTCTGTAAGCAGCGTAGATAGTCGGGTGCGTCGGTCCCGCATCGCGGTCAGGAAATCAATTTGATTCTGTATTTTCCGATCCATCCAAGACAACGCCAGCTTTAACCCAGCCTCTTCTCCTGCGATTTCCAGTTGCCGACGGCGTATGGCTGTGGTGGAGCCGGGCCGACCATGCCACACCCGGCCGAAAGGATCGCCATATTTGTCCAGAAACAGAATGTCGATATTCTTCTCTGTCGCCAGTTGGACAGCATCAGTGGAAAAGGCGGCACCTGTAGTTATCAGAATGGACTGAACCTTGCGGGCCGAGACTTCCGAGACTTTGCCATCTGCTCTGATCTGGAAGAGTTCGCCGCGCCGTTGAAGATAGGCACCGTATGTATTGACGACGAGTTGCATATTAATACTCAGGAAGCAGTACCTACACGCTCCAACCAACCATAGCCGTGACTGACAGCTTTTCCGATAGCAAAGCCAGACGGCAAATCAATGTTGGTCAGCAGTGTCCCTTGAAAGCCTAACAATGAAGTGTCTTTATAGCGGCATACTCGTGATTTATTGCATACGAATCCCGCATAAAGTCGATCTTGAAAGAAGATATTCAATCCTTTAAGTGCTGATAGAATATTAGCTACTGCAAGTCTGTCGAGTTCGACTTGCTGTTCGTATTTCGTTAGATGCTGGTATTTTGCATAGTTTTTTTGATTAAATGGCAACCACGGAGACCGAAAGGAAAATCGCATTAAACGGGGTGATTCTACGATTTTATGAGTAGAAAGGGCAAATTGAACATCAGCAACGCAGTAAGTTTTATCGCCCAAACGAAAAGGACTATCGAGAAACGGGACATTCAATAGAGAGTCAGCCCCTTCTCCAAAGGCAAAAATCATAGCCTCTTTCTTGTCCCAACGGTAATGAATCATAGGATAGCGATAAATAAATCCTTTCTCTGTATGTTGATGGAAAATAGGTTGATCGGGAAATTGTGAAGCTATCGCTCCACGTAGGAGATGAGGGATTGAAGGAACCGAGTTCGATTCATTCCAGCGCAACCGAGCAGTTGCTATCCGAATTTGACTCATAAGATCATGGCTCCAGTTTCTTCATTCCAGTTTTCGGGCAACTCCAAACCACGATATTCTTGGTAATATTCGTCCCTTAATATCCAGAAAGGCCCGCAAGCATCTGCAAAATCTTCTGGCTCCCATTCCCGTTTGGCATAAACTGATACTGTAACCTGCCCGATCCGTCCTGCTAAACTGCGTATCGCACGTCTTTTTTCCCAACGTTCTTCTATGCCAAGTGCTTCATCGATTTCTTCAATAAGACCAGAGTCTTCTTTGGCGACTATAAACTCATATTTATCTCTTTCTTTTCCACGCAGTAATTCTCTTACCGATGGCACTTCTTCCCAGTATGCGAAGGCTTTCGTTATTTCTTTCCCTGTATCTCGTTTACCAAGCGCAGTAAAATAAGTCGCGCATAGCTCGTAAATTTCTTCCTCTCGAATTGTTTCTCGTTTATCCAGTACTTTATGAGTTTCTTGAAGTGAATACTCATCATATATCATTCCCGCAAAGTCTCGACCTTTTTCGTTCACTAAAGAAACGATCTCAACATTACAACGCGGCTTTTTTTCGTTGCGATTGCAGCGTCCCGCAATTTGAACAATAGAATCAAATGGGCCAAGATCCCGAATGACCAAATCCATATCAATATCAACACCTGCTTCAACGCATTGAGTTGATACGACGATACATGGATTTCCTTCCTTGATCTTTTGAATTGAAGCAAGCCTATCTTTTGGAGTTACATCGGCACTGATAAAGAACAGCGGCGATACACCTACATCTTCAAGAGCATCTCTTACATAACGCGCACTTCGGCGTGTATTAAGCGTGATCAAAATGCGTTTACCTTCAAATTCAGATAGCCGATCAATTATTGAGGATGTAAAATCTTCAAGCGATTGTTTATTCTCATGTTTCAAGATCAATTGATACCGTTGAAAATTTGCAAATTCGTTCTTGGGATTTGCCACCAATTCAATCGCACTTGTGAGAAATCCTGGTTGTGTCGCTGACATAACCAAAAACCGAGCATTTCCAACGTGTGTCATAGTTTGAAAAAGATGGTTCACGGAATCCCATAGTTTGCAAGGAAGTGTTTGGACTTCATCCATGACAATAAGCGCGTCATACAGATTATGATAGCGCATCAGATGCTTCGCTTTAGGGCCAAATAGAGCCAATAAAAACTGATCAAATGTTGTGATAACGAATGGAGACTGCCAAGTATCGACAAAAAAATCATTGGAATTGCCATCCATTTCTGGATCAAATACACGGTCTGATATTGAATGTGTTTGTAAAAGAACATCTGGCGTTCCTAAATCACCCAAGAGCTCCTGATACTCTTGAACAGTTTGGTCGATAATTGACAGATAGGGCAGTACAATGACGATTTTTGGAAAACGGCTACCATTTTTCAGTGCATTCCTCAACTTGAGAGCCCAACTAGTAGCCACCATTGTTTTGCCCATGCCGGTTGGAAGCGTAACGGTATGGATACATGCCTCTGCACGAGGATTGATCGCCTCAAGCACTTGTTGGCGCACTTCGGTTCGTCTAATGTTCAGTGGACTTTCGGGCTTTTCAGAGAGATGTATATCGACGCAAGATAGTGGTATATCTATCTCTTTGGGAATTTGTAAACGCTTTCGGTACTCTTTATCAACAGCCAAAAATGTTTTGTCTGCTTCAAGCAGGACAGACAAAGTAAATTGCGTATTCAAACGAAATTCAAGTGCCTCAAGAAGCGGCAATTCATTCAATGCCTCTAACAAATCATATTCAAGATAGTCTGATTCTGGAATAATATCTGAACTCAAAGACAGATTCTGCACAGGCAAACCAGTGTGAAGGGCAAGCTCTGATATAGGTAAATCTGTAAGTTGATTTTTCCAAATATAAGAAGGAATTTTGTCCAGAATTAGACCAAGCAAATCATCTGCTAGAGGCATACCACTGTGATGACCAGCTACTGCTGCGGCAACGGTCAACGCATCTGGTGCTGTCCAATTTTCTTGTTGTGCCAGACGTAAAACCAGCAACATAGAAAGAGGAGAGTGGGCTTTTTCTTTTAATGAACCTCTAAAACTCTTAGGGTTTCTGATGTACTCTTGAAACGCACCGCTTCCTTTACCCAAGTCGTGAGCGTCAACCGCTCTCATTGTCGGGTCTCGCAACATAGGATTTTTCTTAAACAAACTATCTGAGTGATTGCTTAATACCCATTTAGCCGCTTTGACTACATCGTGTATATGTGTCTGTAATGTTTGGTGCGGATGAGAAAGCAACTCACTCATAAAAAGACCACCTTATCTTTTTCTACCTGCCAGGCCTGATCTGTTGTCACAGGAATGGGATGCCCTTCCCGTTCTACATAATAGGCTTCATGTTCAAATTCTCTTTTTGGCGAAACATCGCGTGGCATTCTCAACATCTGAATAGCCAATTCCTGATCGCAAGCCAAATCTACGTCGAGGTGACCTGCATCTCGACGTAAAGTAGTATTTATCCAGTGCATTCTATTGGGCAGCCTTTCTGAATCATATTCACCGATAAACTTCAGTTTAGCTGACATCTCCGAAAGACCTAAACAGGGCGAAAAATGCCATCGTTGATCTTGGAGCCTTGTAGCTAAATCTGTATGAAGCGGATCGGGAATATTAGCCCATACTCGATAACAGGGCTTGATCAGCCATTCCTGGGAAATAATGGTATTGCGCTGTTGGCTGCTACTCCCCTTATCACTCCGCTTGATTGTATGAGACAAAGACGCTGGAGGGTCTTTACGCAGATTCGCCGAATGCCAATGGGTGTTCGGTATTTTTCCACTCAAGGCCAGATGGGCATTTTGTAGGGCAATCTGAGGAGTGTCTTTTTTTAATCCAAGCACAGCTCCCAAAAGACCCAATAAAACGGTCCTCGGTGGAACGGGATAAGAGGGTGCGCTCGCATTGGCTTCAGCTTTCAAAAAGTGCCCAAAACGCCCTGAGTACTCAAAGCAAATCACATTCATAACAACCCTCTATGAGGTAGGGTCATCGTAAGCCAAATCTTCCCATGAGTCGGGGAATGAATCCAGATTCAAGTCAGGAGATAGGCAGTAAGCAATACGTGAAATCCTCCCTTCTTGTGTTTCAAGACGCTGCTGAAATAGCGATAGATCTAGTTGATAATCACTTGGGCCAGACCATTCTTTCGCGCCTTTTCCGTTCGTCGGCTTCAGTTTGAGGTAATCGGTCAGCATGCCGTATTGAAATTCTTCTCCTTCATTATATTCAATACTGACAAGCAGCCGAGGAACTTGACCCACTTTGGTCCGAGTATTTCCAGACGAACGGACGCTGTTCCAAAGTGCGCGTAAGAGAACAGCATAGTCATCATCCGTCATGTGCGACAGTTTTGCTGAATGCTCATTCGCAATGCCATTGAAACCAATTAGAGCATAGCGCAAACCATAATAAGTCGTGAATGTGCCCTGAGTGTTGTCTTCTTGGCTTGCAAAGACTGAAGTACCATGAATATCAACCTCTTGGGCTTCATGCAAAACTTCTCCGTGATTGATTTGGACGGCACCCGTTAAGGTTTTGGGCTGTGTCTTTGGCTCCCAACCATCTTGCTTTTTGAAGGCAAAAGAACTGCCAAAAAGACGAGCGTCGATAAACGCATTAAGCAAAATCTCGACCAACTCTTTCCCTTCACATTTTGATTTCCCGTGAGCGTCTAGATATGCGGCAACGCGACCTGTGAGATTTGTCGTGCCGCTGTCAATAGTATCCACCAGAATGTCGTAGGACTTATCCGTCTCTGAATTTGTCTGCGTTTTCAAGTAATCTCTGACAAATCGTTTCAAACGGACATCCGTCACATAGTGTGTTCCATCTGGCAAAACCCGAGGTCTGTTTTCATCCGGGTCGCCGTTGGGATTACCCATTTTAATGTCGTACAAAAACATAAATTCACGACGTGAAGTTAAGGTTTGTCTGGTTTCCATCTTATCGATCCTCCTCTTCGGTTTTAGTATCTTTGGATGGAAGAACATCTACGGTTACAGATTGCCCGAGCAAAAGAAAGTAGCATGTCGTTGTTTGCGAAAGATTGAAGTCATCCCCTATCCGTGTCCCGAGATGTCCCACCTCTCGAAGCACTTCGCGCACATTCTTATTTCCTTCGGTCTCATAAGTCAGGAGCTTTTCTCTCACCTTACAGTAAAAGTCGGGCAAGTCTTCTCCTGTAAGCGTAAGCCGTCTCAGCCAAGTCAAAGCGTTTGCTCCCACATTAACTCCTTTTGCCCCCTGTACTTGCATTACCTTTCCATATAAAATACCCACGAGAAAAGCAAACGCCTTTTGATTGGTGTCAATTCCACTCTCCTCAAAGTAGGGTTTCAAGAGTTCCGACTCCGGTTGATAACTTGCTTCTGGCATAGGAAATACCTCCAGTCTGGTGAGATAATGGATAAACTGCGCCAGATGACGCATCCAGCCTGCAAAAGTCCAATACGGTTTTTGATTTTTTGTTGAATATCCTTCGTTCAACAAATTCCATGCATCACCGTCCTCAATAGCCTGATTGAGATACCATTGTGCGGTGACAAAAATCTCTGTCCAAAAATAGGATGTCTCAAAATCGTGTTTGTGATAAATGGCAGCCGCCAAATTTTTCTTGAATTGAAACAAGCGCTGGCTGGCGTTTATCGACTTCGCCTTTCTGCCACCGGGACGCTTGATCAACTCTGAGAATGCTTTGAGCGTTAGATCAAAGTCATACATTCGGTGTTTTGGAAAAACTGGATGTGAAAGTTCCGAGTTGTTAAATCGGTCATTTACTTCCGTTATTTTCCGCAAGCGTGAGGGAAGAATATCTGTGATTAAACCCTGAAGGTTCTCGATTTTCTGACCAAAGTTAGCCCATAATATATCCAGAGAAGTGACCACTTGTTCACTTCCGAGAAGTCTCATCAATCTCTCTTCTCGCATTTCAATGCGATTTTCAGTTTGTATAAGTTCTTGAACTTGCTTGAAAAATCGCTGTCTTATTTTTCCGCTGATTTGTGTTCGTGGAATAATAAGAGCGCGATTACCTGCAACATTAACTATAAACAGTTTAGAAACATGATTTTTGTATATGTAAAGTAAATCTGCGCTGTCTAAACTCAAAGCGTAACCAAGAGCCGCATTTTCTTGTAGTATTCCAGGAAATGCTCCATGGCGGTCTATATTTGCTATATTAATACCAGAACCTGCAAGAGCATTTGGAAAAACTGGGACGCCATCTTCTGATGACAAAGAACATAGACCTTTTTCAATCGGTGGGATTGCCTTTGTTGCGTATTTAGTTCGAGCCAATATCTCTTGTAAATACTGAATATACTCAGGATGTTCTCCAGGCAGTTTTCCTTTGTCATTCTTAAAAGTCAGAAATACCGTTTTTCTTTCAGATATGTGTTCCACGGATAGCGAATAGGCATTTTGTCCTGGTTCAGCAATCAATGTTTCACCCTTTGTTGCGATTAAAAGTCTTGGCCGCGTGAAGGTCTGCCAAGCGGATTCAAAAAAGGGGCTCCAAGGTTTGTTTTCTTGGGCCAAATTTTCAAAACTTTTTAATGTGCTTGTTTGGATTTTTGGAGTTGGACCAGGGCCTTTGCCAGTTGCATAAGTACGTTTGATAACTGGCCCAAGAGCAGGAGACTGTGGACCACTGGGCTGATTGAAAGGCAATCTGATATTATCCCCCTTTTGAAAGTCGGCAACTTCCAAGACCGCTAAATCAGAGTCATTGGAGTCAGGAGCTAGTGTGTAAAATTTCTCGATACGATCCGAGGCCTCCACAAGATAGGGAAATATTTGCTCCGGTTTTTCAGCGCGTATGTCTTTAAACCATTCGTCCAAATTATTAGGTACTTCCCCCTGACCTTTTTCACTCCATAAGTAATCAAGCGCAAGATTTTTCATTTCTTCCAGCATATATATACCTCCATTTAATTGCCAATTTCGACTATCGACGAGGAATTGCAGATGGTCTCGTCAACATAGGTCGCATCTATGATAGTTATCCTTCTGAGCGGATGCCACTCTGCTAGGCTTAAAAGAGTGAATATGTTCACTGTTCAACGCCTTGGCACAACTTTCCATCCGAGCATCCTCTTATCCTTGTTATAATGGATAGTCCCTTTTTATCAAGGGACGTATAAAGCAAAAAACAGCTAATGTTTCAATCCTTTTTATAATCGGTTGGAAGTGACTATTTTTAGCTGGTTCCTGACATCTGAGATAATTCGTTTGTGCCGTTTGTGAATTGCGGCCCTACTGAGGCCCTCAAGCCGAGCGATCTCCTCAAATGTATACTGCTGTCTCCCAATTCCGTAATAGCGTTCGATCAATACCCGGTCCTTTGAGGACAGCTTGTCCAATATCCGCTGGGTATCCAATCTCATGTCGATCTCCTCGCTTTCATTTGTATGTAATTGTTCCGGCATCATGTCCCCATCCCTATGCTCCTCGGCATCAATTCGAAAGTACTCTGGTTTATCCTTGCCATTGCGCTGTGAGTGCTCACTAAGATGGATAGGTCCTGCTGTTTTTATGATCATCCTAATCATCGCCCCACGTACACGGGGATAGGCATAAGTGGTTAATTTACAATCCTTTGTATTATCAAAATTTCTCTCTGCCTTCCAATAAGCTTGCCGCCCCTCTTGCAAGATGTCTTCCTCGTCATCTTGTGATAAGCAAGTCGGTTTTAACGATTTGAGAATATGATGTAGGTACCGTTCAATATCTTGCTCTCTCATAGACTTAATCCTAAGCTAATTTTCAATAAACATCTAATCAAAAAATGATCTCCACCCTATTATTACGCAAAATTCGCCGGCTGTCAACTTGATCCTGAGAAAAGGGTTTGAGTCCGATCGCTTCGAGGTGCGACCTCGGCACGAGTGAGTCGAACGCGCCGGTATCGACGAGAAATTTGCCGGTCCAGCTTCGCTGCGGATCCGCTGGATTGCGGATGGTTACGTCAACACAGGTCGCGCCCACGTCAGTTCTCCTGCTGAGTTGATTTCGCTGTTGTCATACTCAAAGCATAGTGCAAATTTGTTCACCATGCAAGGCGTTTTCTTATCCGAGCATCCTCACCCTTCATACACCGCCCCCGCCGCCTTCATCTCCGCCCCAATTTCCCGCCGCAATGCCTCCGGTGCCAGCACCTCGCAATCCGGCCCCCACCCTCTAATCCAAGGCTTCATTTCCAAAACGTGATTGACCAAAAAAGTCAGCGTACACCGCCCGTCCTCGCCTTCCTCCCGGTTCACTACCCCCGGCCAGTCCGATTCCCGCACCCGATAGGCCACCTTCTCAGAAAATCGCAATTTCACCTCCACCACCTCGTCGCCGCCCATGATCCCCCAAGCGAACTTCAGGTAGTCGTAGGGGTCAAAATCCGGCGGCATCTCGTAGCTGGAATCCAGCACCTCGACCTGCTCTAGGCGTTCGGCCTTAAATATGCGGATCGCCTGCCGAGAGTGATCGAAACCGAGCACATAGCAGGCATAGCCCACAAAGGACGGCTCAATGAAAAAAGGATCAAACAGGCGCTCCGACCGCTCCCCAGAGATGGGGTCTCGATAGCTGAGCCGCACCTGCCGCTGACCGGCCCAAGCCCGAGTCAACCCTTCCAAGACTTGCAGATACCCCGGCGCAAGCCGCCTTTGCGAAACCGCCACTGCGGTGCGCTCAATATGCGCCCCAATGGCCTCTGGCAAGGCCGCGGCCAACTTGAGCAGGGACGCCACCACATGCGGATTATGCTTATCGCTATAGGCTGACAGCATCCGCGCCGCCAAGTAGAGCGCAAGAGCCTCGTCTAAGTTCAACTGGATACGACGCAGGTCGATTTGCCCGCCCTTCACCAGCTTCCAGACCCGGCCCTCCCGGTACACCGGCAGCCGTCCCTTCTCCGACAACTCCAGCACATAACGCCGGGCCGTCCGTTGGCTTACGCGCAGAAGCTGGGCGATTTCCCTAGTCCCTACCCCTTCAGGCCGTCGCAGGAACAGTACTTTGATTTCTTCGAGTCGATCCGCCTTGTGAATCGCATCGGTTATGGGCATAGCTCGGTTCTCCACGGGATTAAAGATGTGCCCCAAGCGGACAGGGAATGTCCGTTGCATCTAAAAAAATCTAATTCTTGAGCTTTTCGCCCGCCGAGTTCTCGCCCCAGTCATCCTCATTGCGGACAGCGGTTGAAGGTCTCTCTATCTTGTGCTATATCTTCTCATCCGATAGGTTGAACCTCACAGGAGGCATAAAACATGAGTTCTCTCGATGTTACAGGGCCACCCGCAGACAAAGTTGACTACTTGAAAACATTGATCCGCAATTGGCGAAACAAAGCGGCGAGTAGTATGAAAAGTAGCCAGACTGAAATCGCCATCCGAATGCGCCGGGAGCGAGACGCAATGCCCCCCTTAGATGTAAGTATAAAAAGCCTGATTGAACACGACCGTGAGCACTAAACGCGCTCAAGGACATAGATGCTCCGCACTCCTTAACCCGAATAACAGGAAGAACATGGCCCCCTACAAAGTAGCCATCGTCGGCACGGGCATGGTCGCCAACGTCGGGCACATCCCCGCTTGGCTGGAGTTGGCCCCGGCCGTAGAAGTGGTCGGCGTGTTCAATCACACCTTGGACAAGGCCCAACAGACCGCGGACCGCCACGGCATCCCCCGCGCGTACGACGACTGCGGGCGCATGATGGACGAGTTGCGCCCCGATATCGTCTCCGTCTGCACCCCCAATGTCTCGCATCGCGCGTACACCGAAGCCGCCCTCCAGGCCGGTGCCCACGTCTTTTGCGAAAAACCCGTAGCCGCCAGTTACGCCGATGCAATAGTCATGTACGCGGCGGCCGAGGCCGCCGACCGCCATCTATTTGTCACCCAGACGAGCCGTTTCTCTGGCACCAATACCGCTGCCAAGCAACTGGCCGATAGCGGGCACTTGGGCGAGATGTACTATGCTGAAACCTCGGCCTTCCGCCGCCGTGGCGTGCCTACTTGGGGCCGCTTCCACATGAAAGAAGCCTCGGGCGGCGGCCCCCTCTACGACATTGGTGTCCACGCCCTCGACGCCCTGCTGTGGATCATGGGCAATCCCAAAGTGGTGGCTGCCTCGGGCGCGACGTACACCAAGCTGGCCGACCAGCGCGAAGACGTGGTTACGTCGTTGGCCGACAGCGGCGCGCCAGAGGGCGTGTTTGCGCCCCGAGACTACGACATTGGCGAGTACGATGTCGAGGATATGGCCGCTGGCTTTTTGCGCTTGGAAAACGGTGCCACCATCAGCATTCGTTCCAGTTGGGCGGCCAATTTGCCCGATGGCACTGGCGGCACCCTCATCATGGGAACCAAGGGCGGCCTCACTTTTAATCCCCTTACCTTTATCGGTACCTTGGGCCGCTATCAGGCCGACTCCCGGCTCAACGTGCCGTCCGACCCCTCGGTGCCCTTCTCGGGCCACTGGAAAGCCGCGGCCCACTTCGTCGAAGTACTTGAGGGCCGAGCCGAGTTGATAGTAAAAAAAGAGGAAGTGCTCAACGTCATGGCCGCCCTAGACGGGCTGTACCGCTCGGCCGCCGAAGGCGGAGAAGTGAGAATAGGCTGATGACCCGACTAAGCGATGTGGCCCTACAGGATTTCATCATCCGGGGATACCGCGTAGTACAACCGACCGAGAGCGCGGGTCTGCACGACGAATTGCACCGCCAGGTCGAACGCGTGCTCGCCACGGGCAATCCGGGCAACGGCCTGATAGATCGCATTCCCCTATTGCATCAATTGTTCGCCGACCCGGCAATAGATGCGGCCTTGACCGGCATTCTGGGGCCTGGGTACGCTCTCTATCGTCATTGCCACTGCCACGATCTCGCGCCGGGCAGCCAAGCCCAGAATTGGCACAAGGATTATCCCTTTGGTGGCAATGTGCGCTACCACCGCCCGCGCTACGTCCTGATGCTGTACTATCCGCACGAGGTAACATCGGATATGGGGCCTACGGCGCTGGTGCCCGGGACGCAGTATTATATGGATGACCCCAGCGACGAGGTCGAAGGGGTGCCCCTGACCTGTGCGGCGGGCACCGTGGTTATCACCCACTACGAAATATGGCACCGGGCCACGACCAATTGCTCAACCCGGACGCGCTATATGCTGAAGTTCCTCTTTACTCGCACCCAAGAGAGCACGCCAGAACAGCGCAGCCGATGGTTGCCCACAGGACGTCACGCAGCTTTGTACCGCACGCTATGGCACTGGTACGGGGGACAGGCCCCTGCCTTGAAGCCGCAACGATCGGTGGCTGCCTTGCAGGCCGCTTTGCAGGATCCCGATGAACGGGTGCGGCTAGATGCCTATTACGACTTGGGAACGCTGGGAGCTGAAGGGGTGCCGGTGTTAATGGCGACGCTAAAAGACGAGTCTGCCCGGCGTTGGCAAACCAATCTCGAACGCGGCGATTTTACCAATCCCAGCCAGTTGGAAAGCCCTTACGGGCTGGCCGCAGCCGGTGCTGTCGCAGTGCCCGTGCTCGTCGAGGCGTTGCAGGATCGGAATTGGTGGCTGCGCGCCGGGGCGGCCAGTGCCCTAGGCTGCATGGGTGCCGAGGCTCAGGGGGCGGCTTCGGCCCTTGCTGCAGCACTGCAGGACGACAGCGAATGGGTCTGCCGCAACGCCGCCGATGCCTTGGGCAATATGGGCCGGGTGCCAACAGCAGTACCGGCCTTGACACAGGCCCTAGACGATAGCCGCGCTATGACGCCTTGGTCTCTGTCCGATGCACCGCTACGCGAAAATGCAGCTATGGCGTTGGCCAAATGGAGGGCACCGACCGCGGCGGTAACCGCCTTGCAACGGGCACGTCAGCAGGGCAACGAATACGTGCGGTCTTGGGCCGAATGGGCGTTAGATCGCCGCTTTTAAGAGAAGAGGCTATGGAGGCCGAAAAACACTTGCTCAGCGACGCCGAGATGCAGCAGTTCATCGCCCAAGGCTATGTTCAGGTACAGGCTGATCTCCCGGGCGATTTTCACGCCAAAGTATGCCGCCAGATCGACGCTATGTTGGAAGCCGAAGGCAATCCCGGCAACAACATCGCGCCGCGCATCCCCGCCATCGCGCAGGTCTTTGCACATCCTGCGGTGCGCGGGGCCCTGACCAGTATCTTGGGCGCGGGCTATCTGATGCACCCGCACCGCTACTGCCACCTCAATCCTCCCGGCAGCGACGGCCAGACCTGGCACAAGGACGACTACATCTTCGACCAGAATATCCGCTACCACCGCTGCCGTTGGGTCATGGCCTTTTACTACCCGCAAGACGTCACCCCGGATATGGGGCCCACCGGCGTGATGCCGGGGCGGCAGTGGTACAATGGGATTTCCAGTACTGATCCGGAACAGGCGACGGAGACCGAACTGGGCTTGTGCGGCCCGGCCGGCACAGTGTCCATAGTCAATTTCGATAGCTGGCACCGGGCCACGGCCAATCGCTCGGACAAAAGGCGCTACATGCTCAAATACCAGTTCACCCGCATGACAGAGCCAGAGGTGCCGACGTGGAATAATGAGGTGTCCCATTGGCAGCCGCTCGACGGCGATCCACACCCAGAATTGTCGCGGCACGTGTGGGACTGGTTGTGTGGCCGGTTGTGTGATCGGCCAGCAGCGAGTAGCGGCAGTACGCGCTGGGAGGATTTAGGTGCTGACTCGGAAACGGCCCGCCTGCAAGCGACTTACAGCTTGGGAGGAGACCAAGTAGAAGGGCTGATCGAAAACATGCGGAGCCAAGCCCAGGACCAAGTCGAGACCAATCTGGCCCATTCGCCGACCAATCCCCAAGGTGGCAATCCGGGCGAAGTGGGGCCGGTACACGCCTTGGCCGCCTTGGGTGCAGACGCTTTGGACGGACTGTTGGACGCGGCCCAGCAGGGGCCTTGGCCCGGTCGGGCGGCGGCAATGGGTGCCCTAGCGACCATGGGCAAGGAGGCGGCTGCGGCCGTGCCGGTATTGCAGGCGGCCTTGAGCGATGACGTTATGTGGGTGCGGCGCAATGCTGCCGAGGCTTTGGGGACCATTGGTCCGGCGGCCGTGTCGACGGCTCCGGCCCTCGCCCGCGCTATAGGCGACGAGGTGGAGTTGGTGCGGCGCAACGCAGTTTTTTCCCTGAGCAAGATGGCACCCCCTGACGACGCGTTGGTACCGCCGGTGGCTCGCGCGCTGGCCGATCCAAATCGCTATACGCGCTACTACGCCAGCACTACTTTGCGCAAGATCGGGACCGCGCAAGCCCGCCGCGCTTTGGTCGAAGCGCTGGAGCCGGCCCGCTGGTGCGCCATTACTTCGTCGTCCACAAATTATTGAGGAGCTTTCAATGAACGCGGTTTTTTCCTTTAGCGAAGTAGCCCGGCTGCCCATGGCCGGGGACAATGTGGCCATTGCTACTCGGCGTCTAGAAGCGGGCACGGGCATCGACTACGAGGGACGGTCGTTCACTTTGTCCCACACGGTGATGGAGGGACATCGTTTTGCCGTCGAGCCTATTGAACCCGGTCAGTTCCTGTTGTCGTGGCAACTGCCCTTTGGCGTGGCCAAGCGCGCGCTGAAGCCGGGCGACTACGCCTGCAATCAGAGTATGCTCGACGCATTGGGCATTCGGCAGTTGGACTTCGACCTGCCCGAGCAGGCCAATTTCGTCGATCGCATTGAGCCGTATCAACTGGACCCGGCGAATTTTCAGCCTGGAGTTGCGCTCGACCCGCATGAAGAGCGGCGGACCTTCTTAGGCTATGGCCGCGCTGGGGGACGGGGCGTGGGCACGCGCAATTACATCGTCGTCTTGGGCACGTCCTCGCGCACGGCTAGTTATGCCCGGCTGTTGGCCGAGCGCTGGAGCGGCCGACCGGCTGGCGATGGCGTGGTACCGATTGCCCACACCGAGGGCGGCGGTGGAGCCGATCCCAATAACCGCGAACTCTTATTGCGCACGCTGGCCGGTTTTGTCGTCCATCCCAACGTCGGTGCCGTGCTGGCGGTGGACTACGGCAGCGAAGCTGTGACCAACAAGATGCTGCGGGAGTACATGGTGGCGCACGGCTATGCCCTCGACCACGTCCGGCACTGCTTTATGAGCTTGGACGGTTCCTTTGCGGCGCGTTTGGCAGAGGGCGAGCGGCAAGTGGCTGCTTGGGCCGAGGAAATGGCGGGCGAGGAGCGGGGCGAGCACGACCTAAGCCATCTCAAGATCGCCTTGCAGTGCGGCGGCTCGGATGCCTTTTCGGGTATTTCGGGGAATCCGCTAGCCGCTTGGGTGGCGCGCGAGTTGATTCGCTACGGCGGCGCGGCCAATCTCGCCGAGACCGATGAGTTGATCGGTGCCGAACCGTACGTGCTGCAAAACGTCAAGGATGTGGAGACTGCGCGCACCTTTTTGCACATGGTCGAGCGCTTCAAGGAGCGGGTGTCGTGGCACGGTGCCTCAGCCGAGGGCAATCCCTCGGGGGGCAACAAATTTCGCGGTCTGTACAATATCGCGCTCAAGTCCATTGGCGCGGCGCGCAAGCTCGATCCAGACGTGCGCTTGGACTACGCCATTGAGTACGGCGAGCCGCTCAAAGGGACGGGGTTCTACTTTATGGACAGTCCGGGCAACGACTTGGAAAGCATTGCCGGGCAGGTGGCCAGCGGCTGCAATGCCATTTTCTTTGTCACGGGCAACGGCTCCATCACCAATTTCCCCTTTGTGCCGACGGTCAAGATCGTCACTACCTCGGAGCGCTACCAGTTGCTGGCTGCGGATCTCGATGTCAATGCCGGAGCTTACTTGGATGGCACGCCGATGGACGAGTTGGGCCAAGAGTTGTTCGAGCGCACCTTGCAGGTGGCTTCGGGCGAGCGCTCGTTGGGCGAGCGGGCAGGCCACGCCCAAGTGTCCATCTGGCGCAATTGGCAACAGACCGATATCAGCCGGTTAGAGGAACTGTTGGCCGCTCCTGTGCTTGAGGGGCGGCCCGTGCCGGTGCGACCCGAGGTTGGGCCGGCGGTGTCATTTCCTATGCTGGACGGGGCTATCGATCAGGTGGGGCTGGTATTGCCCACCAGCCTGTGCGCTGGCCAGATCGCCCGCATGTGCGCCGAGCGGCTCAATGCCCGGCAAGTGGGCCGCGAGCAGGGTCTGTCGCGCTTTGTCGCCTTGGTCCACACCGAGGGCTGTGGGCTGTCGTCGAGCGGTGCCACCGAGCAAATGCACTTGCGCACCATGATGGGGTACGCAGCGCATCCGCTGGCGCGGCGCGTTTTGCTGCTGGAGCACGGCTGCGAAAAGACGCATAACGACTACATGCGCAACGGCCTTGAGGAATGGGGTTTGGACCCGGCTGTTTTTGGCTGGGCTTCGGTGCAGTTGGACGGCGGCATTGTCAAGGCCATGGACAGGGTCGAGACGTGGTTTCGCCAAGCGCTGGCTGAAACGGAAGCGCCCGTCGCCGTGGAAGGTGGCTTGGGTGCCTTGCGCTTGGGGGTGCAGGCGACTGGTGAGTTAGGGGAGGACGCGGCGCAGTGTTTTGCCCAGTTGACGCGCTGGATAGTAACTGCGGGCGGCACTGTGGTCGTGCCGCACAACGCGGCTCTGCTGCGGGAACCGGCGTATTTGGACTCTGTGCTAGTCGAGCCGTCGGACGCGGCGACGTTGCCCTATGGACAGGCGGCCGTAGAACCGGGTTTTTACATCATGGAGACGCCGACTGACCACTGGGTGGAGACGGCTACCGGACTGGGTGCCACGGGCGTGGACCTGATTTTGGCCCATACTGGCGAACATCCTCTACAGGGACATCCCCTGATGCCGGTGGTGCAGGTGAGTGCGAATCCGACGGTAGCGGCGCTCTACGGCGATGATATTGATTTGGCTCTGACAGGTGTGGCTGACGATTGGGCCGAGCAACTGGCCGCTTTGTTGGCCCAAGTGGCGCGGGGTGATCACATCCCCGGTGCTTTGCAGCAGCGCAACGTCGATTTTCAACTGACGCGGGGGTTGCTGGGGGTTTCGACCTGAGTGGGGAAGAGGGAACGCCTCTCGGTGTCCGGTACCCAAGCCGAATGCCATTGCAAGACGCCGTTTGGCTTGAAGGTTAGCGGCTCGGTACTATCCCATCCGCAGAGACAGTTATATGAGCGACCTCCTCCTCTTTAGGTCGGATCACAATATCAACATCCCAATCTAGTGCATTTAGGAAGGCCAAGAGCTTTTCAACGGAGAACTTATCGAACTGCCCTCTTTTCAGGTCGGAAACCCGTCCTTGGGCAATGCCGAGCAGGGTCCCGGCATCTTTCTGGGTTAGGCCGCTCTCCGCGATGATACCTAAAATTTTTGTGGCGATGCTTGCTTTTAATGACCACTCCTCTGGATTGGCATAGCCTAAATCAGCGTAAACGTTCGTCGATCCTTCGTAGTACTCAGCATCGCCTACTTTTTTCTTTTTCATAACGTTCTCTCCTCGGCTATTGTCTTTGCTTGTCGAAGCCGCCGTGCAATGGTGGCCAGTTCCTTTTTTGGAGTGGCAATGCCACGGGTGGATTTCTTCTGAAAGGTATGAAGTACATAGAGATGATCGTCTAAATTCACCACATAAACGGCTCGATAAGTACCGTTTGATGGCGGCTAACTATCTCCATAACGCCTGCAAAGCCTCTCAGAGGTTTTGCTTGGTCGTGCTTCCCTCCGGTTTGGGCAATCCATAGGGCATAGCCTATATCATTTTGTACCTCGCGGGGGAGGGCTAGAAGATCATCATAGGAGGACCCCACCCAGATAATAGGCTTGATTAGCACATCGTCCATAAAATAATTATATCAGATTTGATATACACATGTCAAACGGATGGACTATCATCGAGAGGTTAGGGCTTGCTCTCGTTGGCGCGGTTAGGGCGGCGTCCTCTGGCAGAGGCCAATCAACGATTTGGGCGTGCTGAGCTACTGCTAGGAACCCGCCTCCAAGCAGAGGGTGGCCCAGTTCTGAAAGAAGGTGCGCCCGTTGGCGTGGAGGGCTGGCAAGTGTTGGGCTGCGTCGGCTTTGATTTGCTCGCCGTCTAGCTCCTCCTCGCGCACCTCGTCGGCAAAAGCTCGGACCATATCGGCGATAATTTGCGTGGTAACTTCCATATGGAAGAGGACGCCGTACGCCGCCCGACCATAAGAAAACGCTTGGTAAGTAGTCCGGGCAGAAGAGGCTAGCCCAGTAGCCCCTTTGGGCAGATCGAAGATGTCGCCGTGCCAGTGAAAGCCCATAAAGGATGGTTGTAGGCCGCCCATTAGCGGGTCTTCGCTGGAGGCAGGCTTCCGCTCAATAGGATACCAGCCGATTTCTTTCTGCGGACCGCGGGCGACCCGAGCACCAAGAGCCGTGGCCAAAAGCTGGCTGCCTAGGCAGATGCCGAGTACGGGTTTGTCTTCTTTTAGGACTTGGTCGATAAGGCGTATAGCCGCGTCTATAAACGGGTAGCGGTCATGTTCGTACACGCCCATCGGACCCCCCATGATCACTAGGCCGGCGGCTCCGTCCATGTAGCGGGGGACTTCTTCACCGGCAAAGGTATGTATATAGGTGGGATCGAGACCGCAGCCTTGGAATACCTGACCGGCGATCCCCAAGTTTTCCGGCTGTGCGTTTTGCAGGACCCATATTTTGTTCATTGATCGGTTTCCTCTGCTATTTCGTCCTACAAATCACCGCTTCCGCGCCAGCGTCAATCCGTCGCCAATCGACAGCAGGGACGCGGTCACGCGCTCGTCGGCGTGAATTTTGGCATTGAGCGCTCGGATCGCTACGGTGCTCTCGGCCTGCTCGTTGGCATCGGCGGGCCGCCCGCCCCACAGCACGTTGTCGATTAGGATCAATCCGCCCGGGCGCAAAAGCTGCAGACAGCGCTCGTAATAGGCGTCGTAATTTTCCTTGTCCGCGTCGATAAAGGCCATGTCGAAGCAACCGGCTTCCCCGGCTGCGAGCATTTCGTCGAGAGTTGCTACTCCTGGTCCCAACCGCAGTTCGATCTTGTCGGCCACGCCGGATTCCCGCCAATAGCGCTGGGCGATGCGGGTAAACTCGTCGCTGACGTCGCAGGCGATTAGACGCCCGTCCGCTGGTAGGGCCAGCGCCATGGCGATGCTGCTGTAGCCAGTAAAAGTCCCCACCTCGACGATCCGCTTGGCGTCGATTAGTTCGACGAGCAGCCCCATGAACTGCCCCTGATCGGGCGAGATCTGCATTCCGCCCATGGGCATGGCCCGGGTCTCCTGCCGCAACCGCTTGAGCTCGTCTCGGTCGCGCAGCGAGTTGGCGAGGATGTAGTCGTAAATATGCGTTTCGATAAAACCGTTGCGGGAACTCATGGACCGACCTTTCGCAAGAAGAGGATGCAGGAAGTTGCGCCAAGGTAAGCGGATGATGCGCGCAGCACAACTTGCCGGCTGTTTGCCAAATCAAGATTGGAGTTTGGGATTTTCCGCGTGACGCCTGCGGTCGCGTTGGGTCTTCTTGGCCAGCGCGCGCTGGAAGGATTCCTCTAAGTCGACTCCGGTCTGATTGGCGAGGCATATGAGGACGAAGAGCACGTCGGCCATCTCCATGCCGAGGTCGGCTTCCTCGCCCTCCTTAAAGCTCTGCTCGCCAAAGGTGCGGGCCATGATCCGCGCCAGCTCGCCGACTTCCTCCATCAGCACGGCCGTATTGGTCAGCTCGGAGAAGTAGCGCACGCCGACGTCGGCGATCCATTCGTCCACCGCTCGTTGGCAGGCGCGGAGGGTGTGCTCAGGCGCGGGCTGGCTCATAGGTAACGGGTGTCAGACCTTCCTGCTGGCGTTGGGCATTGACATCGTCCAAGTGCCAGGGCACTGCTGATCCATCGGTGCGAAAGCGCTTGTAGTAGCCGTCTTTGCAGCGGGAGATGGGCATCAGCGGCGCGGCGGGCCGTAGCTCGGCTAGGGCTGCGCCAGTGAGCACCGCGCCGCTTGCGAGATCGACGACTTCGATTTCCCCAGGGTCAATGGTCCCCAGGCCGCGGGCGTGGGCGAATTGCAGATAGGGGGTGGCCTGCGGGTCGAGGCCCATTAGGTGGGTGGCTACTGCATCTACGTGTACTTCGTTGACGCCGGCCACAGCCCAGCCGAGAGGGTAGTTGGCTCCTTCGTTGAATGCCGTGCCGTCGCGGCCGACAAGGCCATCTACAACTGAAAGCCGCGGCATCCCCAGACCGCGCAGCGCGACCAATAGATCGCAGAGTTTGTGATAGAAGCGGTCTTCAAAGAAGCTGAGGCCGCTCTCGGTCAGACGCCATAGTTCATCGGCGAATGGCTCGTCCACGGCTTGGATCGCGCACAGGTGCCGCTCGGGCTTGGCTATGATGCCCATTAGGTTTTTTATCGACAAGGTCGTGCAGCCCAAGTTGTGGCACTTGGCGAGGGGGACGTTGAAAAAGAAGGCGCAGTCGGTTACTTCCCGGTACAGGGGATAGCGCTCATACACTACGCCATCGGCGACCTCGACGACGCGGGAATCCTCGTCGGTGTTCATTTCTGCGAGCCGCACGCCCCGCTCATCGGTCATGGCGCGATAGCCGCACAGTGCCCAAGTGTGCCCGGCCGTGGGGTTTTCCCCGGACTGGCCATCGGCAACTACCATGCGCTCGGCGGGTACGCCGCGGGCGCGCAGGGCGTCGAGCAGACCGCCGACAAACCCAGGGTGAGTGATGACACGCTTTTCCGGTGGATAGAGCACAGTGGCGTTGGGCTTGAGTAAGATGGTGCCTGCTGCGGGTAGCGGCACCTCGAGGGCGGCGAGGGTGCGATGGGCTAACTCCCGGTAGGTTGCAAAGGGAGCGTCGGCGCGGTTGATGGGTGAACGCGCTAAATACACAGCGTCGGGTTGTACGATCATGGTGGCTCTCCTGTAGAGTAATAGACAAGCAAAAAAAAGCAGCCGAGAGCCGCAAGCTCCCGACCGCTTATTCGCGTTGGATGCGCAGCGCGTCTCAGTGTCTTTCGATGTCAGCGCCCAAGGCCCGCAGGCGGCGCTCGAGGTGGGCGTGCCCGCGTTCGAGTTGGTAGAGGTTGCTGATCTCGGTGCAACCCTCGGCCGCTAGACCGGCGAGCACGCAGGCGGCCCCGGCGCGAATGTCCATGGCCTTGACCTTGGCCCCTTTGAGCTGAGCTGGCCCGTGCACCAACACCAAGTGGTCCTTTTCCGGCGCAAGGCGAGCGCCGAAGGAGCGCAAGGCCTTGACGTGGCCGAGGCGATCTTCGAATACGGTCTCGCGGATGTAGCTGTCGCCTTTGGCCATGCACGCCAAGGCCGTCATCCCAGGCTGCAGGTCTGTTGGGAAGCCGGGGTAAAAGGTGGTCACTACATTGATCGGCGACAAGGTTTCCGGCCCGCGCACCCGCATCCACGCCCCTTCCTCTGCCATCTCGACGCCCATTTGCTGTAGTTTGGCTTCAAAGACGTACAGGTGATCGCGCACCACGCCCTTGAGGACGATGTCGCCGCCGGTAATCGCGCCCGCCATCATCAGGAGGCCGGCGTCGAGGCGATCGTACATGATCGTGTGCTCGGCACCTATTAACTCGTCAACTCCCTTGATATGCACCTGCCGCGTACCGACCCCTTCGACTTGAGCACCCATCTTTTGCAGGAGCAACGTGAAATCGACGATCTCCGGGTCGGAAGCCGCGTTTTCGATTGCGGACTCACCCTCTGCTAGGCAGGACGCCATAACGAGGTTTTCCACTCCGGTATGACTGGGCAAATCGCAGTACATAAAGGCACCGGATAGCTGCTTGGCCACCACGTCGATGCCGCCGCCGTTGACGCCTTGGACCTCGGCCCCGAGCCGGGCAAAGCCGCGATAGTGATAGTCGGTCGGCCGCGAGCCAATCGTGCAGCCGCCGACCTCTTGGATCCAGGCGCGGCCAAAGCGAGCCAACAGCGGACCGACGAAAAGCAGCGAGGCGCGGAAGCGATTGGTCAAATCCGCGGGAAGCTGGGTTTCTTTGACATCGCGGGTGTCTAGGACGGCCACTTCCTCGGTTGCGTCGTAATCGACGCGCGCGCCGAGCCGACGCAATACTTCTAGAGCCACCAATACGTCGTTGACCGGGGGGACCCGGTGCAGAACGGTTTGCCCTTCAGTGGCCAACAGCGAAGCGGCCAACATGGGCAAAGCGGCGTTTTTGGACCCTTGGACCTCGACCTCACCTTGGAGAGGACGTCCGCCGCGCAAGAAAAGAACTTCTGCAGAACTCATTGCTAATCCTAGAGTTAAGAGGGCGAGCAAACACACCAAGGGGAGGGGGATATTCCAAATGTAACATTGGGCATTCGGTTCGTCAATCACCCAATGCTCTGCTTGACAGAGAGGGGCGCATCTCTATATTCCACCAAACGCAAAATCGTTTCTATCACATGAGAAAGGAATTTCAATCATGGCTGAAGCCCCTCACATCGTCGCCTATCTGAAGCCGGTTTGCGGCTGGAGCAATAGCGTGCGCATGACCTTCGCTAAATACAGCTTGGCATACGAAGACAAAGACATTATCAACAATCCAGATATTTACGCTGAGATGGTGCAGAAAAGCGGCCAGCCCCTCTCGCCCTGCGTCGAGATCAACGGCCAGATGTTGGCCGACGTAGATGGCGATGAGGTTGAGGTTTGGATGCTTGAAAACGGAGTCGTCGAGCCGGTCTCGGCCTAATCGCGCATCCGGCTCAACACGCGCCGCATACCCTCGCACAGGTTGGGTTGCTCGTGGTTGAGCGGCCCGCTCGCCGCGCGGCGAATCAGCGTCAACGCGCCCCATAGCGGGCCGTCGCCAGCCTGCAGAGGCAACACGTAGCTAAAGCCGATAGACCCGCCTTCAGCCCCCTCTAGTAGGAAGCGTACTACTCCTGCTGGCAGGGGGCTTTCTTCGTCGGCGCTGGCTTGTCCCACTAGCAACAACGCGGAGTGACCGACCCCGTCCTGATCGGCGAAGGGGCGCACGCCGTCTTGTTCCAGCACCCGCTGCAGGACTTCAGCTCCTGCGCCGGCCGTGTGGACTACTCCTTGGCCGACTCGCTCATATACGATGGTGTCCGCCGCTTCGATGCCCAGCAGCAAATCCATGCCTTGGATCACGGCCTCGTCTGAAGACATGGCTTCGAGCGATGTGACGATGTGGGGAGGAATTTTAGCGGGTTCGGGCATGTTGAACGGGATGATCGAGACGGGCATGGCGCATCCTTGACAATGCAAATGAGGGGGCTTTAATTTTAATCTTTCTTTTGGTGGCGCTTTAGCTCAGTAGGTAGAGCAGGAGACTGAAAATCTCTGTGTCCGCGGTTCGATTCCGCGAGGCGCCACCACTATTATAACTAGCCCCTCAGCTTGCACAAGCTGAGGGGCTGTTGCATTTGTGCGGTTTACCGCGCATCGCCTTCCTCTGCCATGCGCTTGATTTGTCCCCAACTTGCAGACTGCACTGCCGTGGCGGGAAGCTCGCGCGCTGCGCAGCGAAATCCGACGATGATGTAGGTCACCGAAGGCGGCAGCCCGCCGCGGTCGGTGGCGCGCAGGCGATACGGATCGCTGCTCATCGACCCGCCGCGAAGCACTCGGCTGATCCCTGCGTCCGGCCCTTGCGGATCGCGCCCGGGACTTTGCGCGTAGTAATCCTCGCCGTACCAATCCACCACCCACTCCCAGACATTGCCCCCCATGTCGTAGGCCCCATAGGGAGAAACTCCGCGCTGATAAGAGCCAACCGGGGCCGAGTCGAAAAAGCCGTCGCTATCGTCGCCGCGACAGCAGCCCTCTTTGCCGTAGTTGGCTCGGCTGCGGTCAATGGAATTGCCCCAGGGATAGATGCGGCCGTCGGTGCCGCGGGCGGCCTTTTCCCACATGGCCTCGGTCGGCAACTGCATGCTGGCCCAAGTGCAATAGGCACGGGCGCCGTACCACGAAACCTCGGCGACTGGCTGCTGCTCGGTGCCGGGAATCGGCGCGTATCCCACGTCGTTGTAGAGAATCTGCGCGTCGGGATCTCGCAGATCGAACAGCAGATGCCCTTCCCCATCCGCGTTGCCGTCGATGTCGTTCAAAAAGGCGGCGTATTGGTCGTTGTTCACTTCGAAACGGTCGATGTAGAAGTCGTCGAGATAGACTTGGTGGACCGGCTGCTCGTCCGCCCGTCCCTCGACCGATCCCATTGCAAAATAACCGGCGGGGACGTGGACCAACTCGTGCATTGTGCCGGCCGGCGTCTGCACTTGGACTATCTCTTGGGCTAGAACACCCGGTACCCATACCAAAAAGCACCAGAATGCGCTGCTGCGCGCCATACCTTCTCCGCTATGTGGCCTTTTTCGCCGCGAGTTGTTGGTTTACTTTCCTAATACATAACTGTCATCTCCCGTTCCAGCAAAAAGAAATTGGTCTCCACTCATCGCGAGGCGCTTGCGCTTTTCAACCGCGACGTGCGCCTAGTGCTCTTCAGCCAAGCTCTGATCGGCTTTACGATCTTCGGCGGCGTCTATACGGTCCTGCTCAATCTCTATCTCTTGCGCCTAGGCTATGGCCCCCAAATGATCGGCCAAGTCAACGCCGTTGGCGCGTTGTCGTTTGCCCTCTTGAGCATGCCCGCGGGGCTGTTGGCCAACCGCTGGGGGGCGCGTCGGAGCATGATCGTCGGCATGGTGATCGCCGCCTTTGGTTTTGGCTTGTTGCCCCTTGGCGAGTTTGCTCCCCCCTCCTTGCAGCTAACTTGGATCATGGGAGCGTATGCTCTCGGCGTCCTTGGCAATACGCTTTTCCTCGTCTGCTCGATTCCCTTCCTGACGCTGATCTGCCCGCCGCGTCTGCGCAACCACGTGTTCTCGACTCAGGTGGCGCTGTGGCCGCTGGCGGGTTTTGCCGGTAGTCTGTGCGGCGGCCTGCTGCCCGGCCTGTTCTCCGCGCTCCTCGGTCTGACCGAAGACCACCCAGCTCCTTACCGCTATCCGTTGCTATTAGCTGCTGGCGTGCTATTTATCAGTGCCGGTGCTATCGCCGCAACACGCTCCCGTCCGCAGAAACCGCCTGCTAGGGAACGCGGCGAAGCGACGCCTTTCCCCTTGGCCATCATCCTCGCCTTGAGCTTGGTTACCTTCTTGCAGATGGCTGCGGAAAACAGTCTCCGCGTCTTCTTCAATGTCTATATGGACGACGGCCTCGGGACCTCCACGGCGCTGATCGGCAGTTTGACTGCCGCCGGCCAGCTCCTAGCCGCCTGTACTGCGCTGGCCGCTCCTGCGCTCAGTCGGCGTTTCGGCCGGGTGCCGGTGATTACCGGAGGGGCTGGGGCGATGGTGCTGTGCCTCATACCGATGGCCTTGGTCGCCCATTGGGCAGTGGCCGGAGCCGCCTGTATGGCCTTGGTCGCCCTCAGCTCGATTCGCCGCTCGGTCTATATCGTCTTTCAGCAGGAACTGGTCCCAGAGCACTGGCGGGTGACCATGAGTTCGGCGCTGACTATGGCCTACGGTATCAGCATTGCCGGCGTTTCGCTCGGCGGCGGCTGGATGATCGACGCGCTGGGGTATCGGGCGTTGTTTTTGTGCAGTGCCGTTATTACGGCTGCGGGCGTACTTTGCTTTCAGGGGTACTTCCGCGTCCCGCGCGGCGAATACGCCAAACGCCTGACAGACGAGCGCGCATGAATGCTTACTTTGCGCCTTCTCTGTGCGGACGCATCACCAATGCTTCATAGGTAATCGGCTCGGATACGCGCTCCATCGTCACCCCGAAGTGCTCGCGCAAATAATCGAGGGCCACGTCCCAGCCGTCGGAGAAATCGACGTCGATATCTACTGGACGCTCAAAGGGATTGTCTGCTGCTGCGTCCCATTGCAGCTCGATTTCGTCGAGGTCTTGGTCGTAGCCTTTGACGAGGTCGTTGAGCGCGGCGTATGTGAGCATTCTCTGGATCGCGAACTTGAGTGGATATCCTTTAGCGTGGAAAGTGTAGCTTTTGCCACTGCTACTAGTCTGAGATTGAGTCCCAGATTGCTGACTGTCCTGCGGGTTTGTTGGAAACTCGGAGCCGTCTTGGGTAAAAATCCAGCGCGTCCTAGCGCCCTGCCGTTTTTCTAACTCAGCGACAAAACCAAAGCGGCGGCCGAGGCGCTGGACGCGCTCGGTGGGGGTTAGGCGATGGTTGTAGGCAATCCGTGCGGAGTAGCGCTGCTTGGCCAGCGCCGAATCCGGGGTCTCCACCCGCATTTTCCCGAGCCCGAGACTCTGGGCAATTTCGGTCAGTGGAGTGCGATGGAATTCACTGCGCGTGATCCCACTTACTGTGGACGTAGCGAGGTCTTGGATACCCCTGCTTGGATCATCCGAAGAAGGAAGGACGACTATTGTAGAAGCAGCGTGGCTCTGGGTGCCCTTGCTTGGGTCATCCGAAGGCGGATAGATGATGATATCCATACCGTCCAGTGGCATGTAAAACGTCCTGTTCCAAGGCACAAACGGTTCTAGCGTCATATCAAACGGATGTGCTTTGTACGCGGAAAAGGCAAACGGCTGGACCGCATCATCGGCGACCGCGAAAAGCTCATCCGCCAAGGGCACGTCGTAATCGAGATAGTTCAATTCGCTGACCAACTCCCAGTCCTCTTGGCCCACATCTAGATAAACCCGGGCTTGGCTAGGCAACCGCGTCTGGGTATCTACTTCGACTTCAAATCGGATGTCCGACGGAGCGTCACTACCCAGCGAGGAGTGCCCCCAGATCGAAAAAAGCACCGTTGATCCCCGATCCTCGCGTTCAATCTGATAGCTCCGAGTCTCTAGTTGTTCACGCTCGGGCAGCGCTAGTTGCTCGGCGACATCTGCTATGGACCATGTGCTTTCTGCGCCGAGATCTCTCCCATACCATACCCCATGCATGTAAACCCGCGCACTCGCATCGTTCACCACGACCTCACGCCGCGCCGCGCCGGTGCCTACTTCGGCGCGGAAAAAGTGCGGTGCTCTGATCCACTGCTGCATCGGCACCTGTTCTCCCTGCTCTCCGCGGAACCAGCCCTCCACGCGCACGGAGTGCAGCTTACGCACCTCGGCTACAACTTCGGCCCACGCCGCAGTGCTCCCTTGCCAGAGTACTCCGAACACCACTCCGGCTAGCATGGCGGCCAGTCCCGACAGGTACACCGGCCGCGGCAGTCGCTGCCAAAATCCCGCTCGCTGCGTTTCGTGCTCGTCCTCCTCCGCGCGGATTGCCTCCAGCGCGTTAGTACGTGCCGCCGCAAAAAGCGCGTCCGCTGGCTCGGCGGTGCCGATATCAGCACTCAGTTCCAACACGGTACGCACCGCTTCCAAGTCGTCGGCCGCTTCTGGATGCTCGGTCAGATAGGTTTCGATCTGTCGCGCTTCCGCAGTTGATAGCTCGCCGCGCACGTAGTCGCTCAGTTTGCCTTCAAATTCGGCTCTGTCCATGGTGCTTAGTCCTTGCAGCCGGCACCCAAATGGGCGCGGATCTTTTTAAGTGCTTTGTACTCGCTGGCTCTGGCCGACTCTTCGCTGCACCCCAGCCGCGCGGCGATTTCGGCAAAGGGCCAGCCCTCGAAGTTGCGCAGGGCGAAGACCATGCGCTGGCGCTCGGGCAACTCGGCGGCCAAGTCGCGCACCCGGTCCATGAGTAAGCGGTGCTCGGCGTCTTTGTCAGCATCGACTTGCAGCGCGGGGTCTTCCTCTTCGCAGAGCAGCGCTCGATGTTGATAGCGCCGGATTTTGAAGGCCGCGTTAGTTGCTACCCGGCAAAGCCATGCCTTGGGGTGGGCGATGAGCTCGCCGCGCACACAGGCGGCGTGGAAGCGCAGGAAGGTTTCTTGGAAGACCTCCTGCGCCTCATCGGCATTGGCGACGATCTTATAGGCCACCTTGAGCACCAAGCGTCCGTAGTGTTCTACGGCTTCGGCGCTTATGTCGGCTGGTCGGCGCAAAACTTCCTCTCTGTATGGATGTCGATTAGGGCGACATACAGGATGCGAATGGCTAAGGATTGCATTGAAGCCCTCCTTTGCGGAAGAGGGTGGGTTGGCCGGTAGCGCGTTTGCCCTATATGACCCACAAGGCGCGATTATGTGAACCACGAAAATAAAAAAAACCGCCTAGTTACCTAGGCGGTAGCGCAAATAGCTTTTGCGGCATGTTCTCTACCGCTCGACTCCCGAGTAAATCGTGATAAAGCTCCGCGTCGTCAATTCGCTCTGCCGACCCTCGAAGCTGGTCCGCGTCAGCTCAAAGCCCAAGGTCGTAGTCAAGCGGTAGCCTAGGTAGTCCGAGAAATTGATCAGTTGCGTCGTGGTGGTCAGCCCGCGGAAGCTATCTTCTGCACCGGGTGGCGTGGGATTTTGCAACTGCGAGAAGATTTCGTATTCCACGCCAACCGCGACAGTGCTTCGGCGCATCAGCGGGAAGCGGAATATCAGCATCAGCAGTTCGTCGAGTTCTAGGCGCGCTGGCGTCCCCGCAAGCACTGGCCGGCGGCGCGAGAATTCGCTCTTCCAACGCGGCATCAACGTCCACCTCCCTGAGCTCCAGCGGTACTCCGCCTTGTTGATCACTCCCAAAAACGAGGCTTGCTGGCGCAACCCCCTCAACTCCAAGTCGATCCGACCATCTAGTTGGCGGTGGAACTGCCACTTGGCCTTGTGCTCCAGACGCAACCCCGCAAAGGGCCGTTGCTCCCAGCCGAACCACGACGTGCCCAAGACGGTATTGCGCGCTGCGAGGGGATCCTCCACTCCGTATAGCGCCCCTCGCGTATTGGGCCGCTGCCTCCACTGGAGGACGGGATCGGCGATATTGTCCCGCACTTTGCGCAGGTCTTGGAAGAGCCGCACCCGACCCCAGCGGTTGAAGTCGCAGTCGAGCGTCAACACCCCGTAGAGGGCTTGGTTGCGCTCCGCGGCCGCCAGTCGGCGCATATCCATCCTCCCCAGCATCAGCCGCACGCCCGGCAACAGATGGGCTCCGCCGAAGGCGTTGTAGCCCTCCCGATCGCGGCGATAGGGCAGGTCGGCCTCCTCGTCGTTTTCAAAGCGATCAATGGTGCCGTTGTGGTTCATGTCCAGCCCGTAGAGGAATTCGGGCCGGTCTGAATAGTAGCGCAGGAAGGGCTCCTCGTAGTCGGGGATCAGGTTCGGGCTGTCCTCGTTGTCGTTTTGATTGAAATCGGAAATAAAGTCGTTGTTCTCGTCCCATCCGGGAAAGATATAGCGATCTCCCGGTGCCCAGTCCTTGCGCTGCCAGTCGGGACGGCGATCCTGATCGTCGTTGTCATCGACGAACTCGTAGAGCTCAAAGTGGTTGCCGTAGTCGATTCCGCCCTCTTTGCTGGCGGTCATCATCGAGGTCTGGTAGGTCGGGTCAATGCTGAACGCCTCGAACAAAAAGAAGTACGGGTAGGGCGTGCTGGAGAGGTTGGCGAACCAGGCTAGGGCCTCATCGCCAGCGGTGTGGTGCCGTTTGCGGTTGGGGTTGGGGAATTGCCGGTAGCGGTTGTTGATGTCGATCTCCGCGTATCCGGCGAACCCGGCTAGGTCGGTCAACTCGAAGGTGAACCCGGCGATCTGGTTAGCCGTCGGCAGCCCGTAGTCGAAGGCCAACACGCGCTGGTTGGAGCCGTCTTGGACGTTGCCCCGGGCCTGAGCCACTGGCAGGAAGACAGTCGCGTCGTCGGCGTTGACTTGGTTGTCGGAGGCGACTTCAATCAGGTAGTCGTTGGCCACTACCAGTTCCACTGCGATGCGAGTGATTTCGGTCGGATCAACGCCGACATAGCCGGCGTCGGCTAGGTCGTAGCGCAGCAAGATCTCCTCCAACCCGTCCGCGGCTAAAAAACCCTGGCGCTGGAGGCCGCCCTCGATGAGTGGCCGGAAGCCGATCTCGCTGGCGCGCGTCGCGTTCCCCTCTAGGTCGTACACTAGCAGGTCGCTGGCGAAGAGCGCTCCCCCTCCTTTGCCGTCCTCGGGGGAATCGTCGCGGATGCGGATCTCGATTGTCGTCACGGGCGTGAAATTCAGCGCTTCGGTTAGCTGTCCTTTGAAGATATCGCCGTTGACTGCCTGCCGCTGGGTCTGCGAGTGATGCGCGTTGACCAGTGTGCCCCCGACCTTGACGAAGTCTCCTACTTGGACCTCGAGCCGGCCGCCAAACAAGTTGGTATTGTTGGTGCGCTGATCGGCCTGCGTCCCCCGGGCGGTGAAAATCACGTTGGGTGCCGAAATCCGCGACATCAACAGCGTGGCTTGGTACTTGTCGGCGGCGTAGTCGATCTGCATGCCGTTGAAGACCGCCTTGGAGAACGTCATGGGCGTCAGGGTGGTGCGGATGTAGTCGCCGACGGTGATGGCGTAGTGGTGTTCCCCCTTGTGGTCGGAGGCGATCACTAGGTTGCTGAACCAATTGCGGAAGTTATAGGTCTTATTCACCGAGCTGCCGAAGGGCTGGGGATTTTCCTGCCGCCAGTCGTAGATCAACCACCCCCGGGTCAGGAGATTTCCATAGACGTCGTAAAAATAATAGCCCTCTAGCGCGGTGAAGACGTAGCGCTGGTAATTTTCGCGTGCGTAGTTGGAGTATTCCCACTGATTCCAACGGTATTCGGCGTAGAGCTCCTGCGGCACGTACCACTTGCGAACGGCGGGATCGAGCGCGTCGAAAAGCACACCGGGGCCTCGGGGCTCGTAGGTAACCCGGCCGCCGCGCTGGATGGTGCCCAAGCGGGCGCCATAGTCTTGGGCTTGGGCGGCGTTGACCAAAAGCACGACAAGTAGGCTATATTTTATCAATTGTGCCAGTTCTCTCGTTTTTAATGGTAGAACGAGCATTAGTACGCCACCCCCATCGTCCCCAGATGCCGCTCCTCAAACGCGTCTGCCTGCACCCGCAATACCCACACATAGGTCCCCGGCGCTAGCAACTTCCCATCTGCGTTCCTGCCGTCCCAACGGTAGCGCGCTGGCCCGATCCCCCGCTCCTCGGCAAACACCCTGTGCAGCCGCCGTCCTGCCAAGTCGAACACGTCCAGTGCCACCGGCGCCGACTCGACTAGCTGCAATAGGTTGAAAAACATCTCAAACTGGTCGTTGACCCCATCTCCATTGGGCGTGAACACCCGCGCGACGACCGCGATCTCGCCGACTAGCTTGCCGATCTGCGGTTTGGGGATTTCCACGGCCAGCCCCGAAAGTTCGTCTTGGTCCGCTGGCCCGAAATCCACCACCTGTCCCGGCTCGACGATCTGCGGTACCGTCGGGAATTGGCTGTTGTAGGCGCGGCTGGAGAACGTGGTGCCGAAGCGGAAGATTGGCAGGTCATAGGTGAATTCCAGTACGGCCCCGTCTCTGTTTACCAGTGGAAAACTCAGCCGGAAGCCCTCCTGGTGCGCGTATTCTACTGCGAAATCCACCGCCTGCCCGTCCAAGCGCACGTTGCGGATATTCGCCACCGGCGCGTTGGAGTCCACGGCCAATGCGTCGTAGCCGCGCACCGCCCCGTTAGCCTTCAGCAATACCGCGTAGTGGAAAGTCGCCGGCTTTTCCGCCTCGGCCAGCCGCGGAAAGACCTCGGCCCGGAGGGTGTCGGCGATTGGCGGGCGCAGGTAGTCGAATTCGAGCCGGTCGATGAGGCGCGTATCAAAGAGCCGGCCTTCGAAGGCAAACTGCAACTGGATAAAGCGCCGCGGCCCCGGTGCTGTTACTAGGCCGCCGTTCAACACGCGCTGCCACGGGCTCCAGTTTTCTTCGTCCTCCTGCGGCGGCAGGCGCTCGCGGCGGTCAAGCGACCAGTATTCGGCGGCGCTCACCTCCACGACGGTCGAGGGCGGTGAGAACGGATCTTCAGCCCCGACTCGCTGCCGATAGATGATCGGCGTATCGTCTAGCCCGGTGCGCACCCGCGCCGTCAAGCGGGAAAAGGGCGCTTCGCCAACTACCTCTTCTACCCAGCGCACCTCGCCGACGGTGGCGGAAGCCCCTAGGTCGAGCAGGTCCGTCTGGTAGGTCGCCCGGTTCAGGTAGCCCGTGCCATAGACCTCAATCTCGTCGATCTCAAAGGGCACCTCCGATAGCGAACGCAACTTTATCAGCCGCACGTACTGGGGATTGACCGCGACATTGACTACTGGGTCTTCGTTTTCCAAATCGCGGATCACCAAAATGTCTGGCGCGCCGCTGACGCGGTTGGTCATCCTCGGGTTGACCCACAGTTCGTACGCGCGCAGGAAATCGTCTTGGTAGGGTTGGCGCGGCGTGGCTGCCACGGTGTTGCGCGGATAGAAGCGCACCCGTTGCACGCCAACCTGTTGGGCAAAGTCGAGGATGATGTAGATGCCGTAGGCCGGAACCTCTGGGTTGAAGGGGGTGGGTTTGCGCTCGAAGGCGATGGCGTGGTCGCCGTTGACGATGCCGCGGAGTTGGGCCTTCCGCAAATCGGTGTACTTGGTACTTGCATTGGGTGCCCTAACCGAGCCTTGGCCTTCGAGCACTAGGGAGGCGATGTTCTCCTCGCCGTCGAAAAAGCGCGGGCTGACCCATCCCGGCCGGTGAACGAACTCGACTGCGCCCACTAGTATGTTGCTCGTATCCACCTGTGACCTAGACCGGGATCCGACCAAAAACTCGGGGTCGATGCCGTCGCCGCCGCCTGCCCAATCGTGCTCGACACCGCCGAGCGCGAAGGTGCGGACTTGGCCATCGGCGTCCAGCGCCAGCAATAAGAGCGCTGCGAAAGCCCAGTTCATAGCTTCAACCCCGCGTTGATAGTTATAAAGAGCATGCTGGAGCGCTGATCTTCGCTGTGGTCAAAATCGCGCCACAGCCACTGCGCTCCCACTCGGGTCACCAATTGGTAGCCGGCATAGCCCACTCTGTTCGTCAACTGTATCACCAGCGTCCGGCCCGTAAAGTCCTCTGCCACCTCTGGAAGCCTACCCTCCAGCATCCAGAACCGGCTCCACTCCAGCCCACACTGTAGCTGGGTGTCGAAGATCTGGCGGCCGTGCCGAGCGTAGTAGCTGATCGAGACCTGCTCGGCTAGAATTGGCTGTACCCACAGCAGGGACAAGGTCTGCTCTAGGCTCTCTGCCACGGGTGCCCGGCTGTGGAAGGGCCGGACGCGGCGGTACTCGCTCTTCCAGCGCGGCTCCACCCGGCCCAGTCCCAACGGCACCGTCCATTCGGCTTTGTTGATCGCGCCGAGAAAACCCGACCTAGCGCGCCCTTCGCGGCTGTGGAGCGCCGCACTATCCCCGCGCTGCCACCAGCCCTCCCACTTGAAGCGGTGCATGTGGCGCAGACCCCAGCCAAAAGCCTGCTCCCAGTCGGCGTATAATGTGTTGCGCCAAGCGTTGTTCCCCGGCAGCCGATCCACAACAGGCTGCATCCGCCCCACTGCGCCCACTGGCTGCATCCATTGCTCCAAGTCGTCCGGGATGTCGTCCCTGATGCGGGCTACAAAATCGAAAAACCGCAATTGCCCACTCCTAAGGCTCCAGCGCACCGCGGCCAGCGCGTACACCGCATGAGTCCGACCATCCCCGGAAATCAGCCGCATCCGCTGGTGTCCCAGCGCCAGACTCGCATCCGGCCCCAGATGCCCGCGTGCGTACATATTGAAACCGCGATGGTCGCGCTTGTAGGGATAGTCCGGCAGGAGGTCGTTCTCGAAACGGTCAATCACGCCGTTGTGGTTGAGGTCGAGGCCGAAGAGGTACTCTGGTCGGTCCGAGCGAAACCGCAGGAAAGGTTCCTCGTAATCGGGGATGAGATTGCGGTTCTGGTTGTGGTCGTAGATGAAATCGCCGTTCTCGTCGTAGCCGGGAAAGGCCCGCCGCCTAGAACTCTGGAAGGGCCGTTCCCATTCCGGGGTGCCGTCGTGGTCGTCGTCGTCATCGACGAACTCGTAGAGGTCGGGAACTGGCGCTTGATAACGGATATCGCCGTTGCTCTGCACGAGCCAGTAATTGGTCGAATAGTCATCGGACAGCGAGAACAACTCCCCGGCCATATCATAGGGATAGCGTTGGTAGGCCAGCTCGGCGTACGCGGCGTGGGCGTTTTTAACGAAGTGATGTAGGTGCTTGACATCCCGGCTGGGGTACATGCCGTGCTGTCGGTTGACCACGGCCTCGCCGTGGAATGAGAGCCCGTGCCACTCGACCAAGTCCCAATTGATCCCAAGCAGTTCGTTGGCGGTGGGCAAACCGTAGTCTAGGCGCAGCACTCGGCTGTTGCTGTTGTCTTGGACGTTGCCCGGCGATCGCGCGAAAGGGAAAAACACGATCTGCGGGTCGCGCCGATCCCCGTCGGTCTGCAAGTTCGAGGCCATCTCGACCCGGTAGTCGTCGGCGACCACCAGTTCGACTGCTGCCCGGCGCAAGGTAGCCGAGCGCAACCCTTCGTGGTCGAGGGCGGCGAAATCGTATTCGAGCAGGACCGTCTCCGAACCGTCGGCTACCAGCGCCCCCGCCCGCGTTCGCCCGCCCTCAATGCGCGGCAAAAAGCCGATTTCCCGCCCGCGCACCTTGTGCCCGCTGGTATCGACCAGCACGATGTCGTACCTGAACAGCGACGTGCCACTCACCCCGTCGGCTGGCGAATCATCCCTGAGCCGCACCCACAGTTTGTTCAGTGGCTGGTTCTGGCCGGTAGTCAGCGTCCCGTACAGAGGGTTGCCGTACGTAATCCGCACTTGGCTTTGCGCGTTGTGGGCGTTGATATACGTAACGCCGACGAGTGCCGCGTCGCTGGCTTTGAACTTGGCGTGGCCTCCCAACAGGTGCGTGATATTGGTGCGGTCAGCCCTGTTCGGCTGGCTTGGCCGCGACAGGAGCAGGCTCCCCACGAGGCGCTCGTTGGCCCAGTCGAGGCGCAGTCCATTGAACTCGGTCTTATTGAAGGTCAAGGGCGTGAAGACGGTGAAGATCTCGTCGCCGATCATCAACCGCGCGCTGGTTCCCCTGCTCTCGTCCGAGGCGATCACCAGATTCTGGAAAAATCCTGAGTAAGGGAATCCTTGGCTGATCAAGCTGCCATTGCGTTTGGCTTGCTCTTGTTCCCAGGTATAGACCATCCAGCCGCGTCCTATGCGGTGGCCGAAGGTGTCGTACCACGGCTCGCCCTCTAGGCCACTGTCCACGAGAGTTCGGTAGCGTTCTCGCGAGTACGAGGTGTCGTAGTCGTACCAGGGCCGCATATAGCTTTCGGCCAGATGCCGGGGCGCGTACCAGCGGTGCATTCGCGGCGTGATGTATTCTATCTCAAAGTGCGGCACTTCCCACGCGGTCACCGGCGGGCCCTGCAGCCCCCACCGGCTCGCGTCCGCACTTTGCGCCTCGACCGCTAGCGCGCGCAACGCGCAGCAGGCCAAGACGCACGCCAACCAAGCTCTGCTCCGTTCGGTCAATAGACCACCCCTACTAAGCTCGCGGCTTGGGTTTTTTCCGCACCCACGTCGGCGGAGAAAGCAACGCACACCAAATAGGTCCCCGGTCGCACCAGTACCCCTGCGTCATCGCGACCATCCCAAACCACGGAGTGATCGCCGCTGGGGTTTTCCCGACGCAGCGAAAGCTCGCGCACCTTCCGACCGGACAGGTCGTAGATGACGACCTCAATCCGCCTTTCCCGGATGAGGCGGTAAATGGTAAAGCGGATCTCGGCTTGGTCGTTTATGCCGTCGCCGTTGGGGGTGAAGACCTCGGGCAGCGAACGCACTCGGTCCAACAGCGGAAAGTTTTCCACATCGGCCACCACCACTAGCGACTGACTCGCAGCCAGCGACCCAGCGTCGCCCTCGCTTATCGCCTGGACGATCCCGGGTCGGGTCGCGCGTTTCAATTCGGCACCAAAGACAGTGCCGCTCAAAAATACCCGCGTGCGGAAACGCGCCTCGTACAACGACCGGCCACCAGTGACCGGCGCGGGAAAAGCCAATTCCACCGATCCGTCCTCCAGCCGCTCTAGATGCAGCGGTCCCGGCCATAGCTCTCGTCCCGTGCCAGCGCGCAACTGCGCTTCGCTACCCTCTCGGAACGAGATCAGCTCAATCGGGACCGAAGACGACGAGTGCAGCCGGATCCGGTCAAAGCCGGAGTTTCCAGGACCAAAAACTGAGCGGATATACATGGAGAATAGCTGATCCTCCCCCGGTGCTACCCCATCTATCGGCCATACTTCGGCGAAGGTCTGGTCCACCAACGGCGGCGCTAACTTGAGCCGCAAGCTCCGCATCTGTGCCGTACGTAGCGGTTCTTGGGTCAAAAGCCGTATCTGCACTTGGGCGAAGCGCCGGGGGCTTGGCGACTTGAATGGCTCCCCCGACGTTAGATAAACCGCGCTCCAGTTGCTCCAGCCCGGCCCCGGAATTTCCCGGACTAGCACCTCGCCGCGGTTTTTCTCATAGCGGATGGCCTCCCACTCCTCCTGGCTGATTTCTTGCCCCACCACGTCGAAGTAACGCCGCTCCTCGATCACTTCGTCACCGCTGCGGGTGCGGATCTCTAGCTGGGTGCCCGGGGGCTGGTCTCCATCCCATTCCACTGTGGAGAAAATCCGCGAGCGGCCTAGGCTGATAACGGGCGATTCGAGCTCGACCTTGGACACGTAGCCTTCGCCATAAGCCTGGATCTCGCTCAAGTTGCCCGTCTCGGTATGCTCGCCTACTATCACTAGCTCCAGACGCTTCAGTTCCAAATGGCGCACCTCCCGCAAGGAGAATTGTTCCTCTAGCTGTAGAAAGGACTCCCGATTCTGCTGCTGCTCCAAAGCTTCCCACACCAGCGAGCCATCGGGGTCTAAACTGCCATCCGAAATCCGGAGCTGATAGGCGCTTAAAGGCCCCTCGGCGCTGACTAGGCGCACCCGGTCCAGCCAGAACCGGGCTCCTAGGTCAACTATGAGTTGGTTGCGGTCGCGCACCGAGTCGTAAATCTTCAACGGGTAGAAGGAACGGAAGAGGCCATCGGTCGCCAGCTCGAGCAGGATATTTTCGAAGATGCTCACGTTGCGGTTGCGGAGCCGCTGGGTCACAGTGACGACATTGTCCCCTAGGGTATAGACCTCAAGCTCGGCCAAGCGCGGCCGCTCGCGGCGAAAATAGCGCACTAGGCCCCGTTCCTCCTCGGGCAAATCCCGATGCGTCTGCTCGTCGATTAGGATTTGGCGGCCGATGACCGTCTGGCGGAAGTACTCGACCGTCCCTTGGTCTGCGGGCGACAGCGCCTCGTAGGTAGCCCGATCTACTTCCGCGCTCCGCGTACTGTCCGAAGCCAATGCCTGAAAGCGCACGACCTGCGCCACTTCTCCCTCGACTCCGGCAGGCAAGGGGCGCTGGGGACGGACCTCGAAGCTGAACTCCCGCTCTGTCTTGTTGGGGTACGTCACCTGCCCAACGCGGAAGAACTTCAACGGCCGCTCTGGATGTCCCCGCCCGTCCGAGAGCAGCACCCTAAACTTGAGGAAGGGATCGCCCGTCTGGGCAAAGCGCACGACCACCCTTTTGGCGATTACCGATCGCCCTAGTTCCACATCTACAAACCAGTCTTTTAGTGGGTCGGCCGGATCGGGCTCCCAGTAGGTGCCTTGGTTCCCGTCCATTATGAAGGGTGCCTGCGCGGCGCTGCTGCCCGCCCTGCGGATCCCCCCCACCAACGTGTCGCCACCGGCCTCTGGGGTCTCGAACTCCATCGCGTTGAGTGCGGCATTGATGTCGCGGCGCAGAAAGCGGGGCAATACCGCGCCTTCCGCCGTAATTACGTGCGTCCCCACAGGTGCCTCCCATTCGGCCCAGTGCACCGCTTGGTCGATGACAACTTGGTCTCGCGTTAGCCGGTAGCTGGTCTGGGCGGTGAGGGTGAGTGGATGGGTCAACAATAGACAGAGTACCGCCGGCCAAAATACCCTTGGGTTCATGCCGTCAGTCCAGTTGGGAAACAGTCTGGTTTTATTCATCTCAATACATCACTCCCACCGAGCCCCAGCGGCGTTCCGACGCCTCGTCGGCTTCTATCCGCAACTCGTACAGATACAGCCCCGGTGGCACCAATAACCCTTGATCGTCCGTTCCATCCCACTCCAGCGCATAAGCCCCGTTGCTGCCCATTCCCGCATAGGCTCGCCGCACCCGGCGACCGGCCAAGTCGTACATCTCCAGAGTCACCGCAGCCTCAGTAACGATCTTCAACAGCGCATAACTCAGCGCAAAGGCGTCGTTGGCTCCATCGCCGTTGGGCGTGAACAGCCGGGTTCCCTCCAACCGCGCCACCAGCGGCACGTTGCCGTCCGCAAAGCGCACGACCAGATTGGTCCCTTCCAGCGAGGGATCCACATCGCGCTCGTCGGCCACTTGGTACGCCTCTTCGAGCTGACCGTCTGCGTCCCTGCGGTCTAATGCCCGCACCTCAAAGCGCGTGTAGTCGCGGAACACAGCGCCGCGAAAGACGATCTGCACGAAGGTTCCCGTCTGCTCGATGTGCCGCCACAAGTCGACGTCGAAGCCCGCGCTTGGCTCATAGGTGGCGGAAAAGGAAATCTCCTCGTCATCGACGAGTATCCGCTCGATTTCCGTTACCTGCGCGGCCGTGCGCACCTGCAGGAAGCGGAAGCCCGTAGCTCGCGGGTCCGGGCCTCTATCGGGGCGCAGGCGCACTTCCATGGACAAGGTAAAGCGCGTCTCGACGCC
Organism: Gemmatimonadota bacterium; assembly: GCA_028875335.1. The sequence continues at coordinate 49,648 of JAPPEF010000366.1, forward strand.
CGGCTGCACGACGCTGGGGCTAATCTCGGCCAGCAGGCTACTGACCACCGGCGGTCGCGCAAATTCGAAGACCAGCCGCCTGAGTACGGCTCCTAGTGAGGCCATGCGCACCTTGAACTGCAAGAAGCGGCGCAGCCCTGGCGAGTGGATCAGACCGCCGCTGACGGTCTGCCAGCTACTCCACAGCGGATTGGGTCTGATCGGCCCCTTTTCCTCGGCGGGCAATGCTTGGTAATCCTCTTTGCTCACCCGTCGTAGCCCGTCCTGCGCTTGGAGATCTATGCTGAAGTAGTGATCGGGGTCGCGATCGGAGCCGGTGCGCGTCTGCACCGTGGCAGGGGCGTTTTCTATGGAACCTCCCTCGTAGCGCACTTTGCCCCAGACGATGTTGGGATAGCGCGTCCTGACCGGCCTAGAGACGTAAGTACCCACGGGCGCGTCGCCAGCGGCGTAGATTTCCACTTCCGCCAGTTCCCACTCGCGCTCAGTGCTAGGCTCTATGAGCACGTAGCGCACGTTGCGGCTATCGAAGTCCCGTTCCACCACAGGCTCGACGTTGGGGCTGTCGGCGAAAAAGCTGATAGCAGGGTCGTACTCTGCTTGGCGTTCGGCCTTGGTGTAGAGGCGAAAAACCTGTAGGAAGCGGCGTCTGTTCTGGCGGTCAAGGCGCGGGAAGAGGCGGACGCGATTGACGCGGAAGGTGGCGCCGAGGTTGATCTCTACGGGCGTACTGCGGTCGATAGCGGCAAACTGATCTGGGTCGAAAGACGTAGTGGAATTGCCGTCGTATAGCAGAGTGCCTAGGGGTACGCGGAGGGTGCCAGCGGGATTTTCCACCAGCCCCACTGCCATGCCTCCGCGCTCGGCCAAGCGCAGCGATAGATTTTCGCCGGCTTCTGCCGGCCACATCCAGATGGAATCGCGCGCTACCCCTAAGAATTGAGCTTCCTCGACAATGCTGTCCCAGCGGCCTAAGCGACCGTCTTGACCCACGTCGAGGGTATCGACGGCCAGCGCGGAAGTGGCGCTGCAGAAGAAGCCGATTAACAGGGCGTAATGTATGGCGTTATTCAATTTGCTCGGCTCGCTTATTCGAGTTTGACCATTTTGCGGGTGCGCGTCTGCTCGTCCACCTGCACCCGATATACATAGACGCCAGCGGCGACAGGTCGGCCTTGCGCGTCGCGGCCATCCCACGTCAGTCGATGCTCGCCAGCGGGCAGCGGTCCCGTCCACACTTGGCGCAGCGGCTGCCCTAGGATGTTGTAGATGGTTAAGTCCACGTTCTTAGCTCCGGCGGGTACGGCCAAGGGGATGGTCGTGGCCGGATTGAACGGGTTGGGATAGTTGGCACCGAGGGTAAAGGCCGTTGGTGTGGCTGTCTCGCTGGCTACGGCCGTGGCCGAGGTGCCTTGGTTGAGCAAGACGAAGACGCCGCCGTGGTCGCTTGCGGGACTGGTTCCTATCACGACTAGGTCGGTGTCGTCATCGCCGTTGACATCGCTGGCGAAGATCTGATTGCCCTCGCTTGGCAGGGGGTAGTAGCCTTCGAGGGTGGGCACGCCGTTGGGCTGGCCGAGCAGCACCACCAGCGCCGGACCGACGGGCGAGTTGCCAGCGATCATGGCCACATCCAGCACGCCATCGCCGTTGAGGTCGCTGGTGATGACCTCTGACGGGAGCACCTCCCAGTCGAGCAAGGAATGGCGTGCCAACCCGCCGGAGGCGTCCAGACGCCACAGAGCCAAGCCATAGTAGTCGAAGGCGAATTTGAGGAACGGATCTATGTTCTCGGAGGAGCCGAGTAGATCCACCATTCCATCGCCATCGAAGTCGGCCAGTAGGTGCAGGCCACAGGGATTGATCGGGGCCGCAAAAGAGAGCGGCGGTTCCTCGATGGCGGCCCACGGCTGGGTCAGTTGCCAAAAGTCTTGATCTTGAGGCTCAAAGCAGGTCCCTCTCCATAACAGGCTCGCAGCTTTGCCGAGGGGTTGTCCGGTGGATAGGTAGGCCAAGCGCCACTCCTCGCTGTCGAAGACGAAGGTATCGCTATCGACAAAGTCGTAGCCGTCGTTGATCCACATAGTCACTTCTTGGAAAACAACATCGCCGACCAACAAGTCCACATCGCCATCGCCGTCGCCATCAGCCAAGCCAACGAGCGAGACGTCGAACAGTTGCAAAATGGGATCAAAGCCGCCGCCCCAGTTGTACCACACTTCGACGCTCCTCCCCCATTGGTCGTCAACGACCAGATCGAGGAGTCCATTGCCGTCGAAGTCGCTTCCCTGGAGGTACATGCTTGGAGGGTCGTCAGCGGGTTCGGTTGAGAGGAGGAACTCTTGGGTGGGTTCAAAGCGGCCTAGTCCGTCGTTGGACGCCACAATCCAGCCCAGTTGTCTTTCGCCGTCCATGGGCCGGTTCCAGACTGCTACGAGATCCGCGTCGCCATCGCCATCTACATCGCCCACCGCTCCGAACGATTCTCCCAGTTGGTCCATCGTAATGCTTGGGATGCCGATGCCCTCGCCGAGTGGAAAAAAGTCGGGGTCGGCGAACAGCGCACCAGGCGGCCCCAACGCCACACCGAGATCTCTAGGCGACAATTCTCCCTGTGCCATCTCTTCGGCTCCCGTGAGCTGGATCCAGTCTATTTCTAAAAACTTGGGATGGTTTTCTATATCCAGCGGGTATAGGTACAACATCATGTCTATACGGATAGTATAGAGGGTGTCCTGCCAGATGATCTCCTGCTCTGGGTCTGTTGCCAAGGCGCGTAGATCTATGGTGAGGTCTTCCCATTCGATGGGATAGGGTTGACGATCGCTCCCCGCGGCACTGCGCCCCGCTTTAGGGTGGCGTCTTTTCTCGGCGTTGGACCAGTACATCGAGAATGGCCCCTCAGTGGGGCTGTGATGGATGAGGCGCAGCCGTAGGGTGAGGCGGTCGAATAGGGCCGAGTCTTGCCCAATCAGCGGCGAGCGCAATTGAACGGTGGGTCTGCGACCCGGCACCGGCGCAATGCGCCAGACGCCATCGACGATTTCGGTCTGTAGTGGGTCGTTGCTGCCTATTTCGTTGCTATAACCAGCACTTTCCCGGGCGCTCCAGCCATAGGTGGAGCCGTCGTCGAAATCCCACGTTAGGGCAAAGGCTCCGCCTGGAACGGCCACCAACAACATTGCTAAGAGAACGCGGCGCATTGTTTGTCTCCAGAGTTTGTGGGTAGTGCAGTTTAGTTTCCTCATCTCCAGCCCCTATCGTCTATTCGATTTTGACCATTTTGCGGGTGCGGGTCTGCTCGTCCACCTGCAACCGATACATATAGACCCCAGCGGCGACAGGTCGGCCTTGCGCGTCGCGGCCATCCCAAGATAGGTCGTGCTCGCCAGCCGACAGCGGTCCCGTCCACACTCGGCGCAGCGGCTGCCCTAGGACATTGTAGATGGTTAAATCCACGTTCTTGGCTCCAGCGGGCACGGCTAAGGGGATGGTTGTGGAGGGATTGAAGGGGTTGGGATAGTTGACGCCTAAAGCAAAAGCCGTTGGCGTGGCTACCTCGCTGGCTACGGCGGTGGCTGGGGTACCTTGGTTGATAAAGACGAAGACGCCGCCGTGGCCGCTTTCGGGACTTGTTCCCAGCACGATCAGATCAGTGTCGCCATCGCCGTTGACATCGCCGGTGAGGACCTGACTGCCCTCGCTTGGCAGGGGGTAGTAGCCTTCGAGGACGGGTGCGCCGTTGCGCTGGCCGAGCAATACCATCAGTGCCGAACCGTCGGTCAAGTTCCTGTCGACTAGGGCTATATCTAGGAGCCCATCGCCGTTGAGGTCGCTAGCGGTGGCTGCGTGCGATGGGCGCACCTGCCAGTCGAGCAAGGAATGGCGTGCCAACACGCCCGAAGTGTCCATGCGCCACAGAGCTAAGCCGTAGTAGCCATCGTGAAAGACCATGGGGGAGCCGAGTATGTCCGCCGTTCCATCGCCATCGAAGTCGGCCAGCAGGTGCAGGGCGTCGCGGTCGACCGCGGCTTCGAAGAAGAGCGGTGGCTCTTGGACGGCCGCCCACGGCCGGGTCAGTTGATAGGAGCCCGGCGTCCGAGGGCCGTTCCACAACAGGCTGGCGGCTTCGCCGAGGGGTTGTCCAGCGGGTAGGTAAGCAAAGTGAACCTCCTCGCTGTCGAGGACGAATTCCTCGCCGCGGACAAAGTCGTAGTCGTCGTTGATCCACAGGACCACTTGGGACCCACCGGCGGAAACCAACAGGTCCACATCGCCGTCGCCGTCGCCATCGGCCAAACCAACGAGCCTGACCTTGGGCAGTTGCAGAGTGGGATCAAAGCCGTCGCCCCAATTGTACCACAGTTCGACGGTCTGGCTTTCGGCCACGACCAGATCGAGGAGTCCATCGCCGTCGAAGTCGCTTCCCCGCAGGTCCATGCGTCGAATGGGGTCAGAAAAGGGTGTGGTTGAGAAGGTGACATCTTGGGAGGGTTCAAAGCCGCCTAGTCCGTCGTTGGACGCCACGGTCCAGCCTTGGTGTCTTTCGCGGTCTATAAGGCGGTTCCAGGCCACCACGAGATCCGCATCGCCATCGCCGTCCACGTCGCCCACTGCGCCGCGCGATTTTTGCAGGGAGCCTAGGGTGCCGATGCTCTCTCCGAGCGGGAAAAAGTCGGGTTCGGCGAACAACGTGCCGGGCGGCCCCATCTCTACCGCGATATCCTCAGGCGACAATTCCCCCTGTGCCAACTCTTCGGTTCCTGTAAGCTGGATCCAGTCCACCTCTAAAAATCTTGGATGATTTTCTAGGTCCTGCGAGTCCCGATATAAAACCATGTATATGGAAAAATTAAAGAGGGTATCCTGCCAGGTGACCTTCTGCTCTAGGTCTGCTGCCAAGGCGCGTAGATCTAGGGTGATTTCTTCCCATTCGATGGGATAGGGTTGAATATGGCTCGTCCACTGGTTTCTGTCCTCGGCATTGGACCAGCCCAGCCGGAGTTCCCCATGCTCGGTGGGGCTGTGGTGGATGAGACGCAGCCGGAGGGTGAGGCGGTCGAACAAGGCCGAGTCTTTGCCGATCAACGGCGAGCTCAATGAAACGGTGGGTCTTTGACCGGGCACGGGCGCGATGCGCCAGGTGTCATCGACGACTTGGCTGTATAGTGGTTCGCTACTGAAAGCAGAACTTTGCCGAGCGATCCAGCCATGGGTGGTGCCGTCGGCGAAATCCCACGTTAGGGCAAAAGATCTAAGTGGAGCCGCCAACGACAAAATTGCAAAGAGCGCGTAGCGCATAGTTTTCTCCAGAGGCCGGCTATCTATTCGATTTTGACCATTTTGCGGGCGTACGTCTGCTCGTCCACCTGCAACCGATACACATAGATCCCGGCGGCGACGGGTTGGCCCTGCGCGTCGCGGCCATCCCAAGTTAGCTGGTGCTCGCCAGCCAGCAGCGGACCCGTCCACACTCGGCGCAGCGGCTGCCCCAAGACATTGTAGATGGTCAAATTCACGTTCTTGGCTCCGGCAGGCACGGTCAAGGGGATGGTCGTGGCGGGATTGAACGGGTTGGGATAGTTGGCACCCAACGAAAAGGCCGTTGGCGTGGTCGTCGTCTCGCTGGCTACGGCCGTGGCTGGGGGGCCTTGATTGATAAAGACGAAGACGCCGCCGTGGTCGCTGGCCGGACTCGTTCCTAGTACGACTAGATCGGTGTCGCCATCGCCGTTGACATCGCTGGCGAAGACCTGATTGCCCTTGCCGGGCAGGGGGTAATAGCCTTCGAGGACGGGTGCATCGTTGCGCTGGCCGAACAACACCACTAGCGCCGAACCGACGGTCAAGTTGCTAGCGACTAGGGCTACATCTAAGAGTCCATCGCCGTTGAGGTCGCTGGCGTTGGCTACTGACGGGAACACCTTCCAGTCGAGCAAGGAATGGCGTGCCAACACGCCGGAGGCGTCCAGACGCCATAGAGCCAAGCCGTAGTAGTCCGTGGCAAGGAACGTATCTATGCGCTCGGGGGAATAGAGCATGTCCACTGTGCCATTTCCATCGAGGTCGGCGATCAAGTGCAGGGCGTCAGGATGAATCACGGCCTCGACAGCGAGCGGTGGTTCCTCGATGGCTGTCCACGGTCGGGTTAATTGCCAGGAGCCTTGGGAGCGGAACCAGAAGTCTGGGGAGTGGTACCACAATAGGCTCGCAGCTTCGCCTAGGGGTTGTACGGCGGGTAGGTAGGGGAACATTCTCTCGCTATCGAGGGCGAATTCCTCGCTATCGACAAAGTCGTAGCCATCGTTGATCCACAGGATCGCGTAATACGATCCGTCGTCAAACCCCCCGTGATACCTCCGGACTAACAGGTCCACATCACCGTCGCCGTCGCCATCGGCCAAGCCAAGGGGCCAGACGCCGGACAGTTGCGGGGTGGGCTCAAAGCCGCCGCCCCAGTTGTACCACACTTCGACGGTCCCGCCTTGGGGAACAACTAGATCTAGGAGTCCATCGCCGTCGAAGTCGTCTCCCTGAAGGTACATGCGTGGGGGGTCGTCAGAGGGTTCGGTTGAGAGGAGGAACTCTTGGGTGGGTTCAAAGCCGCCTAGTCCGTCGTTGGACGCCACGGTCCAGCCGAGGTGGCTTTCGTCGCCCACGAGGCGGTTCCAGGCCACCACGAGATCCGCATCGCCATCGCCGTCCACGTCGCCCACCGCGCCTTGCGATTCTTGCCGATAGCCTCGCCGACTGTCTGGGATGCCGATGCCCTCTCCGAGTGGGAAAAAGTCGGGTTCGGCGAACAGCGTGCCGGGCGGCTCCAACTCCACCGCGAGCTCCCGAGGCGACAACTCTCCCTGCGCCAACTCTTCAGCTCCCGTGAGCTGGATCCAGTCTATTTCTAAAAACTTTGGATGGTTTTCTAGATCCTGCGAGTCTCGGAATAACATCATGTCTATATGAATGTTAAAGAGAGTATCCTGCCAGACGATCTTTCGCTCTATGTCTTCTGCTGTCAAATCTCGTAGCTCTATGGTGAGGTCTTCCCATTCGATGGGATAGGGTTGCAGACTTCTCCCCATGCTACTAGGCAGTGCTTCAGAGTGGCGTCTCTCCTCGGCATTGGACCAGCTCATCAAGAGTGGCCCCTCGGTGGGGCTATGGTGTATGAGGCGCAGCCGTAGGGTGACGCGGTCGAACAGGGCCGAGTCTTTGCCGATCAACGGCGAGCGCAATTGAACGGTGGGTCTGCGACCAGGCACGGGCGCAATGCGCCAGACGCCATCGACGATTTCGCTCTGTAATGGGTCCCTACTGCCTAATTTATTGCTATAATGATAACTTTCCCGGGCGGTCCAGCCCCAAGTGGATCCATCGTCGAAATCCCACGTCAGGGCAAAGGTTCCAAGTGGAGCGGCCAACAATAGAATTGCAAAGAGAAAACAGCGCATAGGAGCACCTATAGGGTTTTTGGTCGTTTTGACGCCCTGTAGGTTAAGCTACTCGCACATTCCGTGCCAAATGTCAGGCCGCGCATAAAAAATTATTCAGAGGTATCCTAAAAGATTGGAAATACAGTAGTTAAAAATGTGAATTTATTTTTTCTAGGCGTTGCGTCTTCCGTCGGCGCAAGGTCTTCCACGTTTTTTCGTGTATTTTCCACGACTTTCCGTGTACTTCCACGACTTTCCGTGTTGGCTGCGCCATCGCCAAGAAGCCCGCCGGAAGGTCTGCAAAGACGGCCAGCGCGAGAGTAGGCTGATTAACAGGGCGCAGTGTATGGATTTATTTAATTTGCTCGGACCATCTATTCGAGCTTGACCATTTTGCGGGCGCGCGTCTGCTCGTCCACCTGCAACCGATACACATAGACCCCAGCGGCGACGGGGCGGCCCTGCGCGTCGCGGCCATCCCACGTCAGCTCGTGCTCGCCAGCGGGCAGCGGACCATTCCACACTTGGCGCATTGGCTGCCCTAGGACGTTGTAGATGGTTAAATCCACGTTCTTGGCTCCGGTGGGTACGGCCAAGGGAATGGTTGTGGCGGGATTGAATGGATTGGGATAGTTGGCACCCAAAGCAAAGGTCGTTGGCGTGGCTACCGTCTCGCTGGTCACGGCGGTGGCCGAGGTGCCTTGATTGATAAAGACGAAGACGCCGCCGTGGCCGCTTCCGGGGCTGGTTCCCAGCACAACTAGATCGGCGTCGCCATCGCCGTTGACATCGCCGGTGAGGACCTGATTGCCCTCGCCGAGCAGGGGGTAGTAGCCTTCGAGGACAGGTGCGCCGTTGCGCTGGCCGAGCAATACCACCAGTGCAGGACCGAGGGGCGAGTTGTCAGCGAGTAGAGTTACATCCAGCACGCCATCGCCGTTGAGGTCGCTGGTGGTGGCTATGGACGGGAGCACCTTCCAGTCGAGCAAGGAATGGCGCGTCCACCCGCCCAAGGCGTCCAGACGCCACAGGACCAAGCCGTGACTCGCGGCACCTAAGAACGCGGGGGAGCCGAGTAAGTCAACCGTCCCATTTCCATCGAGGTCGGCGATCAGGTCCGAGCGCAGGTTGCAGGGATGGTCCGGGGCCGCGAAAAGAAGCGGCGGTTCCTCGCTGGCGGCCCACGGCCGGGTCAGTTGCCAAGAGTTAGATTCTTGGGGCTGATGGCAGGATGGAATCCACAACAGGCTGGCGGCTTTGCCGAGAGGTTGTCCGGCGGGCAGCAAGGGCCAGCGCCTCTCCTCGCTGTCGAGGGCGAATTCCTCGCGGCTGATAAAGTCGTAGCCGTCGTTGATCCACAGAGTCACTTGGGACGGGGCCACATGATCGGAGTCGGCGAACTCCTGAATCAACAAGTCCGCGTCGCCGTCGCCGTCGCCATCGGCCAAGCCCATGAGCCGGACGTCGAACAGTTGCAGAACGGGATCAAAGCCGTCGCCCCAGCTATACCACACTTCGACGATCCCATCTTCGGTAACGACCAAATCCAAGAGTCCATCGCCATCGAAGTCGCTTCCCCGCAGGCTAACAAATGTATAGTCAGCAGCGGGGGTGGTTGAGAGGGCTTCCTCTTGGGTGGGTTCAAAGCGGCCTAGCCCGTCGTTGGACGCCACGGTCCAGCCCTGGTGTCTTTCGCGGTCCACGAGGCGGTGCCAGAGCACCACGAGATCGGTATCGCCATCGCCATCTACATCGCCCGCTGCGCCTTGCGATGCAGATAGATAACTTGAGCCAATGCCCTCGCCGAGCGGGAAAAAGTCGGGTTCGGCGAACAACGTGCCGGGCGTCCCTATTCCCGCCGCGATGTCCCGAGGCGACAATTCCCCCTGCGCCAGCTCTTCGGCCCCGGTGAGTTCGATCCAGTCTATTTCTAAAAACTTGGGATGGTTGTCCACGTCCTGCGAGTCGCGGTATAACAGCATGTCTAGCTGAAAATCGAAGAGGGTATCCTCCCAAGTGATCGCCCATTCTGTATCTGCTTCTGCCAAGGCGCGTAGATCTAGGGTGATTTCTTCCCATTCAAGGGGATAGGATTGCGGACGGCCCGTACTAAACATTCCTATTGTGCCAGAGTCAGAAAGGCGTCTATACGCAGCATTGGACCAGCGCATCGAGAATTGTTGTCCCTCGGTGGGGCTATGGTGTATGATACGCAGCCGGAGGGTGAGGCGGTCGAACAGGGCCGAGTCTTTGCCGATCAACGGCGAGCGCAACTGAACGGTAGGTCTGCGACCGGGCACGGGCGCAACGCGCCACACGCCATCGACGATCTCGCTCTTCAATGGCTGTCTATCACCTCTTATACTGCTAAAATCGCCTTCCCAAGAGGTCCAGCCATAGGTGGAGCCATCGTCGAAATCCCACGTTAGGGCAAAGGATTCGCGTGGAGCGACCAACAGTAGAATTGCAAAGAACGCGTAGCGCATAAGGCTGTCTCCAGAGTTTTTGGTTGTTTTGACGCTCCGTCTGTCCATCAAGCTACTCGCACATTCCGTGCCAAATATCAGACCACGCATAAAAAATCCTTCAGGAATACCCTAAAGGATTGGAAATATAGTAGTTAAAGATGTGAATTTATTTTTTTAGGCGGTTGCGTCTGTCGTGGGTATAATGAGTATGTGATTTTTTCGTATTTAATACGATTCTCCCGTGTTTAATACGATTTTTCCCGTATTTAATACGATGTGATTGCGGTCCCTCCCTTCTTTAAAGAGGTGGTCGCCGAGCGCATAGTCCCCCCTACAGCCCTCACAGCACCTTGACTGGCGTCAGCCAATTGCCGTGCGCAGCCGACGCCGCGGCAATCGCATCTGCCGACCCCAGCACCGCGACTCGGCCCGCTGCGCCGACTTGATCCAGCACCGCGGCAAAATCGGCAAAGTGCTCGGCCTTGGTGCCCAAGACTTGGTCGCGCATTTGCTGGCGATAGTCGTCGTCGATGCCGGTCAGATAGCGCATTAGCGAGGCGTAGCCCTTGGCGTCGGGGAGCTGGTAGGCGTCGATGTCGCCGATGGTGCCGATGATGGCCTTGGTCAGCTCGTCGCTGCTGATCGGATAGTCGCGCAAGAAGGAGCCGCTTTGGTCGTACACGTCCAGCGTCTCCAGCAGGTTGGGGTCGCGGTAAGACGCGTACGCGAACACGCCGGTAAACGGGTCGAGGGCGCAAAAGGCCCCGTAGGCTCCGCCTTGGACTCGCACCCGATCCCAGAGCCAAGTGGTGGCCAAGTAGCGCGTGATGACGGCCGACGATCCGTCCAATTCGTAGCCGAGCGCGAAGAGGTTGGCCGCCTTGCCCACGTAGTTGACTTGGGCGGGGACGGTCAGGCCCTCGTCGGCCGCGGTTAGGCTCGGCGTCCAAGTCGCGGGCGGATGCGCCTCTTGCGGCAACTCGCGTAGCAGGTCTGCTAGGCTTTGGTCGCACGCAGCGCGGTCGCTGCCAGCTACGGTCGCGTTGCACAGCATGCCCGGCCGGTTGACCAGCAGGGCGCGGATCTGCTCCAGCCGCGCCTGCACGACCGGCCAGTCGCTGCGGATGTCTTCGATGAGCTGCCGCAAGAAGAACAGATAGCTCAAGCCGCGCATCTGCTCCGCGAGCCAGCCGGTCTCGTCGAACTGCGCGCGCAGCCGCGTTAATACCACTCGGTGCCCGCCCGGCACTAGCCCGGCCTCCGCGCTGGCTCGCTCTTCTAAGGCCATCTGCAAGAAGCGTTCGCGATCGTCGAGGCGGCCCTCTAGCAGCACGTCGCGCACAATCGCCGTTAGGTCGGCGACCCGTTCGGCCATGGCCTTGCCGCGCAAGAAGAGGTATGCCGCGGCCGGCCCGCCATCGGGGCGCGGCCCCACCAGCGAATGGGCACTCAGGCCGCCGGTCTGGCTGCCGATCCGCTGTTGCAGCTCGACGAAGCTCATGCGCTTGGTGCCCATCTCCAGCAGGGCGCGCCCAAAGAGCGGGACATAGGGCACAAGCTCTTGGGGCAACACCCGCAGATCGCAGCCCACGTCGAGATAGGCAATGCCATTGGTGAAGAGGTCGTGGTGGAGCACCGGCACCCCGGCGATTTGGTCCTCTTGCCGAGGCACGGTCTTAATTGCTTTGTCGAGGTCGCTCAATTGCAGGCGGGGCAATTTGGCCAGGTCCTCGGGTGCGTCGGGTTGCTCTTGTAGGTGCTTGAGCTTTGCGGTGGCCGCGACCAGTTCCTCTAAATCCGCTTGGCTCAGGTGCGCTCGGGCCTCTGCTAGGCGCGCGGTCTCTTCTTCCTCTAGCCGCGTCCCCAACTCGGCATCGGGCTGGAGGACTACGGTCGTGCGGTGCGCGTTGTCTAAGAGGTGGCGTTGGATCAGCCCCTCTAGATAGCGGTCGTCCGCCGTTAGCTTGTCCTTGAGCGCGGCGAAGGAGTCGGCAAAGCGCAAAGGTGTGAAGGGGTCGCGGTCGTAGAGCCAGTTGGTCAACAGCCGCAGCATCAGCCCCAAGCCGCGCGGAAAAGACCCGGTGTTGTTTTCCCGGAAGCGGAACTCCGCGGTGTGCAGCGCGGCCGCGACCATCCCTTGGTCGATCCCGCCGTCCGCTAGCTCGCCGAGGTGTTGCAAGATCAGAGCCTCGACTGCATCGACATCGGCCTGCTGCACGCCCTTCAGACCCACGCTGAAGAACATCTGCGCCAATTCGACCTCCAGCCCGCTACCGGTCAAATCCTCGCCTAGCCCAGAGTCAATCAGGGCCTTGCGCAGCGGGGATCCCGGGGTGCCAAGCAGCGCATGTTCGAGCACCAGCAAGGCCCGGCGCTCGGCGTCAGTCGCGTCTTGCAACAGCCAAGTGAGCACGACAAAGTACTTCGGCTCTTCGACCGCGTCGGGATCGACCGCATAGGGAAATTGCTGCCGCTTGGGCGCGGCAAAACGCGGCTGGGTGCCGATGGTAGAGTCAACAGAATGCGCCTTGTAGTCGCTTAGATAGTCGTGCAACAGCGCGAGACGCTGCTCGGGGTCGTCGTCGCCGTAGAAGTAGATGCGGGCGTTGGACGGATGGTAAAAGTCGTCGTGGAAGCGCTTGAACTGGTCGAAGGTGAGGGCTGGGATGTGGCGCGGGTCGCCGCCGGAATCCACGCCGTAGGTGGTGTCGGGGAAGATGGATTGCTGGATGCGCTCGTCTAGGATACTCTCGGGATCGGAATACGCGCCCTTCATCTCGTTGAAGACCACGCCTTTGTAGCGCAGCGGGTCGCCGGGATCTTCTAACTCGTAGTGCCAGCCTTCCTGTTGCAGGACTTCCGGCGTCAGCCGTGGATAGAACACGGCGTCGAGGTACACGTCGATCAGGTTGTAGAAATCCTGCACGTTGGTGCTGGCGACCGGGTAGCAGGTTTTGTCTGGATAGGTGAAGGCGTTGAGGAAGGTGTTGAGCGAGCCTTTGATCAGCTCGACAAACGGCTCCTTGACCGGGTACTTGCGCGAGCCGCACAGCACGGAGTGTTCGAGGATGTGGGCAATGCCGGTCGAGTCGGCCGGCGGGGTGCGGAAATTGATGCCAAAGACCTTGTTTTCGTCGTCGTTGATCAGCGAGACGATCTCGCAGCCGGTGCGGTGCCGATAGAGCAAGGCGCGGGTATTGAGTTCGGGAATTTCTTCGTCGCGCAGCAGTTCAAAATCGCGGCGATCCATGGGGTCTCCTTTGTGGTGTATAGCGAAAAAGCTAGCGGGCAAACATATTGGCGACGCGGGTTTTTATCAAGGAAAATGGAGTTGCGTTCACGGCAGGGCGATTTTGCCGAGGACGACCGGGCGCTGTGCGCGGGTGACGGCAGGGATATTGCCGGTGCGGCCCATCAGCGTCTCGTTGGCGAGCACTGCGAAGGAGAGAGCCTCGCGCGCGTCTGGATCGACGCCTAGGTCGGCTAGCGACTTCACTGCTATATCTGGCAGTGCGTGTTGCAACCCGGCCATAATGCGCGGATTGTGGACGCCGCCGCCGCCGACCCAGAGCTTGGCAAACTCCCCGGGGCAGAAGCGGCGAATGCCCTCGGCAATGGATTGCACGGTAAAGGCGGTCAGCGTGGCGATCAGGTCGTCATCGCTCCACGTGCCGCGCCGGAGAATATCCGCGAGGAAAGGCTCGCCAAATTCCTCGCGCCCCGTGGATTTGGGCGGCTCGCGCTGCAAGAAGCTGTGGCGCATCAGCTCGGCCAACAAGGTTTCATCGACGCGCCCCCGCGCCGCTCGCTTGCCTCCTCGGTCGAAGTGCTCGCGACCGTCGGTGCAGTGCGCCACCGCCGCGTCGATGAGCATGTTGCCCGGTCCTAGGTCAAAGGCCCGTACTGTGCTGACATCGGCGTCGGCCGGCAAGGCCGTGATGTTGGCGATCCCGCCGATATTGAGCAGCAGACGCCCTTCGTGCCCGGCAAAGAGCAGGTGATCCACTAGCGGCACCAGCGGTGCGCCCTCGCCGCCGACGGCCATGTCGGCCGCGCGAAAGTCCGCAATGGTCACCGCGCCCGTGCGCGCGGCAATGACGGCTGGCTCGCCAATCTGCAGGGTGGCTCCGCTAGCTGGCAGATGGCGCACGGTTTGCCCGTGCGAGCCGATCAGGTCGATGGATTCGGGGCCGAGCTTGGCCTGCTCGACTGCGGCTAGAGCCGCTGTTGCAAATGCCTCGCCAAGGGCAAAATTGACCCGGCACAGCGCGTCGAGCGACGCATCCTCAGCGAAGAGGGCGAACACCTCGCGCCGCAGGTCGCTGGGCAGCGGCGTGGTGATAAAGGACAAGACTTCGTAGCGCGTGGATTCGCCGCTGCCCCACAAATCGACCAGCACGGCGTCGATCCCGTCGGCCGAGGTGCCGGACATTAGCCCGACGACTCGCCGCCGTTTTTTGGCGACCAATTCCGCCAGCCTCAACTGCGCAGGCATTGCTAATTAGGCGCGGTCGCGGGCCGAGTGCAGATAGTAGTCGGCGACCTGCCCATGGCCGTCGATGACGTGCACGCCTGGGTAGCGAATCGTCGTCGGACACACGTGCCAAGGCACGGCGAGGAGGTAGTCGCCGACTTCGGGCTGAGGACCAGACCAGGCGAAGACGCCGTGTTCTTCGTTTTGTCTGGTCAGCTCGGCCTTTGGGTTCTGCAAGAGCTTGGCCCGGGTCGCTAGGGGGCCATCGTCGCTGATGGCCTTGGTGCCCAAGTCCGTGGTGAGCGTCTGGTGCTCGGGATAGCGATCGACCACTTGCGTCAGGACGAGGGCCGCCCATTTGAAGGGCAGCTCGGCCATTTTGCTGCCGTACCCAGCATCCCAGTACACGCAGGTGCCTGGAGAGCCGTACATTCCCTCGGTGCGGGCGTAGTATAAGGAGGAAAAGGAGCCGCCGCCGCCGACCCAAGGCACGGCCAAGCCCTCGCCTTCGAGGGCTGCTTTTAGGCGTTGGATATCGCGGATGTGCCGCGCGGCCGCTGCTTGGCGCGCCTGAGGCTCGGAGAGGTTATCGTGCCCGTCGTACAAGTGGAGGCCGCCCGGCGACAGGTGGGGGTGTTGCGCGACTTGGCGGTAGAGGTCAATGGCCCCGTCCAAGGGGACGCCGGTGCGGAACATGCCTACGTTGAGGTCGATCATCACCCGCAGCGTTTGCTGCCGCTCTTGCGCCACATCGCCCAAGACCTGCACGTGCGCGGGGGCGCTGGCAATCGCGCTGACGGTCACCTCTCTTTGCGCCAATTTGGCGAAGCGCTGCACTTTGCTTTTTTGCACCAGCGGATAGGACAGAATAGCTTCCTGTGCACCGGCGTCGAGGACCATTTCCAGTTCCTTGAGCGTGGCGCATTTGAACCCGGCGACGCCGGACGCGAGCTGTTTGCGCGTTACGTCGATGGACTTGTGGGTCTTGACATGGACGAACAGATGCTCGCTGCCGCCGGCTAGTTCGCCGACTGCTTTTATGTTATGGTCGAGTTGGTCGGCAAAGACCAGCATGGCTGGCGTCTCAATGCCGTCCGGCTCGGCGACTTTGTATTCTCCTACTTCGATCACAGCTTTGCTTCCCGTTGGAGGTGAAGCGCGGAAGATAGCACAAGCCCCGACTGCGGACAAATTGGCCGCCGCGTTTTGGTGCGTTAGATTACGAATTCGCAACTACCCTATCACCCTTATCTAAAGGAAGCCTCGAATGCTCAAACTTGGCTGCATGTCCCTCAGCTACAAAGACGAATTTGCCGCGAACAAGCTCGACTTGGAGCAGTTTATTGAACGCGCCTACCAGCTCGGTCTCGACGGCATCGACATCCACACGCGCGCCTTTACCTCGCTCGACCCGGCCTATCTGCGCAGCATTCGCATGCAGGCCTTCAGACGAGGGCTCGCGCTTTCCTATATCGGCGTCAGTTCCAACTACGGCAAGCCCCAAGACGAGCTGGCCGCCGAAGTGGCCACCACCAAGGAGTGGATCGACGTGGCCGCGTTCATGGGCATTCCGCTGGTGCGGGTTTTTGCCGCGTGGATTCCCGAAGGAGAGCGCGAAGAGGACGTGTGGGCGCGGATGATGCCCTGCTTGGAGGAAGTGGCTGCCCACGGCGAGGAAAAGGGCGTGGTGGTCGGCTTGCACAATCACAATCACGGCTGCGTCACGCGCACGGGCAAAGATGTGCGCCGCATCATTGAGGGCGTCAATAATCCCTATTTCTCGCACATCCTCGACACGGGTCAGTACGTCGGCTCGCCTGGGGCCTCGGGCCAGCGCGGGCACGAGGATCCCGCCCTCAACTTTTACGGCAGCATTGAGGAGACTGCGCCGTTGGCCGTCCACGTCCGCTGCAAGATCTATCGCATCCAAAGCGGCGTTGAAGAATGGCTCAACTATCCGCGCATCTTTGAGATTTTGAAGGGGGTCAACTACAATGGCTGGTTGTCGGTTGTGTACGAGGGGCAGGACGTGGAAGCAGAGGCGACAGCCGTGCCCAAGGCCGTGCGCTACTTGCGCGGCTTGATGGCCGAATACGACGCGGTGTAAAAAGCGAGGCCCGCGCAAAATGGTCGCTGCGTTTGGCACACCCCGCACCTTTGTAAAATTCTGCCTAACCGGCCTCAGCGGGGTGGTGGTCAATTTAGGTTCGTTCCATCTCCTGCTCGAACTCGGCGTCCACAAGTATCTGGCCTCGCCCATTGCGATTGAAATCTCGGTCTTTTCAAACTTTTTTCTCAACAACTATTGGACCTTTGCCGACCGCGCCCTGAGTGGCCGCAAGCGGATCCGGGGTTTGCGGTTTCACATTGTGTCGCTGCTGGCCCTTGGGGTGAGCTATTCGACGTTTGTCGCGCTGTCGGAACTGTTGCCGCAAGTTGATCCGGTGTGGCTGCAAGGATGTGCGATCGCGCCGGGGACGTTGGTCAACTACGTCCTGAACTCGTACTGGACTTTTCGGGAAGAAGTATCCGCAGATGAACGCAGATGAACGCAGAGGTGGGATAACGGGTGCTTGGGATTTTACAGACGGCCTTTAAACTGGATAAGCACACCTAGGAGATAGTCCTTGTCTAAGCCCAAGCATGGCCGCGGCGCGGCCGCACGCCGAGAGATTTTGCCCGGTGGCGATCATCGACGCTCGTTGGCCGAAACGCAGATCTATCGCTATAATCATCTCATCGGCGACAAGCTGAAGGCGCGTAGCGAGGCCAACCGACAGGTCGAAAGTCGCCTCGGCTGTGCCCTCCTTAATCGAATGATCCATCTGGGCAAACTCTATTCCAACCTGCCTATTCCGCCGCCCAATGCGGGCATCCGCTTTGCCGACGAAACGACGGAAGCGGTTCGGCAATAGACACAACAAGTAATGGACCAAATAAACATGAAGGCGGTGATTCTCGCGGGCGGTCTGGGTACGCGCCTAGCCGAAGAAACGACGACCAAGCCAAAGCCGATGGTCGAAATTGGCGGGCGGCCTATGCTGTGGCACATCATGAAGACCTATCAACAGCACGGGGTGACCGATTTTATCGTTTGCCTAGGTTATAAAGGTGAGGTTATCAAACAATACTTCATCAATTACCGCAATTATGTTTCCGATGTCTTCGTCGATCTCGTCAGCGGCAAAATCGAATACGGTAAAGAACAGGTCGAGCCTTGGCGCGTGATGCTTGCCGATACTGGGATGGAAACTCAGACGGGGGGGCGGATCAGGCGCGTACGCGACTATATCGGAGACGAGACCTTCTGCATGACCTATGGTGATGCAGTCACGAACCTAGACATCAGGCGGGTTATTGACTTCCATTTATCGCACGGGAAAATGGCAACGGTCACCTCGGTGCGACCTATCGCACGCTTCGGATCCATCGAGTTGGACGGAAACCTAGTATCGCACTTTGAAGAGAAATCGCCGGAAGAAGGTGGGTGGGTCAGCGGCGGTTATTTCGTCTTGTCTCCCGACGTTTTCGATCTCATTGACGGCGATGACGTTGTATGGGAGCACGCCCCCATGCAGCGCTTGGTTGAGGAAGGGGAATTGGCCGCCTATCTTCACGACGGATTCTGGCACTGCATGGATACGCCTCGGGACAAGCTCCACTTGGAACAGTTGTGGCACAACAGCCATCCGCCTTGGGCGACTTGGAAGGGGGCGGTTTCATGACCTTGTGGCAGGGAAGGCGCGTCTTGGTGACTGGGCACACGGGGTTCAAAGGCGGATGGCTGAGTTTGTGGTTGCACGAGGCCGGAGCGTGCGTCTTTGGCTATGCTCTGCCACCCGAATCAGAGCCAAACCTGTTTGCGACTGCCGGTATCGATCGCATCGTGGATAGCACAATAGCCGATATTCGAGACCTTGCTACACTGGGCGAAGCCCTGTCCCGTAGCGAAGCAGAGGTCATCTTTCACCTTGCAGCACAGTCGCTGGTGCGTCGCGGCTATGCCGACCCCATTGAGACCTATGCGACGAATGTCATGGGTACGGCGTACGTTTTGGAAGCGGCGCGCCAGTGCGAGAGCGTACGTGCGGTAGTGGTGGTGACAACGGACAAGTGTTACGAGAGCCGGGAATGGGTTTGGGGATACCGGGAAAACGACCGCCTCGGTGGAGATGATCCATACAGCAGCAGCAAGGCATGTGCTGAGTTGCTGACGCACGCTTATCGCCGGGCCTTCACCGGACAGGGCAAGCGGGACCTGCTGATCGCCACGGCGCGGGCGGGCAATGTCATCGGCGGGGGTGATTGGGCACGAGATCGGTTGATCCCCGACGCCGTGCGCGCCTTTTGTGCGGGGGAGGTACTGATTATTCGCCAACCCTGTGCGGTGCGGCCGTGGCAGCATGTGCTCGAACCTATCGGCGGTTACGTCGCACTGGCGGAACGATTGCTGAACGGAGAGGAGGCACTGGCCGATGCGTTCAACTTTGGTCCGGCTTCGGTCAACACGCGGTCCGTGCAAGAGGTCGTCAATGCGATAACAGCGCTATGGGGGAATGGGGCGCAGTACAAGATTGACTCCGGGGTTCATCCGCATGAAACGCGGTTATTGTCCATCGACAGCACAAAGGCCCTGACGGCTTTGGACTGGCGTCCGCGGCTAGATTGGGTAACAACCCTGAAGATCGCGGTTGATTGGTACAAGGCGCACTTAGGGAGCGGGGACATGAGTCTCGTGACCCGTGAACAGATCTGCGCTTATAAAGATGGCGCATATGGGTAAGCGTAAGCCGCGGCGGAACAAGCGAAACCGAACACGCGCCTCACGGCAGTCCCGGTCCGCTTGGACAGATTTGTCACTCGAAACCTTGCCGGAGGTGTTGCTGCACCCGCAAAAGCATGATGGACGCGTTTGGAAGTATTTCATCCCGGTACTGGTCTTGGCGTTTGCAGTGCGAGCGGCCCTTGCACTTTACACCGATTCCATTCTGCATGCAGACGAAATTTTTCAATACTTAGAGCAAGGGCACCGGCTCGCCTTCGGCAACGGGGTCGTCCCTTGGGAGCATTTCTACGGCGTCCGCTCATTAATGCTGCCTTGGCTGATCGCCGGTACACTGCTACTGTTCGACGGCCTTGGCTTGGGTTCCCCGTTCTGGTATATCGGTGGTGTCAAGTTGCTGTTCTGCGCCATTTCTCTGTTGATTCCCTCGGGGATGTACTTTTTCGCGAGGCGGCATTTCGGCGAAACCACGGGCCGGATATCGTTAGTGGCCGGAGCGTTTTGGTACGAACTCGCCGGCTTCGCCCATAAGCCGCTGGCCGAATTCGTAACCACCGCTCTGCTGTTGGTCGCGCTCGCTCTCAGGATACGTCTGATGCCGGACAAGCCACGGGGAGAAATCTGGCTGGCTGTATTTCTGTTGGTCATGGTCACGGCCCTGCGAATCCAGTACGCACCGGTGGCATTCATATTGCTCAGCCTGTTCTTTTTGCATACCGAAAAGAAAACGCAGTTCGCGCTAGCCGCGTTCGCCTTTGTGGCTGCGGTCGGCATCTTTGACGCAGTCAGTTGGAACAGCGGGTTTTTTCACTCGTATACCAACTATTTGCGCTACCACCAAGCTTGGCAAGGTCTTGATGTCGCCCATCATCCCCTCTACCAGCACTTGATCTGGCTGGCACTCGCCAGCATGGGGTTGGGTCTGCTGACCGTTGCGCTGTCCCTGCGCGATGTGCGCCGCTACGGATTCCTGCTTGGTCTCATTTTGGTAACCCTGCTGGTACATTCTATACCGGACCACAAAGAATATCGCTACATCTTCTTGGTCGTTCCCCTTATCCTTATGATAGGTGCTGATGTTCTGGCGCAATTCGCAACGCGCACCAGCAAGCCACGCTGGTCGCTAGGATCGGCTGCGGTGATTTTTACGATGGTTTCACTCGGTGGAATTCTGGAGATTTTGCCGTATCAGTCCCGGATCTATCTGCCATTCTCCGGGCACGGCGGCTGGACAATCGGCTTTATACGCGAACGCCTTTTTTACGAAGCTTCCCATTTTGAGGCCTATCGTTATCTCGCCGAGGCACCGGGCGTAGCCGGGGTATGGCAGGTAGATCGAGATTATGTAGGTATGCCTTCCTATTACTATCTGCACCGAAAAGTGCCACTCTATAACCATCAAGCAGGCGCGGAGATCGTAAATGATAATTTGGAGACGTTACAGGCTGCGGTCAGTCACATCGTAGTTCAGCAGGATATTGATCCGCCATCTGGCTATACACTGGACCGAAAATTCGGCAATACCCGGATCTATCGCCGCGACGCAAACCAGCCGCCAATCCGTCAATGGCAGCACTACACCCCTGTCTGGGGCAGCGGCAACGCGAAGGTCATGGTCAAGGCAAATCCAGACATGCCTCCTTTTCCGGACAGATGGGGGATCCGCTTTGCGGACGAAAACCTGCCGTAACGACATTCTGCTTGGTAATAGTCCCAAGCCGGCTCAGAGTTTTATACGGAGTGTTGCGATTGTGAAATGCGCTCGTCATCGTCCACTTTTGACATGAAGGCCAGCGGCTCCAGCATAGCGATCCACCCGAACCCTATCATTGCGGGGGATATAACTCGGATTATATCTTCCGACGTTGATTGGAGCCGTTTGGCCGGGTGCTCGGTCCTTATCGCGGGTGCTGCTGGGTTCTTGCCCGCCTATCTCGTCGAGGTTATGATGGCCCTTTGGCACCGTCCGGCACTCACGGGAAACGATCCGCCGCGGGTCATCGCCTTGGTGCGGTCGGAAGACCGTGCGCGGGCCAAGTTTGCCCATCATTTGCAGAATCCCGGCTTTACTCTTTTGGTGCAGGACGTTTGTACGCGTTTGCCGGCCGAAATCCGACCTGACTTCATTGTACACGCGGCGAGTCCAGCAAGCCCCAAGTACTACCGGGACGATCCGGTCGGCACCATAGGTCCCAATACGGTGGGTACCCAACACCTCCTTGAGTGCGCCGCAAATGTAGATGCAAAGGGCTTTCTGTTCTTCAGTTCAGCGGAGATATATGGCGACCTGCCAGAGAGCATGATCCCGACCAGAGAGTCCGATGCCGGGGTGCTGGATCCGACCGACCCGCGCAACTGTTACGCCGAATCGAAACGTTTAGGTGAGGCACTATGCATCGCTTGGCACCGCCAGTTCGGAGTTGCGGCCTCGATCGTCCGGCCCTTCCATGTGTATGGACCAGGCATGCGGTTGGATGACGGGCGTGTATTCGCGGATTTTGCTGCCGCTGTCGTACATGGCCGAGACATAACACTGCTGAGCACGGGTACGGCGAGTCGACCATTTTGCTACTTGGCGGACGCCACCGAGGGGTTTTTCCGCATCTTGCTGAGCGGCGAGTCTGGGACGGCATATAATCTTGGTAATCCCGATTGCGAAATATCGATCGCAGAGCTGGCCGAGATACTGACTGCGCTTTATCCCGAGAAAGGCTTGCAGGTGATCCGTGCCGCCCGGAAGGCAGGGGACCCTTATATGCCGAGTAAGGTCGAGCGATCATGTCCAGATATTGGCCGGCTCAGATCGCTTGGCTGGAAACCCTCAATCGATATCAGGACAGGCTTTCGGCGTACCATCGACAGTCTGTCCTGTGGTGCTTTGCCATGAAAGATTTGGAAACTGAGGCTCTGTGTAATCTGCGGCGGGCTTATGAGCGGAGCGATCTCGACCGGCAGAAATTCTGGCAATTGATGCGGGATCACCATCTTCAATTGCGTACCTATCCGCCGCTTTTGGCGCAGGGCGAGGTCGAGTCAATACAGATCAGCGCGGCAGGTTTGATCGCACAGCTCAAATCGGGGTTGAAATTTTTCTGGAATCCCGAAAATCTTCGCGAACCCGTTTCTGAGGCCGTCAATCACGGGGCCTATGAACTGTTTGCGGGTCGGGTGCTCGACCGGTGTGCAAAGGGCGCATCGCTCGCGGTCGACGCGGGCGCGAATGTCGGCTGGTATGCTGTCCGCATGGCAACGGCAATGGCGAGCGGACGGGTCATCGCCTACGAGCCGGTGAGGAAAACTGCCACAATGCTGAAGGCGAATATTGCGCTCAATGGGCTTTCTAATCGAATAACCGTCATATCTCAGGGCCTCGCCGCCCGTCCGGGGCGTGGCGAAATTTTTCTGCCGCGGGATACGGGGCACGTCGGTGCATCGCTGCGGGAGTTGCACCCCAAGGAAATCAGCCGCAAATTGGCCATCCGTCTAACGACGCTCGACGAATCTCTGTCCGTCAACCCAGCGGCACCGCTCGATCTTTTGAAGTGCGACGTAGAAGGTGCAGAGCTGATGGTACTGAAAGGGGGGGTGGCGGTCATAGAGCGCGACCGGCCAGTCCTTTTTCTCGAGCTTCTCCGCAAGTGGTCGGCTGCGTTCGGCTATCATCCCAACGAGGTGATCGCATGGACGGAAGCACTCGGCTATGACTGCTGGGCGATTGGTGAAAATCAACTTCGGCGCTGTAAAAAGATTGCGGACGACACTGTTGAGACGAACTTTTTATTTGTACAACCTAATCGCGACGCCGAGCTGATTGAGGGGTGATGAGGGGCAAATATGTCTTCATTAAAGAACATTGAATCGAAATCAGACGTACTGCGAGCCGAGATACTGCGGCTCACAGCAGAATATGCTTCGCTCGTCAATTCCCCTGGGGAATTTGATGCCCAGCGCAGTCCGGTGCCGGTTTCGGGACGGGTGTACGGAGCAGAAGAAGTGGTATCGCTCGTCGATTCTGCACTCGATTTCTGGCTTACTACGGGGCGGTTTAATGAGGAATTCGAGAGGCAGCTTGGCGGTTACTTGGGCTGCAAGCACGTGCGCACCGTCAATTCTGGGTCCTCTGCCAATCTGGTCGCGCTCGCTTCCCTGACATCGCATTTGCTCAAAGAGCGGGCCATAGGGGCAGGCGACGAGGTCATCACCTGTGCAACCGGATTTCCGACGACGGTGAATCCCATCATGCTGTATGGGATGGTGCCGGTTTTTGTCGATGTCCATGTCCCGACTTACAACATCGACACCTCATGGCTGGAAGAAGCCGTCACCGACAAGACCCGAGCGATCATGTTGGCGCATACGCTCGGCAACCCATTTGACCTGAGTCTCGTCATGGAGGTCGCCAAGCGCCATGACTTGTTCGTGATCGAAGATTGTTGCGATGCGCTCGGTACGCGCTACAACGGCCAACTCGTCGGCACCTTCGGTGATATCGGAACGCTGAGCTTTTATCCGGCGCATCACATCACTATGGGTGAAGGCGGTGCCGTATTCACCAATAGAGCCATATTGCGTCGAGCCATGGAATCGATTCGCGACTGGGGCAGGGATTGCTTTTGCGCCCCGGGCAAGGATAATACCTGTGGTCGCCGGTTTAATTGGCAACTCGGTGGTCTCCCGACCGGATTCGACCACAAATACACCTATTCACATCTCGGCTTTAACCTGAAGATCACCGACATGCAGGCTGCTGTCGGTGTCGCACAGCTCGCTCGCCTCGATGGGTTTATCGAGAAACGTCGGCATAACGCGGAGCGACTCTTGTGCGGCCTCACCCCGCTTCAGGAGTATTTTATTTTGCCCGAAGCGACCCCAGGCAGCGAACCGTCCTGGTTCGGACTGCCCCTTACAGTGCGAGATGGCGTGCCCTTCACCCGCGACGAACTGGTGAGGCATCTAAACGAGCGGCGCATAGGCACCCGCTTTCTCTTCGGAGGTAACTTAGTGCATCAACCCTATATGAGTGGTCAGAAATACCGGAGCGTCGGCGATCTTGGCAACGCGGACATCGTCATGAATCGAACTTTCTGGATAGGCGTTTATCCCGGTCTGGACAATGTCCACATTGATTACATGCTCGAAGTGATTACCGATTTCGTGCATGATCGAGGAAAGATGCTATGACTTCGCGCAAAAAAATTGGCATTGTCACACCCTGCTATAATGAGGAAGATACCGTCGCCGAGTGCCATGCGACGGTGAAAACCCTGTTTGCAGGCCCACTAGCTAGCTACGATTACGAACACCTTTTCTGCGATAACTGTTCCACAGACGCCACGCTTGAACGATTGAGAGTCATTGCCGAAACCGACCCCAACGTGCGGGTGATTGCCAACTCGCGGAATTTCGGAGCCTTTCGCAATTTGTTCAATGGCACGATGGCAGTTGGCGGGGATGCTGTGGTGCCGTTTCTGCCAGTCGATCTACAGGACCCCCCTGGGCTATTACCTACATTTGTTCAGCATTGGGAGGCGGGATACAAGGTCGTGTATGGTATTCGCGCCAATCGGGAAGAATCGTGGCTGATGCGTACCATGCGCGGGTGGTTCTACAAGTTGGTCAACCACTGGTCGCCTTTTGAGATTCCCCAAAATGCCGGGGAGTTTCAGTTGATTGATCGCGTTGTGGTGGAAAATCTCCGTGCGTTTGACGACCACTTTCCCTACTTGAGAGGGATGATCGCCTATTGTGGATTTGATTCAATTGGCGTGCCCTATACTTGGAAGAAGCGAGGCCGCGGTTTATCTAAGTCAACGGCGTCTTCGCTCGTCGAAGATGGATTGAACGGCCTCATTTCCTTCAGCATGATGCCCATCCGGTTCGCGCTGTTCGCCGGATTTTCCATGGCGGCACTCAGCATACTGACTGCCTTAATAATGCTGATCATCAACCTGATCTACTATAGAGAATTGGCACCGCCTGGGATTCCTTTGCTGACCGTCTCTTTGTTTTTTTTCAGTGGTGTCCAGCTTTTCTTCATTGATCTTCTCGGCGAGTATGTTCTCGCCATCCATGCCCAAGTGCGTCGCCGACCATTGGTGATTGAACAAGAGCGCGTAAACTTTCCAATGGCTAATTCACAGCCTGAACAGATATAGCCTGAAAAACGCACTCTGGCCGACTGGGAAAAATGAAGCACTGGGAAACTGGGGTAGGAGTCGACCAGAGGTTTTCCACAGGCCGTTGCCCGAAAAGCTTGTGGAAACAGTGAAGGATTTTTATGAACGAAACCGTTGAAGACATCGCCAAATTCGCTGCGAGGATTCGTCGCCATGCCTTGTGCATGGTACATCACGCAGGGGCTTCGCATATCGGCACCTGCTTGTCTATGGCCGATGTGCTGGCGGTGCTGTATTGTCGTACGCTGAGGATTGACCCACAGCGACCCAATTGGCCGGGCCGCGACCGATTTGTTTTGAGCAAGGGACACGGCGGCGCGATCCTGTATGCGGCACTGGCCGAACGTGGGTTTTTCCCTGTCAAATGGTTAGACCGATACTGCGCTGACGGTTCTCCCTTGACCGGCCATATCAACCACTTGGGCGTGCCGGGAGTGGAAGTATCGACCGGATCGCTTGGACACGGGCTGTCCATCGGCTGCGGCATGGCATTGGCCGGGCGCGCCGCGTCTGATCCGTACCGTTGCTTCGTGCTGCTGAGCGACGGAGAATGCGACGAAGGGGCAATCTGGGAGGCGGCCCTTTTTGCACCGCACCACCGGCTCGGCAATCTGACGGTTATCATTGACTATAATAAAATTCAGAGCTTTGGCACGGTTGCGGAAGTCCTCAATTTAGAGCCACTCGTGGACAAGTGGCGGGCCTTCGGCTGGCGTGTTTTGGAGATTGACGGACACGATCTGGTCGCTGTCAATTCCGCCTTGCGCAGTGCCGATGCCAGTGCCGATCGCCCCTTGGCATTGATTGCCCACACGGTGAAAGGCAAAGGAGTGAGCTTTATGGAAGACGATCTTCTCTGGCACTACCGCAATCCCGATGCCGAGCAACTCGCCGCAGCACTACGAGAAGTGGAAGGGGAGTGATGCGGACAACATTTATTAACACGCTGCTCAAATTGGCGGACGAGGACGCCCGGATCTGGTTGTTGTGCGGCGACTTGGGTTACTCTGTACTGGAACCATTTTTGGAACGATTTCCCAACCGGTTCATCAATGTGGGAGTTGCAGAGCAGAACATGATCGGCATCGCGGCCGGGCTGGCGCAGAGCGGCCATGTCGCGTTCTGCTACTCCATCGCAAATTTTCCGACTTTGCGTTGTCTTGAGCAAATCAGAAATGATGTTTGCTACCACGACTACAATGTGAACATTGTATCCGTCGGGGGTGGTGTGGCCTACGGTGCTCAGGGCTACAGCCATCACGCGCTTGAAGATCTGGCGGTGATGCGGGCGTTACCGAATATGGTGGTGGCTGCACCGGGCGATCCATTGGAAGTTCACTCGTTGACCTGTGCGCTGACCAGCCATTCCGGTCCAGGGTTTTTGCGCTTGAACAAGGCGGGCGAAGAGGTCTTACACGATGCAGTTCCATCGCTCGAGGTGGGGCAGGTGCTGCCGATGCGAGATGGCGACGACGTCATTCTGCTCAGTACGGGAGGAATGCTGGGAACTACATTGCAAGTCGCCGAACGGCTTCGGCAACAGGGAGTTGCTGCGGGGGTAACGAGCGTGCCATTTCTCAAGCCGCTGGATACGGCTTATGTCTCCGCTGCCGCACAACGGTCGGCACTGTTGTGTACAATCGAAGAGCATACACCCATCGGTGGACTAGGCGAAGCAGTGGCGTCTTGTCTCGCACAACTGTTTGGAAATCGCGCCGTGCTGTTGCCGTTCAGCCTGCCGGAGGGCAGCACAAAAGGCGTGTCTGGCGATCAACACTATTTGCGGACACGCGGCGGTCTCGATTCCGATAGCATTTTCGCGGCTATAACCGACGCCTTGGAAATCGGTAGCAGGACGCACAATACCCACAAGGGTTAGACCAACCATTGCCGGCGCGCTGGCACTCGGCGTGCTGCTATTCACCAGCGTGGGCGCGGTTCCCTTCAATAACTCAAGCGGATCAACCCAACACTACCTAGCGGTGCACGGCGTAATAGACATCACCAATGGTTCACACCTGATATTGGGAACCCCAAGTTAAAAGAGCATCTAGCCGCTGTAATCGCACTCATGAAAGCCTCGCCTAATTGGGAGAGTTTCATCCGCAGCATCAACCGAGCGTTTCCACAGTTTGACAAGACGATGCAGTTGCCGTTCTATGCCGATGAGTAACCGGAACGCTACCGAGGGGAAGCCGTCTGTGATCATTGAGTTTGGCGATGGCGATAGTGGAGGATGAGGAATGACCAAGAGGAAGAATAATCTGGCTCTCTTGGTTCTCGCTCTGCTGGTCGCCGTCAGCTATTTTCCCGCTACCCAAGCCGGTTTCGTCTGGGACGATAGGATAGTGACGACGTTGACGGCCATTCGAGACTGAGACGGCATTGCGGAGTTGTGGTTTGCTCCCGGCAGTGCCTATTTGCAAGGAGACGTTGGGGAAGGCCATTATTGGCCGCTGACGTACTCTACCTTCTGGCTGGAACACAAGCTATGGGGGTTGGCTCCGACCGGCTATCACGTCGTCAACATTCTGCTGCACTTCGCCAACACGACGCTACTGTGGCGCCTGCTGCTGCGGCTTTGTGTGCCCGGTGCTTGGTTGGTTGCCGCGGTGTTTGCCGTCCATCCCCTGCACGTCGAATCGGTCGCTTGGATCATCGAGCGCAAGGATGTGCTCTCGGCCCTGTTCTATCTGACCGCGGTGCTGGGCTGGATCCGATTTGTGGAAGAGCCTCGACGGGAACGCTATATCCTCGTCCTAGTGCTGTTCGTGGCTGGTTTGTTGAGCAAGTCCATTGTGGTCACCCTGCCAGCAACCCTGCTGATCTATCACTGGTGGCAGTGGGGCCGCGTAACGCAGAGCGACCTGATTCGATTGATGCCGTTTTTCCTAGTCGCGCTGTGCATCACGGCCGCAGACCTGTCGTTTTACACCTCCCGGGAGCTGCTTTCGCTGGGCTACTCGCCGATCGAGCGAGTGCTCATCGCGGCGCGTGCCTTGTGGTTCTATGCCGGCAAGTTGCTGTGGCCGACCGAACTGGCTGTGATTTATCCGCTATGGGATATCGGCATCAGCGACCCGCTGGCCTGGGTCTATGTTGTTGCCTGTATCGCGGTTGCGGCGCTGCTCTGGTTCGGCCGGGAGCGCTTGGGCCGTGGGCCACTGGCCGGGGTGGCGTTCTTTGCCGTGACGCTGTCGCCAGTGCTTGGTTTTGTGGATTACGGCTACATGCAGTTTTCCCTCGTCGCTGATCGCTTTCAGTATCTGGCCGGCATCGGCGTGATGGCGGTACTCATCGGTAGTGCCGTTCACGGCGTGGGTAGGCTAGCGAATTCTTTCAGGATGGGCGCGTGTGGCCTCGCAGTGGTCGTTTTGGCGCTCTTCGGAGTGATGACTTGGCAGCAGGCGGGCATCTACCGGGACGAGATCAGTCTCTTCAGCCACATCGTCTCTTTCAATCCCGAGGCGCGAGGGGCACATCTCAGTCTGGCCTTGTTGTTGGCCGAGGAGGACCGTGCGGAGGAAGCCCGTGCTGCCGCCCGCATCGCGGTGGAACAGCGCCCATATTTAGCTGACGCACATTACTATTCTTTGGGCGAGATCTTGAGGAAACAGGGGCACCATGAGGAAGCCATCGCGTCGTACCGCGTAGTGCTCGAAATTGACCCCGAGCACGCGCTGGCCTATGCCGGCATGGGCGATGCGCTATTCCAATTGGAGCGCTATGAGGAAGCGCTCGCGTCGTTGACACAGGCCATCTCTCTGCAATCGGACCTGCCGATGGCGGCTAGACTTCATGTCCTCATGGGTCAGGCATCGCAGGAACTGGGGCGGACCAAAGTTGCAGCGGAGCAGTACGAACGCGCCCTGCTAGTCGAACCGCACAACACGGAAGCGCTTGATCGCTTAGCCTTTGTGCGGTTCTGGCAGAAGCGTTACGAGGAGGCGCTCGATCTGTATCGGATTCTGATCGATATTGGTTACGCCAAGGCGCAAAACCACACCAACATGGCCGCCTCGCTTTTCTACCTAGGCCGCACCGACGAGGCGATTGAGAACCTCGAACGCGCCCTATCTTTGGATCCGAACTTGGAATCGGCGCAGACCTACCTTAAAGATATGCGGCGCAGACATTAGACAAGCTCAAGGGTAGGGCTTTGCTTCATAGCCTACGGCGGGGCCTGTTGCGCCGCTACGGGCGCGGTCAATAGGGCGACAGCAAACAAGACGAGTAGCATGATGAGTCCTTCAAGTAGAGACACGCAGGGATGGAACGTCAAGACCTTAAAGTAGGAAATTACGTTAAGGAATGCCCAGTTCTTGCCGGTACACCTCGTCTGCGTCGGCTTGCAACTGCCAGTAAGGCACTCGGATCGTCTGCATCAATTCGCCGCGTCCCCCATCGCTGTCCTCCCAGCGCAGAATCCGATGCGGATAGGCTTTTTCCGTCCACAGTGTCCGCTGCCGCTGGCCGATGTGCAGGTCCCATCGCACGCTGGCTAGCGTGCCGATTGCTGTCTCAATCTGCTCCTCGGCGGCCTTGTGGATCTGCCCGGCCACGGTCGCATGGGGCTGATGCGCCTGCCGAAGCTGCCAAAAGCTCGGCAGTACCTCCACCTCCCGCATTTCGCCTAGGTCCATGAACGGCCCTTGCAACTCTCGAATGCGGATCAGTAGATGGTCCTCGCTCGCAAAGTGATCCGGCTGCTTTAGCTGATAGGCCCCCCGGCCCTCACTGGCAAAATAGCTGCTGATGTGCCCGTCAATCTGCCCGTCGCTGAACAGGGCCTCGTCAAAGACCTGCCCGCACCACTCTTGCGCACTGAACGAAATGCGCCGCAGCTCAAAGGGATGCCGCTCGCCCGCCACTTGGCTGAAAACCGAAGTCATCACCGAATAGTCGTATATCCCGGTCGTAAAGTTGAGAATGTGGTTGAGCTTGAGCGCGTAGAATTGGTCGGCCTCTGGCGTCGGCGAATCGGCCTTGATAAAGGTTTGCCGGTGCAGACTCTCGGTCACGAAAATCATCACTCCGTACCCCTGCCGCAGCTCGCCGTAGCGCGGCTGAATTACCTCGTAGCTAGAGATCTCGGCCTTCCCGTCGGCCCAATGCGCGTAAAAATCCACCGCACCTGTTTGGGCCGCGCCGAGTAACATTGTCCCTATAATCCATTTTGTCATAGCTGCCTCTCTTTCTCGTAGATAGAAATTTAATATTAAAAATACATTGACGTATCGCTCGCTGATTGACTATATTTACAGAAGTTTGACATACAGAACAGCCCATTGACGGCTTAAACAATTATTTAGTCAATCTAATTTCTGCCCAATCTAGCCGGAGCTATCGCGTGGAACTTCGCAAAACGCCCTGCACCTCAGACGCCCCCGCCCCCCTCGACTTGTCGCAGTTGCCTCGGCACGGCGAAGCCGTCGTCGCCGAAGTCTCGGCCCCTGCGCGCTTGGCCGCCCGCCTGCGCGAATTGGGCTTTTTGCCCGGTGAACACTTGCGCGTGTTGCGCTCTGGGACCGCGCTCATCGTCCAGATAGGACAGACCCGCCTCGCGCTCCGGCGCAGGGATGCTGCCGCCATCCGCCTAGTCCCCTAGTTTTTTCTCCTCAGCAGGTCCTGTGTGCGGACCCTCGCACTTATTGGCAATCCCAATACGGGCAAGACCACGCTTTTTAATGCCCTGACCGGCCTTACACAGCGCGCTGGTAACTACCCGGGCGTCACCGTAGAACATAAAGTGGGGACCGTGACGCTGGATGGGGAAGATGCGCTAGACCTGATTGACCTGCCCGGTGCCTATAGCCTCGCCGCGCACTCGCCCGACGAGATGCTGGCCATTGACGTGCTCTTGGGCCAACAGCAGGACGCGCCGCCCATAGATGGCATCTTGGCGGTCGTCGATGCCAGCAACCTGCGGCGCAACCTCTACTTGGTCTCCCAACTCGCGGAAATAGATGTGCCCTTGGTCGTGGCCCTCAATATGGGGGACATAGCAATCCGGCGGGGCATGCGCATCGACGCCAGTGCCCTGTCTGAGGCGCTCGGCGTGCCGGTAGTGTCCGTCCTCGCCCACCGCCGGCAGGGGTTGGATGAACTGCGACGCACTTTGGCGGCTCTGAATGCGGATCCAGCGCCTGCGCGGCCGCAGCGGGTGGAACTGCCCGATCAACTCCAGCGCGCCACCGCCGAACTACAGGCCGCGGTCTCTGGGCCGCTCTCCTCAGTAGAGGCCCTGCGCGCTCTAGTCGATGAAGATGGGTATGCCGAGCGCCGCTTGTTGGCGTCCGCTGGTGATGGCATCGCGGACCGCTTGCGCGGCCTGCGCACGGCCTGCGCGGATTCTCTGTCCGAGTTGGAAAGCAACGCCCGCTATGCTTGGATCGACGGTCTGCTCGCGCAGGCGATTGACCAGCCCAGCCGCCTAGAGGGCCGCCGCTCGGATCGGGCCGACCGCATTCTCGCGCACCGCCTCTTAGGCGTGGCGATTTTTGTGCTGGTCAACGTCTTGGTCTTTGAAGCTATTTACACTTGGTCGGGGCCGCTGATGGATGGCATTGACGCGCTCTTTGCCGCCTGCGGCGACCGCGCCGCTGCGCTCATACCCCCCGGTGCCCTGCAAAGCCTCGTCGTCGATGGCCTCATCGCTGGCGTCGGCGGCGTGCTCATCTTCCTGCCGCAGATCGCCATCTTGTTCTTTTTTATTGCCTTGCTCGAAGACAGTGGCTACATGGCGCGAGCTGCGTTGTTGATGGATCGGCTGCTCACCCGCGTGGGGCTGTCTGGCACGGCCTTCATGCCCCTGCTGTCCAGCTTTGCCTGCGCCGTCCCGGGCATCATGGCCACCCGCACCATTGAAGACCGGCGCGACCGCTTTGCCACCATCTTGGTCGCGCCGCTGATGAGTTGTTCGGCGCGTCTGCCAGTGTACGTGCTCTTCATCGGGACCTTTGTCCCAGACCGCTCGTTGTTGGGTGGAATCATCGGCTTACAGGCACTGACTCTGTTCGCCTTCTATTGCCTCGGCGCTCTCGTCGCCATCCCGGTGGCTTGGTTGCTCAAGCGGACCTTGCTCAAGGGCGATCCTCCGCCCTTTTTGCTGGAGTTGCCTTCGTATAAGACGCCCGACCTGCGCACAGTGATGCTGCGCGTGTACCACAGTAGCCGGGCCTTTGTCGTCCGCGCTGGCAGCCTCATCTTGGCGACGACGATTGCGATGTGGGCGCTGGCGTATTTCCCGCGCTCGGAAGCCGTGGTCGAGCGCCACCAAATCGAGCGCCAAGCGGTCGCGCCCGCAGCCCTCGACTCCTTGGCAAAGCGCCAAGCGGCCGAGCTGGTAGAAAACAGCTATCTGGGCCAAGCCGGACACTGGGTCGCGCCGGCTGTGCGTCCTTTGGGATGGGATTGGCGCATTGGCATGGCAGTTATCGCCTCTTTCCCGGCCCGCGAAGTCATCATCTCGGCCTTGGGCACCATTTATAGCCTCGGCGCGGGCGAAGACGAAGGCTCCGAGAGCCTGCGCGCGACCTTGGCCGCTGCTACGTGGTCGGATGGCCGCCCGATTTACACCTTGGCAGTGGCGCTGTCGATCATGGTTTTCTTTGCCCTCTGCGCTCAGTGTCTATCGACCTTGGTCGTCATCAAAAAAGAGACCGGCTCCTATGGCTGGTCTCTGTTCAGCTTTGGCTATATGACAACCCTCGCTTATATCGGCGCGCTGGCGACCTACCAAGTCGGCACGGCTCTGGGATTTTGAAATGGACTGGCAAACGCCAGTGGCCATCGCCATTGCCGCGCTCGCCGGAGCGTACGTGTTGTGGCGTTTGGCGCGGCCTTTTTTCCAAGACAAATCCCACCGCGATGAACCGTTGCAGATAGGGGACTCGGACGACTAGCTGCGCCAACTGTGTGCCGGTGACTGGATGGGATTACCCTGCGCGACGCAAAAATCGCTTGCCCGCGAGTTGATCTACTAGCCCGTCGAGTTCCAACCTCAGCAGCACATCGAGCAGAGTCGCGGGCGGCAGGGCGCTGTCTTGGGCGAGTTCGTCAATGTGCCGGGGTTGGCGCGACAGCAGGGCATAGACGCTCTCGTCCTCTGGAGGAAGAGTGGGCGCGGGCACGGGCGCGCTTTGCGGGTGCGGTGACGCCCACATGGTCAATTCCTCTAGCACGTCCTCCACGTCCTCGACCAACTTCGCCCCGTCTTTGATGAGTTGATGGCAGCCTGCGTTGCGGCCCGAGCGCACGTCCCCGGGCACAGCGAAGACCTCGCGGTTTTGCTCCAAGGCGTGTTGGACCGTAATCAGCGCCCCGCTCTTTTGCGGAGCCTCGACGATGATCACTCCTAGACTCAGACCGCTGATGATGCGGTTGCGGCGCGGGAAGGCTCCCCGCTCCGGCTGTGCCCCCCAAGCAAACTCGGAGACGATGGCCCCCCGTTCGCGGATTTGGCGGTAGAGTGGAGTGTGAGTGCGGGGATAGGGCACGTCGGCCCCGCAGCCCAACACGGCGATGGTGCGTCCCCCGGCCGCGAGCGCGGCCTCATGGGCGGCTGCGTCGATGCCGAAAGCCATGCCGCTGACGATGCAGATGCCTTGAGCTATCAGCCCGCGGGCCAGCTCGGCGGCGATCAGCTTGCCGCTGTCCGATGCCTTGCGCGAGCCGACGATGGCCACGGTAGGAGGGGACAAATCGTCCG
Organism: Gemmatimonadota bacterium; assembly: GCA_028875335.1. Next base: position 83,692 of record JAPPEF010000366.1, read on the forward strand.
GTCCCAGCGCAAACAGCACGGGTGGTGGCGCGGCGATTTGGGCCAGTAGTTGGGGATAGTCCGCGTCTGCTGGGGCTAGGCAGCGTCCGCCCGCCGCGCAAAGCCGTTGCCACTGCTCGGCGGCCCAAGCAAAGTCGGCCTGCGTCGGCCGCTGCTCGGGCGCGCTGGCCCCTACGGCCGCAGTCCAATTTGCGGCGGTGAGGGCCTCTTGCGCCGAGCCGAAATGGTCGAGTAAGCGCCGCACGCGCCTAGGCGGCTCGGCTTGGCTCAGCGCGAGCAGCGCCTGCACTTCGCGCTGGGACTCAGGCATTTTGGAATTTCTCCCGCAGGCGTCGCTCGATACAAGGCGGCACGAACTGGTTCAACTGCCCGCCCATTTGCGCCACTTCGCGCACGACCGACGAACTGAGATACATGTACTCGGCCTTGGTCATTAGAAAGACCGTGTCGAACTCCGGCCACAGTGAACGATTGGTCAAAGCCATGGCGAACTCGTGCTCAAAGTCGGTTACGGCCCGCAGGCCCCGCACGGCCGTGCGGATGTTGTGCTGCCGCGCATAGTCAACGGTCAGGCCGTCGTGGAAATCGACCTTGGCTTGAGGCCAGTCGCTAATGGCCTCGGAGATCATCGCCCGGCTCTCCGCTAGCGAAAAGAGCGGCTTTTTGTTGGGATTGATCGCCACCAACAGGGTGACTTGGGAGAAGATGCCCAAGGCCCGCTCTAGGATGTTTAGATGGCCAAAGGTAATGGGGTCGAAGCTGCCGGGATAAATGGCTGCGTCTGCAAAGCTGTTCATCAGGGTCCTTCCACAATGATGTCCACGGCCGCGTAGAGCCGCGCTTGAACCCAGCCGTTTTCGTCGCTTTTGACGGGCATGAGCAAAATCTCACCGAGAGTCGCGACCTCCTCGGCCTGTTGCAACTGCTGCAAGAAGGCGTCGATTTGCTGAGGGGATCCAAGCCCTCGCAATTTTTGCCGCTGGTGAGTGCGCGCCGGCGACATGGACCTATGGATAGGCTCTTGGATCGACAGGCTGTCTAGGCCGCTCGCATCGGCCCAGCGGATCACCTTGCTGAAGAATTGCTCCGCTTGGCTAGACGAGAGGGGGGCCAGTGGAGGAGCGTCCTGATCGACAAAGCGGCCTTGGATTGAAAAGCGCAGCGTGCGCTCTTCCCACCAAGTCGAAAACGAAATCCGCGATGGCAACGCTTGCAAGCTAAGCCTGAACATGCGCAATACTTTGTTCGAGGGGCTGGTTCCCTCCAGCCAGTACTCCCCCCTCGAATTGCAGTTTAGCGAAGACACGCGAATCCCGGCGGAGACCTTTTCGTTGATCCGCATGACTTGGTGGCAGGCCGTGTTGCGCTGGGATGAGGGGTCTTGGGGCGGCGTTGGGGTCGAGGTGGGACGGGGTGTGGTTTCTCGCTGAACTATGGAGCTAGGCGTAGCTTCCTGCTGTGCCACAGGCTTAGGCGTGGTCTCTTGTTCGGCTGCGGGACTTGGTGGGTCTTGCCCCGGACTTGGTGTGGTTTCTTGGGGTTCAGGTGTGTTCTCTTGCTGGACTGCGGGACTCGGCGTGACCTCTTGCACCGGGCTCGGCGTGGTTTCTTGCTGCGCCACGGGTTCAGGCGTGATTTCTTGCTGAACTACGGGCTTAGGCGTGGTATTTTCTTGCTGTGCTACGGGCTTAGGCGTGGTCTCTTGCACCGGGCTAGGCGTGGTATTTTCTTGCTGCGCCACGGGTTCAGGCGTGGTTTCTTGCTGTGCCGTGGGTTCAGGCGTGGTCTCTTGCTGAACTACGGGACTCGGCGTGGTATTTTCTTGCTGTGCTACGGGCTTAGGCGTGGTCTCTTGTACCGGGCTTGGTGTGGTTTCTTGCTGTGCCGTGGGTTCAGGCGTGGTCTCTTGCTGAACTACGGGACTCGGCGTGGTATTTTCTTGCTGTGCTACGGGCTTAGGCGTGGTCTCTTGCTGAGCTGCTGGACTCGGCGTGGTCTTGGGTGCGAGTTCTTGCTGCGCCTTGGAAATGAGGTCAGAACCCGTGTTGAAAAGCGGCCTCACTAGCGCGGGGGAGAACTGGTGGATTCCGTATAGTCCTCCACAGACGACCAAGATCGAAAGCAAGGCTTTTGACCAAGACCACCGCCGCTGGCGGTCGAGAAGATCGACGCGGATCATCGCACTAACCCCCGCTGAGCCAGCCCGACGGCAATGGCATACGCGGACCGCTGCGCGGGCGTGGCGCTGCCGAGCA
>JAPPEF010000185.1 GCA_028875335.1 Gemmatimonadota bacterium
CCAACCGGGTCTTTTTCTCCAATGCCGCAGGGGGTGGGATTTTATCCGCGATGCAAGTCGTACCGGCGGTATGTACGCCCAATGGGGATGGCGTCAACGAAGAGAGTCGCATTGTTTTTCAAGTCCTGCGTCTGGTGCAGGAAGTCGATTTTTCCATCGGCATCTACGATTTGGCTGGACGCCGGGTGCGTCAGCTATTTTTTGACGCCTTGTCCGCCGGAGCCTACGAGCATACTTGGAATGGCCGCGATGCGACTGGTGAGCTGGTGCCTCCGGGGGCTTATATCGCGCTCATTGCTGCTGAGACTGAATCGGGGGAAGAGGTGTTGGCTAGGACGCTCAGTGTGGCGTATTGAATTCAACGATCGCCGATGGGACGGTGCGGAGCGTGAACCGTCCCTACACATCCTTCTGCACTAATCCCACTTTATCGTCCACAAGCGCAAAATCCAAGAGTAATCGCTATTCAGATGCGCGATGGCCGACACTTTGAGCTGTAGCGCAATCGCAACACGGCTGTTTCTCCTACACTACACTGCGTCGCCGAACAAAGAGCCATCGTCCAGAGTAGGGGATGATTTAAGTCGATTGGTCTGCATTTTGCATACGCCATGTAGCCAATTATCTTTGACCCGATACCAAAGGATACTCACATGTCCACCCCACAATCCTCTCCCGAGCTCACTACCCGCGATGTTTTGCAGCAAATTGACCATCGCCTAAGTCTCATCGAGACGGATGTGCGCGAAAACAGTACCAAACTCGAGTCTAAGATCGACGCTCTTGAAGCCAAGACCGAAGCCAAGATCGACGCTCTCGACCACAAAGTCGAAGGCAAACTCGATAGTCTCGATAACAAAATTGAAGTCGAAACACGCGAAATACGCCGCGACTTCAACGGCAAATTCAACTTAGTTATCGGTTTAGTCCTCACCACTTGGCTGTCGATGATGGGGACGCTTTTCTTCAAGTTGTAGATGTGCTCACGTGCTCTTATTCACCAATCCCACCTTATCGCTCCACAAGCGCAAAATCCGCGCCGACTCACGCAACAAATGCACGTATAGAGAACCGGCCCGGCGTCTTTTCTCTAGCCGTTCCCGCTGATTGAGTGCCATGTTGAATTTGCCTCGGGCTTGGGTGACGGCCCGCTGGCGGTTGTCAACGGCGATGGTGAGGACGCGCTTTTCGAGGGGCTCTTCGGCGTCGGCGTTGAGCGCCCGCAGCGACCAGATCGAAGTGTCGCCAGCAAGGCACTGGTCGGTGTAGGAAAAAACGCAGTGGCCCATGATGCGGCCTTCGGTCTGGAGCTGCTGCGAGGTGCAGAGTTCGGCGATAGTCCAGACTAGGTTGCACTTGAGTTGCCCGTCGTATTCTTCGAGGCGGAAACCAGCCAGACCCGTAGCCGCCCACGTCTTGAGCGGCACGTCTTCTTCTCCCGACAACGTCTCATGCCACTGATCCACTTGGTTGAGTAGCTTGGCGGCGCTGCGGCCCTTCATGCAGAAGTTGGGTTGCGGCGGCGGTCCTGTGATTTGGGTGCCGTCGGGTTGCGCAATCTGCTGGGGCAGGTACTTCTGGTGACGGATGAAGTCGTAGACCGGCAGGAAGTAGGTCCGGTGTAGCATGGGGTAGTTGTTGACGTAGAAGTGGACGACTGAGATCCAGAAGTCTTCGTTTTCCAACGAGTCGCCCAGCGGCGTGGCGGCTACGTACCAAGAGACGTGAGAATCGCCGTCGAGCGCCTCCACTTGGGCCATGCGCAGCGCCTGAAGCAGGGTATGGTGTGGATGGTTCATCTGCATGAAGATATGTGCCATGCGCTTAGTGATTTTCATGGGCACATCGGCGGTACGCAAGTTTTGGCCGCCGGCTACATGCTTGAACCACTCTTGTTGTTGATAGGCTTCCGCGGTATGCCCTTGGAGCCAAGCGGTGTCCATGGGCGCGGGAACCTCGTAGCGGGCGAGCAGGTGTCGTGCCAGCGACTGGAATTGCGGCCGCTCCTTGGCCGTGTCGGGCCGCCACACCTCCACCGGCCGCAGCCAGTCGCGGTGGTGCCGCGCAAGCTGCCCCAAGGCGGCGATATAGGTGTTGGCGCGATTGGCACCGAGGCGCTTGAGCACGGGCATGGGCCGCAACAAGTGGCCGTATTTTTCGACGTGCAGCACCAGCTGTCCTAGGGCCTTTTGGGCGTCTAGATTGTCAGCCAGCGCATTGCGTTCGACGCGCAGCCGCGAGAGCAGGTCGTTGAGCTTTTCACCTTCTAGTTCGCCGTTGAACAGCCGGTTGATTAATGCGGCGCGGCGCGGGTCGTGCTCTTTGCTCGCTGCTGGATCTACTGAGGGCTGCAATGAGGCGAAAAGCGCTCGTTCTGCGGCCCGCTCTTGCGGCGTCTTATCTAACGTTGTGCTCAGGCCGTGTCGGTGGCACCAGAGCTTGTAGGCGGCGATTGTGCCGACGCCGAGTTCGGCAAAGTGCGTGGCGAGGGCTTCGTCGACTTGGTTGGGAAGTAGTAGGGCGTGCGTGGCGTTAGTCATCTTTTCGCTAGTTTGTGTCGAGGGTGAGTGAATTTTAATTCTAGGGCAGGACATCAACCGTGACAAGCGGTTTCCCCCGATCGCGAGGGGTTTATAGCACCGTCGTTCTGCCGTATATTCTGTCGCCTATGCGCCGAATTTGTAGGGGGCGGTTTGCAAACCGCCCCCTACCGATACGGGGATTGCGACCCAGAGTTTGGACGAATGAAAATTACTTTCATTGCCGTTGCTGCGGTGTTGTTGAGCGGCATCGAGTCGCTGCGGGCCGAGATCCATACCTTGGTCCTCGGACAGGGCGGGGTCCCATGGAATGAACTGGGTGAGCGAGTAGTAGGCTTGGAGACGGCCCCAGTTGATGGTACTCTGCAGCCCCTCGAACTCTTGCCGCAGCAGAATATCATCGCAGGCCCTCGCACGGAAACCGGCGAATACACCACGATTTTGGGCAGCACTTGGCAGCTAGGCAAGCAACCCAAAAGGGACGATTTTGAATTGGGGGTAACGCCTCGTTTCTGGACCAGTATTCTGCCCCTCTATCACACGGCACCCTTTCAGGTCATCGACGGGGATCTCGCTACGGTGACCAAGCTGCGCTGGTCTGTAGTGGGTGGGGGTCGCCGGGAAGATATATATACGTTTGACTTTGCGTTTCCCATTCCCATAAACCGCGTGGTATTCTATCCTCCAGCTACCGGACTGGACGAAGGCGGAGGCTTGAGAAAGCAGCGCTTCCCCCGGGCCTATGAAATATCGGGTGCCAGAGAATCGGTGGATTTTCTCCTGCTCAGCGAAGAAGACAGACCTCGCACATTAGAACAGGTACTATCGCGCACCTTTGTCAACTCCGACCGCGTTATAGATGTCCGTTTCCCCGCGCAGACTCTGCGTTTTTTGCGCATTGCCTTTAATCTGATCGCACAGGTGTACATGCTGAGCGAGATTGAGGTGTACGGCGAGGGTTTTGCGCCGGAGACTAGTTATCGCACAGCGGTTATCGACTTGGGAGCGCCGGTGAATTTCGGGCGCATCTTCTGGGAGTTCGAAAAGTTCCGCAAAACGCCAGGCGAACCAGAACCCATGCCAGCCCCGGACGCGCCTATTAGCTTGGTGTTAGAAACGCGCACTGGCAGGGACGATACCCCGAAGGCGTACTACATCATCAGCGACATAGGTGCGGAACGGCAAGTAGAGGAAGCGGTTTACAACAAAGCGCTGGAGAAATCGCCCTTTGTCCAAGGCAATCGCCCTGGTGACAAATCGTCGATCAAGCTCGACGAGCAAAACTGGAGTTTCTGGTCAACGCCCTACGACCTTTCCGGCCAGTTGCTCCGTTCGCCGGATGCACGGCGCTATATGCAGCTTCAGTTCAATATGATAGCTGAGGACTTCCACACTTTCGGTCGGGTGAAATCCGTGGCGATTGAGTACTCGCCGCTCCTTGTGGAATCCCTCATCGGCGAGATAGGTTTGGCTGGGGGAGGAGACCGGGTGCCCGAAGCGCCGGTAGGTCAGGAGACAACATTTATCTACGACGTCTTGGCTAGTTTCGGCACCGACGGTCAGCTAGGCTTTGATGCGATTAAACTCAATACTGTAGCTGAAGCCGAGTTCGTCAAGCTGGAGATTGGACAGCCGCTAGCGGAAGTAGTTCCCGACAGCGTCCGTTTCGCCGATGGGGTTTTAGCCGTGTATTTCCCCTCGCATAAAGTAGTACGCGCCGATGGCGAGGAGCATCTGCGGCTGACCTTTCGCACGGCTTTGTTGGATTTTACTACCTACTTTCTCGGCGAGGTGTTGGAACTGACGGGGGAAAACCTGCCCCAGTCGATCGATCCGGGCGACGCGAGTGCAGAGCTCCATAGCGACGACATCCGCGTCTTCGCTACGGGGACCTCCATAGAAGCGCTTTCCGAGATTGCGTTGGACTCGTCGTTCCTGACGCCCAACGGCGACCGCATCAATGACGAACTCGATATCGCATTTACGTTACTGGGCGTGGAAGATACCGCCACTGAGATCGGAGTCTATACGCTTACAGGCCAGCGGGTCAGGGCTTTGGTGCGCGGGAAATTCAACAAGGGTTTTTACACTGAGCAATGGGATGGGCGCGACGACCAAGGGGCGCTGGTCCCTCCCGGCATCTATCTTTTGCACATAAAGGTAGATGCGGACAAGCAAGCAGCAGAGCAATTTCGTTCGGTGTCGGTCGCGTATTGAGCATCCGAGGATAGCATGTTGCGACGGATATACTTGCTAACACTGTTGGTACTCTTTTCGATAGGGGAAACGAGTGCCGGAACGCTGCTCATAAACAGCCAAGACCAGTGGCAGCAATGGACTTTTCCACAAGGGGTGCTATCGTTGGCGGTAGATGGCAGCGTGGCCCTGAGACACTTCCGGCGCAATATAGACGCCGTCGCCGATGCGGCCGAATTCTTCCATCCAAATGCCAAGGGGAAAGAGGTGCAGGGAGGAATACGCAGTGCGGGAACTCACATTGACCAAGCTGCCCATATTCTCGATGGCGCTGCCACTACTTGGTGGCAACCTAGCCAAGAGGCCCCGCTCGACGATTGGTGGGTTGAAATCGATTTAGGCCGCCTCGTCCAAGCGAAAAAGATTCGGCTGACCTTTCCCGATACCGAGGGGGCGCGGCCCCTGCGCGAGTTTTCCGTTTTCGTCACCGAAGGGACGCCTTTTCTCACCGGCCAAGACGTCTTCCGTTACGACCGGGTGGGCGGCACGACCCAGCCCAGTCGGGAGACCGTGATAGAGTACGACTTGGTAACGCCGGAGTTGGGCAACGCCACCGGTGAGTATTTGGCGACCAGCGATACCTTAGAGTATATGTCCATTCAGTACGTGCGCGTCGTCGCTCACGCTAAGAGTATGGATGCGGCGCTGGCAGCCGTCGAGGTCGAGGCCATAGGTGACAATATTGCTCCGGGGACGATCGAGCGGGGAGGTACCATACGGACTGGGCGCGACCCGCGCACTATCGCCAATATCATGGACGGTACCGCAGCCACGTGGTGGACCTTGACCTCGCGGGGGGACCTCGACTGGCGCGATAAAGGCGATTGGTTTGAATGGGATTTGGGAGCTACCTTCTGGATTGATCAATTAACGATGGTGGAGCCGCCGCCGGGGTTTGCCACGCTGGGGGTGAATGCGTACAGGAATCAGTCCAGTTTTGAATTGTTGACCTCGGACGGCACGCCGATCCCCACGCAAGGGGAAGAGCGGCTTCAGAGTCCCGTCGATTACCAGTTGCTTAGCTTTGTCAATAACGAAACGCTGAGCAGCGCGGGCACGAGAAACCGCAATTTTGATTTCCGCTTTCCCGCTCGCAAGGTGCGCTATTTGTTCTATCACCATGAAGCTCCCGTCAACAGGTCAACCGTTTTTCATTTGTTCGAGATTTTTCTCTACGGCGCAGGCCATCCGGCCGAGGTGGTGATGACCTCGAATTTCATCGATCTGGCTGGAGCCAAAAGCCTGCGCCGAATGCGCTGGGAGGCGGAGACAACGGATGAGACGCGCATAGAGATTCGCACGCGCACCGGCAATACGCTGGACGAAGAGATATTCTATTACGACAAAAATGGTCGCGAAGTTCCCAAAGGACGTTGGGACAAACTACCGGCCAGCCAGAAATTGCCCGAAGTAAAAGTGGCGAAAGCCGGTGCCGACTGGAGTGCGTGGAGTTCGGCTTATAAGGAGTCCGGGGAAGTCTTCCGCTCGCCCACGCCGAGAAAGTTCGTCCAAATGGAGGTGCGCCTGCAGACCGAAGATCCCCAGGTGGCACCGATGCTGCGCGAGATTGCCCTCGACTTCGACGATCCGCTCATCGGCGGCGGGGTTTTCGCCAGCGTCTTCCCACGCGAAGCAGCCCTCGATTCGCTGACGGTTTTTACCTTCCGCATCGGAGGTCGCACTAGGCCGACCGATCGGGGTTTCAACCGCCTCTTGTTCGATTTGCCGAATCCCCTCGAAGGCGAAGTACAATTGCGGATAGGGGATCGCCGGGTTGAACCGTTGCAGTGGGAGACCAGCGGAGATTCGGTTGTGATCGACTTGCCCGAACAGGTCCGCGGGGACAGCATCGAAGTCAACCTGCCGCTGCGCCTGTTGGCCGATGCTGCTGCTTTCGACGCTTGGGTAAGCTCTACGACGCAGCCCGATATTCGCCAGGGGATCCAGCCGGAAGACCAGGGGGCTTTGACGGTGTTCGTGCCCGAGATCGCCCAAGAGGAGCACCTCATCCGCGCATTGGAGGTGTCCTCGGCGATGGTCACACCCAATGGAGACGGCATCAACGACAGACTACAGCTACGTCTGCTAGTGGTAAAAACCACCGCCCAGCCCAAGCTCGCGATTTACGATTTGAGTGGCGCACTGGTCGCTAGCACCGAACAGATGGATCAAACACACTATCTGTGGGATGGTCGGGATGAGAGTGGTCTATTGTTGCCCCCCGGTATCTACATTCTGGACGCCAAGGTAGAGACCGACACTGCAACGGAGCGGCGACAGCGCGTCGTCCATCTGGTTTATTAGTCGAGCTCAGTACACGACCGTACCGTTAGGCAGGGCATCGAGGTATGGGATGCTTCGACTCCGCTGCGCTCAGCATGACACTGAAAAGCAGCGCACCCGCTTGTCATGCTGAGCGTAGCGAAGTATCTCAGACCACCTCTACTGTCGTGTACTGAGGTTGAATGCAAACCGCTATCGCACGGGAAATCAGCGCAATGAATAAAGCCATTTGGTCTTTTGTCTTGCTCGCCCTCTTGCCACTGGAGCTCAAGGCCGACTTGCAGAGCGGATTCTTCAATCCGTACCGAGCAACGGGAACGCCGGTCGATTTTGAGTCGCTGAGTCCGGCGCTGCGAAAATGGTACGTGCCCCAGACGCTCTTTTATCTCTATGGTTGGAAGACCTACGAGTACACCAACTACGCCCGGGACAACTACCAACGCTACGTCAATCTCTTCTTGGAAGGAGATCGCTATTACGATTTGTACGGCAACTATATCACCCGGGGTTGGCGCATCTACGACTGGCGTCAGGAACACCCGCTCGATTTTGGCAGCAGCATTTTCAAAAATCCCCGCTTCAATAGTTGGTTCAACCGCGTCCTGATATCCTCTGCTTCCAAAGGGCAATTCTACACCGCACTGACCGTCGGCGAACAACTGCGGACCACGCTTACGCCGATGACCTTCTCGAAGCCGCTCTTCGACGGCATCCAGTGGGATATGCAGTCCGACAAATACGCCTTGACCCTCATTGCTTCGCGCATTGACAATCCGGCCGTTCAGCGTCTCGACAGCGAAATCTCCGAAGCGAGAGAGACGGTCTTCACCAATTTGTACGGCTTGCGCGGAGTCGCCCAGGTCGGCGATTTCGCCACACTCGGATTGACGTACGTCAATGCCAACCACGGGAACAGCCGCTTAAGCGTCGAGGAGAATTCCCTCAAGGGCGTCTTGGGGGGGCGCTTGAACGCGGAAAACGTCCGCCGCATCGTCGTCCGCCTCAGCGACGATTCGCCCGAAGACAACACCGGCGGTGCGCTGCTGTTCCGCGAACGGATCTTCATCGACGATGTCGAGCACCCGGAGATAAAACCTTCGATTGACGGAGGGACGCGGCGCCAGGGTCTGCTCGAAGCTAACGGTGGCGATGTGCTGACGCTTAGTTACGACATCGAACGCGATTTTGTCCCGGGCGTAAAGGACCAGATCGGCGATTTTAAAGAAGCCGGCAAGATCGATATCGAGCTGGTAGTAACCAATGATTTTCGCATAGAGGTAACTTCTAATATGCAGACTAATTTCACCGGCGAAACGGTCTTCTTGCCGGTAAAACGGAGCAATGGCAATATCAGCGACGGCTCCAATCAGCAGGTGGTCCGCTTCCAGTACGGGCTACCTACAGCCAATGAAATCATGGGTTTTACGTTTGAAGTTTCCGAGCTTGCTGGATTCAATCTCCGCTCCGAATTCAACGTCAACCGCCACCACCGCAAGTTCCCCAACCAGAATATCGTCAAGAGGCAGGCGCTAGCGTCCGATCGCGCCGAGGCTTTTTACGTCACCGCTTCGCGGTTGAGCTATCCGTGGTTCGCCTATGGCGAGGCCTTCTCCATGGATCCGAACTACGGCACCTCTATGGTCATTCCCGACCAGCGCGGTTTTATCGACTACGAGGATGAGCTTAACTTCACCTATGAATTTGTCGAAGACAACGACGATCAAGACCGCTTTCCGGACTGGCGGCGGCGCGTTACTGGCGGCGGTTTTGTACCGGGGCAGCAGACGACCCGCGCCGCGGATGTCGAGGTATTTCCCGGCCTCGACGAGAACAACGACTTGGTCAACGACTTTAACCAGAACGACAATTTGCAGCCCGATTACGTCGAACCTTTTCTGCGCTACAATGTCGATCCGCCCGAATTTCTCTTTGGCACCGACATGAACAACAACACCGTCATAGACCGCCTCGAAAACGATACCGAACCCGATTATCCCTACAAACGCGACCACCGGGGCTACAATTTCTACGTGGGCGCTGAAATGCAGCCCGGTTCTAAGCTCATGGTCGGGCATCTACGCGAGTGGTTGATCGGTAGTGCCCGGCGGAACCAGACGAGCTATGGGATTTTTACTTGGCAGGAAGATCTGCCATTGCGCGGCTTTAAGTTTCGCTTCATGGAATTTTTGCGCTTTGCTCGCGACGATATTCCCGACGCGCTGATCCAGTGGGTACAGTCTCCCTTTTCCGCGGGGGGGCTACAGGATGTGCAGGACCGCTTGATAGCCCAGAACACGATGATTAACACTTCGTATCTCGATTTTGCTATTCATCGTCTGCAGCCGCTGAACGTGTCCGGTAAAGTCAAATGGGACCATTATTTTCAGCGCGGAGATCAGGCGCAGGAAAATCGCGACGAGAGTTTCTTAGGTGCCATTCTGAGAGCGGAGTACTTCTACGAGCCGTTTGCGGGGATCACCATTTCGCCCAAGTGGAAACAGCAGTACACCCGCCAAGTTCCGACGGATCCCTTGGCGCTGCGACGCAATGAGCTATCGGAGATTTTTTTCTTAATCGGGACGTACGATCTCATCCCCGGTCAGCTCGTCTCGGAGTCGGGTGTCGAATGGGAGGTCTTTCGGAATCTACAGCAAGAGCCCGATCCTCTGCCGCCGGCCTTTGTCGAGGATTTCACTACCCTGACCTTGGCCACTCAGTTCACCAACAGTTCCGAATATCAGGGCTACGCACTTTCTACCAAGATCGGTGTGCGCTGGCAACGCCGGGCGTTGCAACAAGGCGATGAGACCAATTTCCTCACGTTTGTAACTATCTTCGCCGGATTGCGCTAACAGAGCGATGGGTAGTACCCGTCCATCTGTTCTCTTGGGGATCGCACTGGCCACGCTAGTCGCGTGCGACCAGCCCCCCACGACCAAGACCGACTACCAAATGTGGCTGGAGCGGCATCCGCAGGATAGCGAAGCCCATTGGCAACTGGCCGATCTGCTCTTGCAAGAGCGCGACTACCAAGAGTCCGAGCACCACTACCGCACGGCCCTAAGCATTGATCCGGTGACTGTGGACGCTTGGATTGGGCTGGGAAATATCTCCTGCAAACAGGGGCTATACGAGCAGGCCGAAAGCCACTTCCGCAACGCCCTGTCGCTGGACGAGGAGCACGTGGGTGCGTTGTGTAGCTTGGCCAGTTTGGCCTTGGAACAAGAGGAATACGCCCACAGCCGCGATTTGTACCAGCAGGCGCTGGCACTCGATCCAGACAATGCCGGGGCGTTCTACAATCTCGCTTTGGCGTACATCAAGCTCAAGGCTTACTACGAGGCGATTACAGCCCTGCGGCAGGCCACTCGCATTGATACGGGGTACAGTTTGGCATTTTACGCGCTAGGCCAGATCTACGCCGAGCGTCTCGGCGAGTACCAAGAAGGTATCGCGGCGTTTAGGCGAGCAGTGGCGCTGAGAGCGGACTGGCCTAGCGCGCGGATAGGCCTAGGCCACGCCCTGCTGCAAGCTGGCCAAGTAGATGCGGCCACAACGGCTTTCGGCGAGGCCCTTGCCCTCGACCCGAGCGAGGCCCAAGCCCATGTAGGGTTGGGGTTGGCCGAGGAGCGACGGCGCGCCGAGACGCTCGCCGAGGCACATTATCTGCGCGCCATCGCCTTGGATCCGGTGCGGGCGCGGACCTATTTCAAGTTAGGTACGCTCTACGTCAGACAGGGAAGAAAGGAGGAAGCCCAACAATACTTGGGCCGCTTTGAAGAGCTGGCACCCCATGCTGACGATCTAGCTCAACTCAGAGACCGACTGCGGCGAGAGCCAGATAACGCGCTGGCCCATTACGCTTTGGCCGGGATTTACGCCAAACTGAATATGTCTTCTCTTGCAATCAGTGCCCTGAGAAGCTGTCTTGCCGTGCGACCAGATTACGCGCCCGCCTACAACAACTTAGGCAACGCGCATTTGCGCATGGGAGATACCAGGGAAGCCATTGCGATGTACGAAGTCGCCGTCCGCATTGACACGGCGTACGCACTGGCCTACAACAATTTGGGGAGTGCCCAGCTACTTAATGGCCAACCGCACGAGGCACTGGCGTGCTACCAACGCGCGCTGCGGATTCGCCCGGACTATGCCGATGCGTATT
>JAPPEF010000253.1 GCA_028875335.1 Gemmatimonadota bacterium
CAGGGCCAAAATCCCCATGGCCTGGCGAGTGCCCTCAGTGACGATTGCATCATCCTCACCGGAGGGGTTATGCAGTCTGAGTAGCCCATGCCGATAAAACTGCGGTGGATGCGATTTTGGCTGGCCAATTCGCGCAACCTACCCATCAGCTCGTACTCGCTGATTCCTTCTCCTAGCGCCAAGGGACCTTGCATTCGAATCGCCGCTGGCAGGGACTCGGCCATGAGGTCGTCCAAGCTGTCGGCTCCCACAGCCGCGAGCATGGCGGCTACATCTGCCGCCGTAGGGCCGATATGTCGGCGGACAAAAGCATCGCTAGGTCCAAATTCGTCGCTCATGCAATCTCCGTTGCACTGCCTAAAGGCAGCGGTTAAGGCTTTCAGTCCTTTTTAGGGGCCGAAGGTACAAAGGGCAGCTTGACTACCACGGCGGGTTGCCGCTTGCCCTTCATGTCAATGTATACTTGAGTGCCTATTTTTTGCGCGCCGCGCTGTAAATAGGCCAGCCCGATCCCCTCGCCGAGCACCGGCGAATGCGTCCCACTGGTCACGGTACCCACCTGCTCCTCGCGCTGGTCTAAAACCGGATACTCCGGCCGGGGAATGCCCCTTTCCAGCATGCGGAAGCCGCGCAAACGACGATAGCCTCCGACCGCTCGCTGTGCCCGCAGCGCCTCGGCTCCGACAAAATTCGCTTCTTTTTCCAAGTCCAGAGTCCAAGACAAACCCGCCTCTAGAGGAGTCGTCTGCTCGTTCAATTCACTGCCATAGAGACAAAACCCCATCTCGAGACGCAAGGTGTCGCGTGCGCCTAGCCCACAAGGCTGAGCACCGGCCGCGCGGAGTTTCGCCCACAGCGCGGCGACTTGGTCGGCCGAGCACATGATCTCAAATCCATCTTCTCCAGTGTAGCCATTGCGGCTGAGTAACGCTCGTATCCCGGCGATCTCCATCACCGCGCAGCGATAATACTCTAGCGCCACGCCAGCCGGTCCAGCGAGTGATTCAATTAGGACGGCGGCCCGAGGCCCCTGCACCGCTACCATGCCCTTTTCATCGCTCAAGTCCTCGATTTGCACATCCGACCACCCCGCTGCACGCGAGGTAATCCACTGCCAGTCAGCGACCTTCCGACTCGCGTTGACCACCAAGAGGTACTCCTGCTGTGCGAGCCGGTACACCACCAGATCGTCCACGCATCCCCCCTGTTCATTGCACAGCGGAGCGTAGAGCATCTGGCCGATGGTCAATTCGCGCACCCGCGCAGGCAGGAGACTGTCGAGAAAGGCCAACCCGCGCCCCCCGGAAACGGCGATCCGACCCATGTGCGAGATGTCGAACAGTCCGGCCTCTCGGCGCACCGCCCAGTGTTCGCTGCGGATGCCCTCGAACTGGACCGGCATTTCCCATCCACCAAAGGGTGCCATGCGCCCGCCTTCGGCGACGGCAACCTCATAGAGCGGCGTCCGCTGCAAACCCTCATTTGTCATGGCATCCCCTTCCCTGCTCAGCGCCGGTCAACTCAGCCCACAGCGCTTCCGCTTGCACGGCAAGTGTGGTCAAGTCCTTGTTGTTATCGATGACAAAGTCGGCGCGGGCCTTTTTTTTTTGCGGGTCCATCTGGCGAGCCATCCGCTGCCTAATCTCGCACACCGGCAAGCCGCTGCGCTCCTGCACCCGCGACACACACCGTTCCTCTTCAGCATCGACCACCACGACCCGGTCGAAGTTCCCCTCGTTTCCCCACTCGTATATCAGCGGTGCGTCAAATACCACGACTCCACCGGCGGCCTCTTCTACAGCCTGCGCTAGTCGGCGGTCTATGGCCGCTGATAGTGGCGGTCGCATAATCGACTCTAACCGCTGGCTCGCCTCGGCTGATCGCAGAGCGCGACGCCCCAACTCCTGGCGGTTCAAGCGCCCGTCTGGACCGAGCAAATCGCAGCCGAATGCCGTTTGCAGATTCTCTATCACCGCTGGGATTGTCGCCACTTCGCGGGCCACTTCGTCGGCATCGACCCGCAGCGCACCAAATTCGGCGAGCATCTGCGCTAGTACAGACTTGCCTGCACCCATGCCACCGGTAATGCCTACGAGCACACACACCTGTGGCCAGCTAGGGCCAACCAATAGAATCCGAAAAATCGTAGCACTTTGCCCTGCAATGGGTTAATGGCTTTACCTTCGGTGAGTAACGACGTGCTGCAAGCAGAATAAAATGTACCACGCCGCCCCAGCGCGGTCAACCGATCTGAACGGTGCCTGTTGACACTATACTGGACATCGTCTATAGTCCATTAATTAGCAAATAGGCTCTCTTCTAACAACAGAATAGCACATGGCCATCGTACCCGTAGTAATCGAA
The DNA here is from genome assembly GCA_028875335.1 of Gemmatimonadota bacterium. The sequence goes on from JAPPEF010000253.1 coordinate 2,365, forward strand.
CAGACCGGCCGCGGCGAGCGCGCCTACGACATCTTCTCTCGCCTTCTCAAGGAGCGGATCATCTTCATCAGCACCCCGATCGACGACCATGAAGCCAATCTCGTCATCGCCCAGCTGCTCTTTCTGACCTCAGAAGACCCCAAGAAAGACATCTCGCTCTACATCAACAGCCCCGGCGGTAGCCTCACCGCCGGCTTGGCCATCTACGACACCATGAAGTACGTCCCCTGCGACGTAGCAACGCTGTGCATCGGCCAAGCGTACAGCATGAGCGCGATTCTCCTCGCCGGCGGTACCAAGGGCAAGCGCCACGCCCTTGCTCATTCTCGGCTCATGCTGCACCAGCCCTGGGGAGGCGTCCGCGGCCAAGCAGCCGATATCGAAATCCACGCCCGCGAAATCGTCGAGTGGCGCGACCGGCTCAATCAGATCTTAGTCCAAGATACCGGTCAGCCACTCGAGCGCATCGAGCTAGTCACCGAACGCGATTACTTTCTGTCGCCCGAAGAGGCGATCGACTTCGGACTAATCGATGGTCTGCTGGCGTCCGAAAAAGAGCTAGCAACTCTCGTCGACTAATGTTCCAGCGGGAAGGCGATCACCTCGTCTAGGCAAGACGCGCCGACAACAATCATCACCAACCGATCCAACCCCAAAGCCACGCCACCAGCCGGGGGAATGCCCCGCTCCATAGCTACGAGAAACGCCTCGTCAGCTGGTGCGCCCCCCGCCCGCACACCCCGCGCAAAGCGCTCGCGCTGTTGGGCTGGGTCATTTAACTCCGTATAGCCATTTGATAGCTCCACTCCCCCCAAGTACGCCTCCGTCCTCTCAGCTATAGCTGGATCGCCTTCTTTTAATTTGGCCAATGCGGCTAACTGCCGGGGATAATCGAAAAGGTGGACAGCCCCTAGCTTAGCCAATTCTGGCTCGACTCTCTCCAGCAGAATTTTGTGGTATAAGTCCTCCCAACTATCCCCCCGTCTAGCGCTGTCATAGCCTAAGACACGTGCACGGCGAAAAAGCGACTCCGCATCTGCACAGGCATCCAAATCAACGGCGGCCCAGCGCGCAAAGGCATCGCGGACGCTAAGCCGCTTCCACGGCGGCTGTAAATCGACCTCGCGTCCTTCTCGGACTACGCTCGACCGCCCCAAGACGCTTCCCACCACATGGATCACCAAATTTTCGACATCGGCCATGATTTCTTCGTAACTGGCGTACGCCCGATACCATTCGATTAGGGCAAACTCGGGATTGTGTTGCGGCCCCATCTCCCCATTGCGGTACGAGCGGCTGATCTGGTAAATCCGCTCAAAGCCCACCCCTAGCAACCGCTTCATATACAGCTCGGGCGAGGGGGCCAGGTAAAGCTGTTCCTGCGCCTTATCCCTTTGGTATTCTGTGGCAAATAGCTGTATGTGCTCTTCTTGTGCCGAGGCGCGGGCCAACGTGGGTGTCTCCACAGCGAGAAAGCCCGCATCCTTGAAAAAACTGCGCACGGCATCTAACACTGCGGCCCGTACCCGCATATTCGCCCACAGCCCGTTGGAGTGAAACCGCGTCCAATCCCCCTGGCTCCAATCCGCTCGGCTAGAGACTAACAAGCGAATTTGAGTGACGTCTATAACCCCTTCTGCAGCAATTCCATATAACTCGACTATATCCCCGGTTTTTATCCCTTCTACCCGCGTCTCTACAACGAAATCAACCCCTCCGCTCTCGTCTGCGATTCTCCCCCTCCCTTCGGCTAGGTGGAGAAGCCGCCCCCGCACTGCCACTTCTCCGGCCGAGATTGCCGCAGCGGCCGCAGGCTGGTGCCGCCACTGCATCCGCGATGGGTAATACCTAGATTGCATTGCGCATTTCCCACAAAAAACCCCTCTCCGCCAGCGAACGCACTAGTAGAGAAGGGACACAGCTAAAACCCAAAGCCCGGTTTGGGAATCAAGCTCTCTTCTTGTTGTACACAAAAGTCGGCGGTGCTTTGTTTTCGATGAACTCCTTGGTAATGACGCATTCGGCGATGTCGTTTCGGGCTGGGAGATCGAACATGATTTCAAACATGACGGTCTCTAAGACTGCCCGCAAACCGCGTGCTCCCATTTCTTTTCGTTGGGTCGATTCGACGACCTTCTGCAGAGCTTCTTCTTCAAATCGCAGGGCAATGCCGTCCATCTCAAACAGTTTCTGGTACTGTTTGACGAGTGCGTTCCTCGGTTTAAGCAGGATGTCCATCAATGCCTGATCGCTGAGGGTGTGCAAAATACCCACCACCGGCAAGCGGCCAATCAATTCGGGAATTAGACCGTACTGGATCAATTCTTCGGGTTCGACTCGCGCCAGCAGATTAACCCCGCCCACTTCCTCACTGTCGTCAAGGCGGCCGCCAAAGCCCATGGACTTGGTTCCGATGCGCTGGCTAATAATCTTGTCTAGTCCATCGAAAGCCCCTCCGCAGATAAAGAGAATGTTTTTGGTGTTTATCTGCACCAAAGGCTGTTCGGGATGCTTGCGCCCTCCCTTAGGAGGCACCCCTGACACCGTCCCCTCTAAGATCTTGAGGAGCTCCTGTTGGACGCCTTCACCTGAAACGTCGCGAGTTATGGAGGGATTGCCGGATTTGCGGGCGACTTTGTCCAGTTCGTCGATGAATAAGATTCCGCGCTCGGCTTGTTTGACATCGTAATCTGCGGCTTGGAGGAGCCGCACGAGGATGTTCTCTACGTCCTCGCCCACGTATCCGGCCTCGGTAAGGACGGTGGCATCGACGATGGCAAAGGGCACTTGTAATACGCGCGCCAACGTCTCCGCCAAAAGCGTCTTGCCCACTCCGGTGGGGCCGATGAGCAGAATATTGCTCTTACTGAGCTGGACATCCGCAGCACCGGAATGTACCCGCTTGTAGTGATTGTATACGGCAACCGAGAGCGCTTTTTTAGCGCGTTCTTGGCCAATGATATGCGCGTCGAGGTGGGCCTTAATTTCAGCAGGCTTGGGCAGAGGACGACCGTTGAGACTGGGCTCGTGCTTATCGTCCTCCTCCAGCATATCGTTGCACAAACCGATGCACTCACTGCATATATACACCGAAGGTCCCTGAATGACCTTCTCGACTTGATCGCCCCCCTTGCCGCAGAACGAACAGGCTATATCGGGCGCTTTTTTACTCATCTTCCCCTACGGCCTGCCCTCGTCGTCATCTTGGGAATCCGGGGTACTATCCTCACTCTCAGGGGGACCGCTGGCGACTTCGACATTCTCGGCCTCCTCGGTTTCGTCGTGGAGCTCGGTCGTGGTCGGAATGTCCGAGGTCTCCGAGGTCGTCTCCTCTTCGGCCTTGTCTTGGCCGGCCTTCATCACGTTGATGGCTTGGAATCCCTTAGCGGTGCGGGTTACCATGAACTCAACTTCGTCATCTTGGGTCAAACTCCGGTCCCAAGAGGAAATATCGCGCCAGTGGACGAAGACATCGACATGGCTATCTGTAGAAATAAAACCATATCCCTTATCGTTGTTAAACCACTTGACTACGCCTCGAGTCCAAGTGTTTTCCGCCAAGGCACGGCGATCATGGGTCGGGGGGGTGCTCTCTGCACTGCCGGGGAGTGGACGAGGCGGCTGCTTCTTTCCCTCACTCTCCAGAACGCGGGCGAGTAGGTCTTGCTTGAGGCTTTGGCCGCCCTCAGTACCTTGGGCGATCCACTCGATAGCCGCCATCATACCTATGACGTAAGGGCTATCGTTGCCGTAGAGCTTGCGAGCATCCCCTATGCGTTGGGCCAACTCGCTCACCACAGTGCTTTCTAAGTGTATTGAACTACCCAATCTACTCCTCCTACCCCTTAAAGGGCCTTAAATGCCGCTTAGCAAAGTTTGGGATGGGATGTGAGACGATGTAGTTAAGCACATACATATAGGTTTGTCAACCTATCTCAATCGATATTGCCTGACCCCTTCGTAGATGGTTTGGCTGCTTACTTTCGCGATGCCCGTGAGCGGTACGGCGATCAGCATCCCAACGATGCCCATTAACTGGCTTCCCACCATGACGACAAAGAGGACGACCAACGGGTGCAGCTCGACGCTTTTGGCCACCAGTGTGGGTTGAATGAGTACGTTGTCGATCAGTTGAACGATCAAGAACATAATGATCACTTTGGCCACCATCGCCAAGCCACCACCGGTAGCCAAGGCCACAATCGAAGAACAAACGATCCCGATCAATGGCCCGAGATACGGGATTACGTTGGCCAACCCGGCGAGCAAACCCAGAGGCAAGGCATAATAGACGCCGATAATGGACAAGCCGCTAATCGAGAGCACAGATACGACGAGGACGGCCAAAAGCTGACCGCGGATATAATTCCCGATCTGTTTATTGGCTTGATACATCAAGTTTAAGCACAACTCAAAATAGGCGTTGGGAACGAGTGCAATCAGGCACCGCGTCAAGCGCCGCCCCTCTTTGAGGAAGAAGAACGCCACAAACGGCACAATCACTGCAAAAGTAAGGCCCGAGATCACACCTTCGATAAACATCGTAGTGCCCCCCAACATGGTCTTCATCAGCCGCTCGCCATGTTCCCGGATCAACTCGGCGAGGCGGAAATCGCTCCCCAAATAGGGCTGCAGCATGGGCTCAATGCTTGAGGCTCTAGCGCTGGTTTCTGTCAGGATCCTATCGCCTATTTCCACCAAGACGTTGGGGTCGGCCTTGCCAAAACCAACATCGGCACGCGAAAACACAACGGAACCAGATTTGCCGACTGCTTGGTTCCCGGCGACCGCACCGCTATTGCCGTGGACGCTAATGCGCTGGCTGTACTCGTCTTTTCCCTGCGAGTACACGATCAAGAGCGCGTTTGCAGCCGGAGAGTGGTCTTTGGGCACAAAGCGAAGGTGAATTGCCAACTCCTCCCTGGGAGCGATCCCTAGTGGCCAGCGGTGTTCCTCTCTTAGGACGAATGGCTGTTCCCGCGAATCGTCTTCCCAAGCCATCCCTTGGATGATTAGGAGTTTGTCGCCGGTGTTGGCGATGGTAAAAACCCGATCAACCGTTTCTCCGGTTAGCTTGTCTCCGACTTTGAATGCGCCCAGCCCCAACCCGGCAAAAACGATCGAGAAAACGAGAAGTGTACTCCAAACTCGCCCCAAGCCCTTCCTCTCCATCCAATCGATGATCGGGTAGAGGATATAGGCCAAGACGAAAGCGAAAACAAAAGGAGTAAGGATTCCACGAATCTCGTATAGAAACCACCCAACGACCGCTACGGCCACCAAGCCGATTGCGACTTTAACTTGCCAATTCATTGTATATTACCTGCTCGCCGCGCCCCTTTTAACAGGCGCTCGGGGGTGCGTAGCTGCACCGAGAACTTCTTTATCAGTTCGGGTGCGTTGGTCGAGATCATTTGCGCTAAGCCCTCGACCATCTTCAAGGCAAGTGAGGTGTTGTTCTCTAGGAGTTCGAGTAAGTCGGGGCGGCAAAACACGAGGAGCCTACAAGGCTGGAGGGCGTAGGCCGAAGCGGAGCGCGGCAATTCATCTACAAGGGCCTGTGCACCGAAAAAATTCCCACGAGTCAAGGTGGCTAGCTGTTTCTCAAACCCATCGTCGCCCATCTGTGCGATCCGCACTTGGCCGGAGACGACGATGTACATCCCCATCCCAGGATCCCCCTGGTTGATAATCGTTTCGCCCGCTCGCCAATTCCGCGGCCCGTAGAGCATCTTTTCTATCTTGTGCAGCTCGCGCCCGCTCAGGTCCTGAAAAATGGGCACCTTCTTCAAGAGCCTACAGGTGGAGGACTCTTCCTCCTTGCGACCACTCCCTACGCTCTCTTGCAGACGGCGAAAGACATGCCTCCAAAGAGGATTAGACGGCATCTTTAGCACTCCCGCTCAGACCAGCAACGCCCCGAACCCTCTCGTCCGCACAATTAGGCCAATGCGGTCTCTAGCTTTTCGGTGATTTGCCCTTTGGGGACGGCGCCAATGATCTGGTCGGCGACTTTGCCCTCTTTAAAAATGAGTAAGGTGGGGATGCTGCGGATGCCGAATTCGGCGGCTGTTTTCTGGGCCACATCGACGTCCAATTTGCACACTTTGGCCCTGCCCTCATATTCACTGCTCAATTCTTGGACAATCGGTGCAATCACTCGGCACGGGCCGCACCATGTCGCCCAGAAATCTACGAGTACGGGTAGGCCGGTGTTGAGGACTTCGGCGCTAAAATTGTCATCGGTTAAGACGATAGGTTCGCTCACGACAGGTCCTTTGCTTGTTAGTTTATACTTTTCAATATGTTACAAACACAATACCTTGTGTTTCAATTATAGTCTTAGCACTACCCATTGTCAAGTTTAGCGCTTCCTGCACAACTTGGCCACTAGTAATTCCAAGACCAAGCGCTCCTGGCGTCGTCCCTGCGACTTTAGACGCCAATCGGCCTCCTTTAAGGCGCTTAGCGCCGCCCACAACCAAGAGGCGGGACGGTGCTGGGCCTGCTCCAAATACCCGGACAAAAAGAACGGCGCGACACCTAATTCAGCGGCCATTTTGTCGCGCGACAGCGACTTGTCCATCAGTTCCTTGGCTTTGAGCAAAAGCTGGAAATGGCGAGTAACCATGGCGACGGCACGGGTCGGCTCTTCTCCCTGACTGAGAAACTTTTGCAACAGCTTTTGGGCCAGCTTGCCCTGCCCTTTGCCGAGGGCATCGGCGAGATCGAACACGCTAGCTCCGCGCGTGATACCAGCGACTTGTTCGACCGCAGAGGCGGTGATCGGCTGGCCCACTCCAGCAAAACTGACCAATTTTTCGATCTCGCTGACCAACTCGCGCGGTTTGGCCCCCACGTACTGGCTGAGTAGCTGGATGGCTTCGGGCTCGATCTGTATCCCTTGGCGCTTGGCGTACCGCTGTATCCACTGCGGAACTTGGTTTTCGTAGGGCGGCCTAAATTCTAGCGCGCGACCCCGTTGCGAAAGTTCGCGAAAGACCTTCCGACGCATATCGACCTTTCGGCCCACTACTAGCAGCCGACTAGTCTCTACTGGTGTTGCAAATACGCGCTCCAAGCCGCGGCACTGGTCGGCCGCTAGGGCCTCGGCATCGCGCAGCACAATCAGCCGACTCTCGGCCATCATGGGATAGGTCTCATATACCTGAAAAAAATCCAGCACCTCCAAGCGTTCGGCCCTCAGGACGTCGAGATTGAAATCCCTCGTCTGGGCTGGCACCAAAGCTTCAATCATAGACGCGACCAAGGCTTCGCGCTCGTATTCCTCGTCCCCGTAAAGCAAATAAAAGGGGCGAACATCCCCCTTGGCGATTTCGGCCAGCAGTTGTTCAGGACTTAGCCCTTTGGCTCGCTTAGCCACGATCTTTTCGTTCTACCTCTTCTTCATCCAATATGCTGTATTCGGCCTCGGCGACGCGGCTCGGATCAATGCTGCCGTGCTTGTTGGATATGCCTCGGCGAGGCCCACCCCTTAGCTGCCGGTACACAGCGTAACACAGCAACACGACCGCCGTCGCCAGCAGCAGTTTGAACAACATGAACATCATGGCTTGTTCATCCCTTCTTTCTCTGCTCGGGAATTTAACACAAAAAGCTCCCCCTGTTACCGGGGGAGCTCTACGCAATGCAGCGAGCGGCAGACTCGACTATTCCACGGCTTCCCACTTGAGCGGGAAGGGTTCGGTCTTGCCGGCCCTCTCCCACATTATCTCTAGGTTGCCATATATCTTGGTGAATTCGTCTTCGAGGCGCCCAATGCTCTTTTGGGCATTGGGCACAAAGGTCGGGAAGTCCGGCTCGACTAGCTTGCGCATCGCCGCCTTTAAGGCCCGCTTCATGGCGTTGTGCAAGGCCCGGAGGCGCTTGTCTTCGAGTTCAACCTTCTCCAACTCGTCGAGCAAGGTCTGCATGACTTCTTCGACGTCGTGGGCCTGAGAGGTCATGCCCTCGGTTGTTAAGTAGCGCTGATAGCGCATTAGCTGTTGGCTATGGCTTTCCAAGCCCTGCAAAGTCTGGATATAAGGAGTTAACTCATCTTTTTTTTCCCCACAGGCCAAAAGCCCGCTGACGACGAGTGCGACTATGATTGAATTTTTACGCATTGGTTCCTCCATTTCCCAAAGACATTACTACTGTAAACCCCAACCTAATAATCTGTCGGGTATGCGTCAAATGGATGGTGACGGCGATAAAGCACCGCGTTCAATTCACCACCCAACAATAATGAAAAAGCCAGCAAGTACGCGGACAGCAAGAGGATGATGGCAGTCCCGAGTACGCCATGGATGATATTGTAATAGCTGAATCGCTCGATGTAATCCAAGGCAATGGCTATGACCCCGGCCAGGCCAGAAGACATCACACTTCCCGGCAACACGTCCAACCAACGCAGGCGCACGGCAGGCATGATGTAGTAAATACAGGCGGCCGTGGTGACCATACCGATCACGACCACCGCGCGCCTCAACAAGGCTACCAACGGAGCAAAGTGTGGAGAAGTCCAATAGCCCCTTAGCCAACTCTCGACGTGTTCGCCGAATATGATGAGGTTAAAGAAAAAGACAAAAGAAATTCCCAAGACCACGATTAGGGCGAGCGAGAGAATGCGCCGCTTGTAGAAGGACCGATGCTCTTGCACGCCATAGGCTCGGTTGAGCGCCATCATCGTAGTGGACA
>JAPPEF010000314.1:0-83188 GCA_028875335.1 Gemmatimonadota bacterium
ACATCTATGAAAATGAAAAACTGACTAGCCTCGCAGGGCTAGCCAATCTCGTCAGCATTGGGGGCAACGTACTCATCGTCGAAAACGGCAACTTACCTACGAGCGAGGCCCAAGCCTTGGCCGATCGAGCCGCAGCGGGCGAGGTATCCATCGCCAACAACGCGGATTAACCGCGAGATCAGCCCCTACCCATCCCCGTAATAACCTGCTCCACCTCGGCAACGGTCGTCTCCTTGGGATCGATGTCGTCGGCGACGACGCGGCCTTGGCGCAGCACCACGATCCGGTCCACAACTTGGAAGACGTGGTGGATGTTGTGCGCGATGAAAATGCAGGAGTGGCCCGAATCGCGGGCGTTGCGGACGAAGCGCAAGACGCCCTGCGTCTCCGCGACGCCTAAATTGTTGGTCGGTTCGTCGAGAATGATGAGCTCGCTGTCGAAGTACATGGCCCGCGCAATGGCCACGGACTGACGCTCTCCGCCCGACAATGCGCCGACGGGCGTTGTCGCGGGAATTTCCTTTTCAATGCCCACCTGCTTGAGCAAGGCACGAGCCACATTCGCCATAGCGTCTTGGTCCATGCGCCCTAAAAACGCCGGACCTTTCAGGGGTTCGCGGCCCAAGAAAAAATTCCGCGCAATCGACAACTCCGCTACGAGAGCCGAGTCCTGATAGATGGTTTCAATGCCATAGTCAATGGCGTCGGCTGTGTTTTTGATATCAGCTTTTTCGCCGCGAATGAAGATATCGCCGCCGCTAGCGGCGACGGCCCCAGAGAGAATTTTGATCAGCGTGGATTTCCCGGCCCCATTGTCGCCGAGCAAGCCGACGATTTCGCGTTCGCCGACCGTCAAGTGGACGTCTTCGAGAGCGCATACTCTGCCGTAGAATTTGCTAATGCCGTGCATTTCAACTAGGGGAGCGGACATGGGTTATGCCTCCCTCTGTCGCCGGCGGTCAACCCACGAATGCAGGGCCATCATGCCCAAAATGATCGCGCCGATGAAAATGTTGTACGCCAGTCCAGGCACGCCGATGAGCACAATGCCGTTGCGCATCGAGCGCAAGATGAACACGCCGAGCACCGTGCCGATGATGGTGCCACGCCCGCCCGTCAGGGCCGTCCCTCCAATCACGACCATGGCGATGACCTCCAGCTCATAGCCAGTGCCGCTGTTGGGATTGGCCGCGGCCGTGCGAATGGAACTGATGATGCCAGCGAAACCCGCCATGACAGCCGAGAGTACAAAAAGCTTGACCTTGGTGCGCTCTACGGCCACGCCGCGGGCGCGTGCGGCTTCGGCATTGCCGCCCGCCGCTTGCAGCCAGTTTCCCATCTTGGTCTGCGTCAGCAAATAGCCGAGTAACAGCGCCGCCGCCACAAACCAAAACAGCGACATGTACACGCGCAGGCCACCCACGTTGAAATCCCCGACCAGCACCTCGGCGAGCAAGAGATCCGCGGCGTCCCAAGTCCGCTGCGGAAACCCACTCGTCACCACCAGCGCACTGCCCCGCACGACCAACAACATGCCAAGCGTCACCAAGAACGAGGGAATCCGCAAACGCGTGACGAACAAGCCGCTGCACAGGCCGATAGCCGCAGCCGTGCCCAAGGCGAGGACAAAGCCGACCTCAATGGATGTGACCCCAGTGTTGTACAGGGTCCACATGAGCACTGGACAAAACCCGAACAGCGAGCCGACCGAAAGGTCGAATTCGCCGGACGTCATCAGCAAGGTCATGGCCAGCGCGATCAGCCCCAGTTCCACCGTGAAAGCCAGCATGTTGCCGATGTTGCGCGACGACAGAAACGCCGGATTGATCTGCCAAAAGACAAAAACCATGACGATTAGCAGGACGAATGGGCCGAATTCTGGCCGCGACAAGATGCGCTGTACGGCTGCGTTCATCTATCCGTCCGACAGGATATCGTCGTATATCTGGGCCTTGTCGGCCTCGTAGAGCGCGCCAGTAATGACGTCGAAACCGGGCGGGATGCCACTGGCGGCCATGGAGGCCAACGACAGCGCCATATAACTGATCGCCAGCGGATCTTGCCACATGGCCGCGTTGACGTAGCCGCTGAGGACTTCCCGAGTGGTGTCGAGCGAGTTGCCCCAGCCAACGACGGGAATGTCGCCAGGGGCGAAACCCGCTTGGTCAAAGACGCGCTTGATGCTGCCGGTGACTAGGTCCCCAAGGCCGATGATCGCGTCGATCTTGTCGCCGTTGGCCGTCATGTAGTCAACCATGCGGGAGATCACTTCGGCCTGATCGAGGGTCGCGTCGGTGACTTCCCACGTGATGCCCAACGGCTCAAAGACGCTGGCGACGCCCTGTTCTTCTTGGACGCCGTACGTCGCGCCCGGCACTTCCACCGGCATCCACACGAAGTCGCCGGATTTGACGTGGCCTTTATCGACCAGATACTGCGCCCACTGCCGACCGACCGCCACCAAATCACCGCCCACATACGCGTCAAAACTAGCGGTGGGGTCGGGCGTGTTCATGTTGATGATCGGAATGTTGGCTTCGTTGGCCTCTTTAGCGACCTGCACCAAACTGCCCGGATCGGGGCTGCTGGTGACAATGCCGTCGGCCCCAGCAGCAATGGCAGCGCGCACGGCCTCTTGGTGCGAGGCCACATCGCCGTTGTGGAAGGACGTGTTGACCTCGTGGCCGGTGTCTTGGCTCCACTGTTGCGCCCCGGCCAGAAAATACGTCCACACCGGGTCGGCGGGTGAGCCGTGTGAAATCCAGTAGAAGGTCTTGGCCTCGGCCAAGGGCGCACTCAAGGCCAGCAACACGCTGGCAAGCGCAACAATCCTCATCTTAAACATCGGCGTTCCTCTCTAATTAAAATGGATGCTCGTCAGCGTCGCGCCGAGCGAATTGAGTCAATATAGGTTCGGATTTCTCTCCTTCCAATGCTCCTAGAGGACGCCAATAGCAGAAGAGAAAGTCTGCTACACTCCTTTTTTGTCGGTCAATAATCGCCAAAACTTGACAGCGAATCCCCTTCTTTCCTATCATTGCCATAGACTTCCCTTAACCAGCCTCCTTATGGGCGTCCTCTCGTGGGCACCCCATATTCTCACACCGCAAAGGAGATAGGATGAAACACGCGACGCTGTTTCTCATCCTCGCAGTCGCCTTTACCGGCACTGCCTTCGGCCACAACGGCCTAACCAATTTCCTGCCCACCGTTCCCGACCCGCTCGCCATAAACATCGACGGCATGGAAGACGATTGGGATTGGTACGACCGCGATTTTGCCAATACCGACATCATCTCCATTCTGGGCCAGAAGAAAGGCCAAGGCGTCAATCCGGCACCGGACGATTTTAGCATGGCGTGGTTTATGGCCTGGAGCCCGCCTCCGGACAACGCCTTCTACTTCTTCGCCCGCGTAAAGGACGATACCCTCCGCGCCGGGTGGGGGAACGAAAAGGCCAACTGGTGGGACGACGACAACCTCAACTTGATGTTCGACGCCGACCACGGCGGCGGGCCTGTTACGGGCAACGAGGACATCAACGAAATCTCCAACGGCTATCGCTATCACCTCAGCCCGCTCTATACCAACGAAGTCGGCCCCCACGCTGGTGGTCTAGCTGGCCCAGGCGAGAACGACGACTTCCAGCCCTTTAGCATCCAGCCACGCAACATGCGCTATCGCACCACAATCGCGCCGGCAGATGCTGGGCACCTTACGCCGAATGTGGAGTACACCTTTGAGCTGAAGGCAAAACTGTGGGACATATACGATGTCGCCGGGGAAGACGCGAGCACCCCGCACGTCTTTGCCCCCGACCAGGTCTTGCACATCGTAGTCCAGTTTGAGGAAGGCGATGAAGGGCCGCACGGCGAGTCGGATTTCTGGGGACAAGCCGGCGCTCCCGAAGTCAACGGCATGGTCGATGCCGACCAAGCCGCCGACGCCCTATGCCTGCTGACCGCAGACATCGAAAACTACCCCGACTCCTTTACCGCCACGGGAACCGCAGTCGAGCACGTTACCTGGGCGCGCATCAAAAATCACTTCCGCGGCGAATAAGCTTCGCAGCAATACACAAAAAGGGGACGGGTCGATTGGCCCGTCCCTGTTCTAATCCCGTTGCCCCTATCCCCTATCTCCCATCCGGTCCCTCCACGTCTAGGCGATTCAACCACAAACTCACCCGTCCCAAGTGGTCCGGCGGCGGCACCGGCGGAAAAATGTGCATCCCCCCGGTGATGATATCCGGCCGCCCATCGCCATCTAAATCTCCAAGATCAGCGGTCACGAAATTGGCCGGATCGCTGGTGATTGAGTGGCGCGAGAAGCGCTGCTGACCGTCGTTTTCCAGCCAAATCAAGCCCTGACGGGGCAAGGCTTCCCAACGGGCCGACTGATCGGCGATGCAACTAGCCACGACAATATCCAAGTCGCCGTCTAAGTCGAGGTCGCCGGCATTGGCGGAGTATGCGCCGTAAAATCGAGTCAGATCCCGGTACTCAAAGCGCAACGCGCCCACGTTCTCCAGCCACTGTACCCCGTGATACGGCTTGGCATCCGTGCCGTCGAAACCATCGCCATTGGTAAACAAAATGTCGAGATCGGCGTCCTGATCCAGATCGACCAACTCAATGCCCGACGAACCAAACGCCGGGTTGCGCGCTTCAAACAAGACGTGCTCGGTAAATGTGCCGCCACCCTGGTTAATAAACGCGACAATCTGCTCAAACTCCTGCGTGATCAGAGCGACGATGTCGGGCTTGCCGTCGCCATTGAGGTCGCCGATGGGCACGTGCGTGCAGCCGCTTTTGCTCGACAAGGTGTGGAGTTCGTTGTATTGGTCGCCGGATTTGTATTCCAGCCACGCGACCTCGCCCGTGTGACGCCAGCCAAACATGGCGAGTGCAAAGTCCCAGTCGCCGTCGCCATCCAAGTCCGCGGGCCGCACGTCCGCCACCCGAGGGACGCCCGTTGCCAGCGGAAAAGGCGTAAAGGACTCGCGGCCGTCGTTGACCAGCAGTACCACTTGCCCGAGGAGTTCGTCCGTGGGCATCAATTGGCCCAACAGCGCGACGACGATATCCAAGTCGCCATCGCCCTCCAAATCGAAAACCTCTGACCGCGCGGGTGCCTTCAATTCCGCGAGCGGCGTTTCCACGCCCCGACTGCCCTCTTGGTGAATCCACGACAGGACATCGTACTGAGCGTCGCAGACCAGAATGTCGGGCTGGCGGTCCTGGTCTAAGTCGCCGACAGCGACGTTGCAAATCGCGGGACGCGACGCGGAGTCCTGCACAGGATGTCCCAAGGGAATTTTCCTGAAAAATTGCGCCACATCGCTCGTATCCGGGGGCAGAACAGCAAACGCTTCGGGCGCGTTTTCCACGTAGAAATCCAAACATATCCGGCGTTCCTCTTCAGATAGCTGTATATTCCTCTGCTGCCACAGCAAGTCGAACATCAGCGACATCTTCTCGGGCCACACCTGGCGCGTCAGCACGCTCGGCTCAGGTGTGGCGTGGCACATGCCGCAATAGGTCTGCACTACAGGGGGATACACAAGATCGGTGCGAGTTTCGGTCGCCTGTTCGCCGGCGCAGGCAACGACAAATGCAGATAGCAATCGGATAAAATTTCTCACGAGCGGCCGCCCCTTAATCAAGGCAATCCAAAAGTCCCATACATCACAGTCTAGACAATGTACCACCTAAACGCAGTCAGCGCCGCATTGATCTTGCTCTTGGGATGCAACGACTCCCCCTCTCACAGTACGCTCCCACAATTCGTCGATATCGGTGCCCAAGCTGGCTTGCAGTTCACCAACGTCTCCGGCAGCGCCGAGCAACACTATATCGCCGAGTCCGCATCGGCTGGCAGCGCATTTTTCGATTACGATGGCGACGGGTATTTAGACCTCTTCTTCGTCAATGGAACCCGGCTGGAGCAGCCGTCGGCCGAGGCGCGGAACCGGCTTTTCCGCAACGAAGGTGGACGCTTCCGCGAGGTCCCAGTGGATTTAGGGCCGAGCGGTTGGGGCATGGGCTGTGCCGTGGGCGACTTTGACAACGACGGCGATCCCGATGTGTACGCCACCTATTTAGGCCCCAATCGGCTCTATCGCAACGATGATGGGCAGGCTTTACCCGAGGTCGCCCAAGCGGCTGGCGTGGCGGACGAGAGTTGGGGCTCCAGCGCGGCCTTTGGCGATCTGGACGGCGATGGCCTCTTGGACTTGTACGTTGCCAATTACGTGGCCTTTGACGTGGAAAATCCCCCGAGCCCTGACGTCAAATGTCCCTACAAAGGACTAGAGGTATTTTGCGGCCCCGGCGGTTTCACCCGTCAGCCCGACCGAGTGTACGCCAATGCGGGCGCGGGCCGCTTTATCGACAAAAGCGCGGCCACCGGGCTGGACCAATACGCCTATCCGGGCCTCGGCGTGGTTTTCGGCGATCTCGATGCAGACGGCGATCTCGATATATACGTGGCCAATGATACGGCCCCCAACCTGCTGCTGCGCAACGACGGCGCTTGGCAGCTAACCGAGGTCGGTGTCGAAGCGGGCGTGGCCTTTAGCGGCTATGGCAAAGACCAAGCCGGCATGGGGGTACACAGCGGCGACTTTGACCGCGACGGGCGGCTCGACCTGTTCGTGACGAACTTTTCCAACGACGTCAACACGCTCTACCGCAACGAGGGCACCTTGCGCTTTACCGATGCCACGTACGAGGCCGGTCTCGGGGGAATCGCGTTGCCCTACTTGGGGTGGGGTACCGGTTTTTTCGACTTTGACAACGACGGCTGGCTAGACTTGTTCGTGGCCAATGGGCACCTCTATCCCCAGTTAAACAGCTATGCCTCCGGCCTGCGCTATGCCCAGCGCAACTTGTTGTACCAAAATCGCGAGGGACGCTTTGCCGAGGTCGGGGATCAGATGGGAGCGGGATGGGCCGTTGAAAAGGTCAGCCGGGCCGCCTCCCTCGGGGATGTGGACAACGATGGGGACGTCGATCTGTTAATCGTCAATCTCAACGACACTCCAACCTTGCTGCGCAACGACGGAGGCAACCGCAACAACTGGCTGGGCCTAAAGCTAATTGGCTCCGAGAGCAATCGGGACGCGATTGGTGCTCAAGTGCGCGTGCGAGTCGGTGGCTTAGACCTCGTGCGCGAGGTGCATCGCGGTTATGGCTTTCAAGCCGGGCACGACCAGCGACTGCTGATCGGCTTGGGAGCGCACGAGCAGATCGACGCGGTGGAAATCCGCTGGCCAGCGGGCCGGCGGCAGGTGTTGGAGTCGCCACCCTTGCGTCGCTACCTAGAAATTCGCGAGGGACGCGACGAGATAGCGGTTGTTCCACGAAGCGATGCCAAGGAACGCGAAGAGAAGATTCCAACAGACCAGCCAACCGCGCTCCAAGAGCAGCCAACCACCGAGTCCTTGCCTGCAGTCGGCGAGCCACACTGGCAGGCCGACGATTACCTCAAGGCCAGCAAGGCCCTGTTCGCTGCGGCGCGCTACGGCGAGGTGCGAGCCGTGCTCGAACAGGGGCTGCGACAGACGCCAGATTCGCTGCCTTTGCGCTTTCACCTCGGGCTGTTGCTCGTCACCGGCCTAGGGCGTTACGAAGAAGGCGCTCAGGTGCTAAAAGACGCCGTGCGCGACTATCCCACCTCTGTGGATTCTCACTTCTATTTGGGCCGGGCCTATCTCGGCCTGAACCGCCTCGCCGAGGCCATTGAGTCGTTTGAGCGGGCCGTCGCCCTGGTGCCCTCGTCTTGGGAGTACCACACTTGGCTGGGGCTGGCGAACATGCGGGCCGATAGCTTGCAAGCCGCGGCGGCCGCCTTTGAACAGGCCGCAGAGCAGGCCCCTTGGGAGCCCAATCCCCACCTGCAACTAGTCAGCGCGTACAACAAGCTGGGGCGTACAGCAGACGCGCAAAAAGAGCAGCAGCTTTTCGAGCGCTTCTTTCCGCTGCACAAGAAGGTAAAAAATCTTCAACAGCGGCTCGAAGTAATGCCGCAAGACGCTTCAGCGCACAGCGAGCTAGGCACGGCTTACGGTCGGCAGGGGCGTCTCGCAGAGGCACTGGCGTCTTTCCAGCGGGCTGTCGAACTGGACCCGCAGCACGGCTTGGCGCATTTGGGCATGGGCACGGTACTCTTTCGCATGGGGCAGCCGGATCGAGCTATATTGTCGTATGAACAAGCGTGCCGGGTGCAGCCGGATTTGGTGGCAGCCTACCAAGACTTGGGATATGCCTATGCGGCGCGGGGGCGCTTGCGCGAGGCCATTGCCACGTGGGAACAACTGCTGCTGCAAGTACCCGACCATCCCAACGCCCACCGCTGGATTCGCCAAGCTCGCGCGCAAAGCCAAAAGAAGTAGCGCCACCATCCTGACAAAAGGAATCAGCGATGACCGATTTCAAAGCGACCTATTTCAACGACGGCTTCGTCGTCGTCGATGACGCCGTAGAGCCGGACCTGCTCGACCGCTTGGAGGCCGCGGGCCGACGGGTGGTAGATAAGGTGCGCTCGGGACAAGTCGATGTCTCCGGCCAAGGCCCCAACTCTACGGGCATCTTGGGCCTGATCGCCCCAGAATTCGCCGAACCCGCATTCGCCGAATACCTGATCTCCGCTCCAATCACCCGCTACGCCGAAGCCTTCTTAGGGCCGGAACTGCGGCTCGGACACGTGCATCTGTGGTGTACAGAACGTCCCTACGACACTGGATGGCACCGCGACATTGGCCAGCCGCCGGTCAATTACAGCGAAGCCGAGGAAATGGCCATCCTCAACGAGCCGTTCGTCAGCCTCAAATGGCAGACGGCCCTGCTCGACGACCCGTGCCTATGGGTGGTTCCGGGGAGCCAGCGGCGCTATCGCACCGAGCCGGAAGCCGAAGTGCTGTTCGGCAACACGCGCCAGCCAATTCCCGGCGGAGTGCTGGTAGATTTGCGGCGAGGGCAAACCGTGTTTTGGAACGGCAAAATCATTCACCGCGGCCATAAACCCGACGACTTGGAACGGCGGCTGAGCGTCACTGGCGGCCTGCGGCGCTACGATCCCCAAGAGCCAATGGATTATGTAGGTAGCGACTGGGAATGGCGTCTGTCCGACCGAGTGCGAGCAGCGCTGCCGGAGAAAGCGCAACTTTACTACGATCGCTGGCGCGGCTTGCCTCGGGACGCCAACTAATCTGCAAACGCTTCTTTAGCGTCTCCGGAAGACACCACGCGATAAATCCTCACGCCCGCCGTCCCCTTCTCCAGCGCGAGATGCTCTTCCCACACCTCAAACTGCTCGGCGCGCTCTGCAAACCAATCGCTCTCCACCAGCACGTGACTGATCTGGAGGCGGCGCAGCGCCGAAATGCTGCTCGCGCTCGGAAACCCTTCCATGATATGTGACAGGGCGTGAACATGCTGCGGCACAAAGCTGGCAAATCCATTGGCCATTGGCCGCCCGTGATACATCTGACAGTTCATCCAATGCGTCGTCTGATCAAAGCGGTCGGCTCGGCCACTGGCGACCATGGGCACGTGGACGATGCGAGTATCCGGCGGAGCCTCTCGCAGCCACTGAACCCATTCCTGCGTCGGCACTTCCCACTTGAGCAGCGGTACTGGCGCGGACAGCCAATCGACAGCCACGATCAAAACAACCAAGCACTGCGCCCACCGGCGGCGACCCAACCAAGCCAGCCCCAAGACCGAGAGCAAGACGACAAAAAGCTGCGCCAGCCCGGCAAAACGCCACAAATTGCGCGCGTACTCAAACCCTACATAACACATCCGCAGCAACTCGTACGGAGCGCTCCACGGCGCGTCTAGGCGAGGTCCAAAAGACAGCAATACACAACCCAGCGCCGCGCCGAGACAGAATAACATCCAGCGCCGATAGCAGCGGTTTGCCAGACCAAACCAAATTCCTGCCAAGGCCAACGGCCACACGGCCACCCCAAAGCCCAGCGCATGACCTCGCCAATCGGGTGGACGTTGCCGCAGCCAGTTGGTGGCCGGCATCTTCGCGTAGTCGTCAACGCGAGCACTCGTGCGGCGAATCGTCTCTTCCGAGCGATACCGCTCCATATCCAATTCGCTCAGCACGCCCAGTTGCCCAACGGCTATAGGCGCGCCCAACGCGCCGCACAAGCCGAGCGCTGCAATGGGCGCGAGAAGACGCCGAGGCGGCCAGCACAGGACGAGGTAACCCGCCACCGCTACCGGCCCGAACAACAGGGCCGTGTGCGACGCCGTGTGAAAGCACACGGCCATCCAAACGCCGCACTTTAGCAGCGGGCCGAACCCTCCGTCGCGCCGGAACTGGACCGTGTAGGCCAGTGCCATGATGCAGGGAAACAGGACGACCGTCTGGACGACGCCGAGCTGATCGGCGGCCAAGGGCAGCATCTCCACGAGGACGCCCCCGGCCAAGGCCGTCCCCAGCGGAAAGCGCAATTGGCGCAACAAGAAAAAGCCGCTCCAGCCATTCAGCGCCAGAATCGCCAGCAAAATTGCGTTGTATGCTAGGGGTGGGGAGTCGGCAATTAGCAGAACGATGCCAAAGGCCAAACCGGTCAGCCATTGCGGTTCCGAATAGGCAAAGGCTGCTGGATCGGGATGGAAAATCGGCGCGTTCCAGTAGTCGAGATACCCGTGCGCCAGCCGGTCGCTGTTCCACCACAGCGTCCACATCTCCCAGCGCACCGTGGTCGCGGTCGGGTAATTTCCAAAGGGAACGTGCGTGGTCAGATGCAAACCCAACGGCGCAGTTTGGACGAAAGCGACGGCGACAAATAGGGCCGGGATGGTCACGCGGCGCATATTACTTCAACCCGCAACACCGCCGCTGCACAATGAGATCGACCGGCGTGCGTTCTATCCCCAAGTGTTGCAAGACATCCGGCTCTTCTTTTTTTCTTACTTCTGTAAGAGCAACGAGGAAATCAATCGGCACTTGGGTTTGGGGTCTGAGCCGCAACAAGGCTCTACCCGGCCACGTAATGCACTGCACGGGGAACGGCACCAACAGGGGCTTGTTGCCTTGGGCGCGAGCTAACTGGCGCATCAAGTCCACAAAGCGGATGGACGCTCCATACATGGACCAAACGCCTTGATCCGCATCCTGTCCCCGGCGGCCAATCAAGGCGTGCAAAACTTGGACGATGTCGCCTATCCACAGCGGCCGCACCAAGAACCGGCCCCCATTGGGAATGGGCAACACCTTTAGCCGCGACAGTTTGGTCAGCGCATCAAAGGTCGCCGCCAGCGGCCCTCCCTTCTCGCCGACGATCATGCTCGCCCGCAGGCAAACCGCGTCTAAGGCACTTGCGCCGATGAGCTGTTCGGCGCGATTCTTCGAGCGGCCGTAGAGCGAGTACTCAGAGGTAGCCAAGTCCGTAGTAAAAAAAATAAGCCGCGCATCAGGGTTATATTTTTCCATCAGGCCAATGAGACCGCTCGTCAGCTCGACGTTGGCAGCAGTCATGGCACCTTGGTCGCGCCCGCGCACAGCCGCTGCCAAATGAATGACCACATCGGCCGACCGCACGTATTCCGCCAAGGACTCTTCGTCATAGCGGCGGATGCGGGTGTAGTTAGCGGTCGCAATATCCTTTCGGCCCAACCACACGGCTTGCTCCCAAGCCGCTGCCGCCATTAGTTGTTGACCCACGTAACCGCTTGCGCCCGTAATCAATAAACGCGGAGAATCCGCCATCTCGTCTCAGTCCTGATTGCGCCGATGAACATAGCACTCGTCCACGTCCTGAACAAAAGCAAAAAGTACGGCCTCAATAAGGACCTAAACGGCGGCCTCGGCACGGCCGACGACTTTGGCGATTCCCTGGCGTTTGGCATACTAAAGCGAATCCGCCGGAGGTGGGTCCGCATTCCCATCGTCGAGTTCGCGTTCTTGCAAAGCGTCCTCGCGGAACAGGGCCACGCGGTATCCTATTTTGAAGGCACCCTGCCGCAAGGCGACGTGGATTTGGTATTGTTGTACGGCTCGCTCGTCGATTACCAGCGCGAAAACCAAGTGTGCCAATCGCTCAAAGAGAAGCTGCCCAAAGCCAAAGTAGGTTTCTGGGGGCCTTTCCCTTCGCGATTTCCCCAGCTATTTGACAGCGGAGACTTCGTCCTCCAAGGCGAGCCAGAAGCCTTCTTCGCACACCAATTCGAGCACCTCGGCCAACTCAAAGGCCACGTGGCGGTCACCTCGCTTGCCGACATGGAGGCGCTGCCCGCACCTTCGTTTGACAACTTTCCCATCGATCAATACCGCTATCTTCCCGCCATTGCCAAGCGGCCATTTGTCGCGCTGCAAGCGAGCCGCGGATGCCCCTTTAGCTGCCGCGCCTATTGCGCGTACGGCGAGTACCAAGGAGCAAAAATCCGCTTGCGGCCCGCGCGCAAAGTCGTCGATGACATCGTCCGGCTAAAGGAACAACACCGCATAAAGGCCATTCAGTTCAGGGACCCCCTCTTCGGCCTCCACAAGCCGTTTGTCCGCGAACTATGCGAAGAACTAAAACGGAGAAACGTCCAGATTGAATGGGGTATGGAAACCCGCCTCGACTTGCTCGACGAAGACAACTTGCAACAGATGTTCGCCGTGGGGCTGCGCAACATCAACGTCGGCATCGAGACTCCCAACGCGGCCATCGCAAAAATCAACAAAAGGCCGCTGGTCGAAGAGCAGCACCAAGAGCACATGATTGCGTTCTGCAAAAAGCTAGGCATCAAGGTCGCCGCCTTCTACATTTTGGCCCTAGAGGGCGACACCGAAGAAACCATCCGCGAAGCCGTGCAATACGCCATCAAGCTCAACACCTATCTGGCCCGCTTTTCCGTTGCCACCCCGTACCCCGGAACGGCCTTTTACGACCGGCTCGACCGCGCGGGCAGGATATCGACCTATGACTACGAAAAATACACGCAATTTCACCTCGTATTTGAGCACGAAAACTTGTCGGCACCCCAAGTCAGACGCCTGCTCGAAAAGGCTTATCTCCGCTACTATTGCCGTCCCGCTTACTGGGCCATGTTTGTCAAATGGAAGATGAAAAATTGGCGCTAGCGCGTCCTCAGTGGCTCGCCGCGCTCGCGCTATGGCTCGTGGCCGCGTGCGCCGACGGCCCCGGCCAAATCCACTACGCCGAGTGCCAACGCCAAGCCGACGCCAAAAACTACCTGCCGGCCATCCAAGCCTGTCAGCAGGCTCTCGACAGCGAGCCAGAGCACGTGCAAGCGCGGATGCTGTTGGGGAGGCTGTTGCTCAAACACGGCCAGCTCGACGTGGCCATCCAGCACTTCGAGTACATCATCCAACGCGACCCACAGCACCTAGCAGCCTACGAGTCCCTCGGCGACTTGTACGTGCGGCAGCGGCGCAACGACCAAGCCATCACCGCATACCAAACGGCCCTTCAGCACGCGCCCGACCAGCCAGTCTTTTACCGCAAACTAGCCCTCGTCTATGGCGATCAAAACCGCTACGCCGATGCCGTTGAGGTACTGCATAAAGCCATAGAGTTGGAGCCACAACACGTGGCCACCCACTACAACTTGGGGCTAGTCTATCAGCGGCAAGCTCGCTACGCAGAGGCGCGGACGCAGCTACAGCAGGCCGTCCGGCTAGATTCCACGAGCGCGGACGCTCACTACCGGCTAGGGCAGATTGAGGCTCAGTTGGGTCAGTACTCGGCAGCCGAGGCCAGCCTGCGGGCGGCGTTGATGTACCAACCCAGTCACGCCTTGGCCCTTGCCGCGCTCGGGCATGTCCTGCTCCAACAAGGGCAGTCGCGCGAAGCCGAAACCGCGCTGGTGCAAGCCGTAGCAGCCGACCCGTTTGAACCCGAAGCCCTGCACCGGCTGGGAACGCTCTATTTGCGGGAAGGGCGGCCCGAAGAAGGGCGCAAGCTGCTGGCGGCGTTTGCGCGCTTGCAGCCAGTGCGCGAGCAGATCGAGCACTACCGCTACCTGCTCACGCTCTACCCAGAAGACGCAGACGCTTACTATAATTTGGGAGTGCTCTACGGGGGGTTGGGACACCGCGAAGCTGCGGCTGGCGAGTATCGCCGCGCCTTGGCCATCAATCCAGCCGATCTCGGGGCGCGCAACAACCTCGCCAACATCCTGCTGAACACCGGGCAGATCAACGCGGCCATCCAGCAATACGAACAGCTCTTGGCCCTATACCCGCGCTATGCCCAAGGCTACAACAATTTGGGCGCGGCCTATCTGCGACTCGGCAACGAGGAAGCGGCAATCCGCATGTTCCAAAAGGCCCTGTGGGCCGATCCAGAGTACGCGGATGCTCACTACAACTTGAGTATGCTGTACTTCAGGCAGGGACGACAAGCCGAAGGTCAGGCCGCCCTCGATAAGTATCGCTCCTTAACGGCAGGAAAATAACTTACTGCTCGGCTGGGCGCGGCCTGCGGGCCTTATAGACCTCTCGATCGAACGAATAGGCGATGTTTACGGTTTCCATGGGTTCGTCCCGGAAGTCGAAGCGCAGGGCTAGGTCTTCGATCTCCACCACAAAGGAGGACACGTCTCTGTGCAAGGGCGGAAACACGATGAAGCCGGTGGATTCCTGGCCGCTGAAGACGAACTCGTCGGTCTTGTACATGGTCTCCTGCAGGATGTCCTTCCGCTCTTCGGTCTTCAAATACACGTTGCCGCCATAGCCGACGGCATAGGGCCAATAGTACTCGACCATGGCGGCCAAGCTCAGCGCCTGATATTGGCGGCCATTGGCGGCCGTCAGCGAGATTTTCTCTGGGTTCAACCACACCTTGGGGAATTCGTAGTTTTTCACCTTTAAGCTGAAGACCGTAAAGCGGGAGGGAGTCCACGACTGCTCCGGCGGATTCCAGTCCGAATACGTATAGGGGTTGAGTTCCATTTCGTATGGATTGAGATAAAAACTCGACTTATCCGGGCTGTGGGCAGCGAGCTGTCGGTTGAGGATTTCATCGGTCAGAGGGCGCAGATTGACCTCCAGCCGGCCCTCGGTATAGGTAATGCTGCGGTCGTCGCCAATCGACAACTCGGAGCTCTGCTGTTCGGTGGCTGGTTGGATGGGGCCGGCAAAATGCCGCATCCCGAGCCGGTGGCCGCAACTAAGGAGGGGTAGCGCGATGGCCGTTAAGACGAGGATATAGCCCGTTCTTTTCATGATACTGCTCCTATTACAATTCCAGGTCCACTATATGCTCCTCAAACACCTCCACTCGCGCTGCGTATTGCTCTCGCAGCCTGACGATCAATTCCTCGAAGTACTTGTTCTCCTCGGACTTCCGCAGCCAGTACTTGGCCCGCCGCACCGTCTGAGGAAAAGGCTCGGGCCGGTCGGGGATGCGCTCCTCGACCTTGAATATGGAAAAGCCTTCCTCTAGCGCTAAGGGGCCTTTCAACTCGCCAACGGGAGCTTTTTCCATCGCCTCGTCGTGGAGCGGACCGAATAAGGCCCGCTCGTACGCGTGCAGGTGAATCCGCCCCTGTTGCTGTTTGGCAAACTGTCGCGTGGTGTGGCGCACGGCGAGCGTTTCCATATCCGCTCCGCCCTCGATTTCCTTCAGCAGCGAATCGGCCACGGCCCGAGTGGGCACCAAAATCTCCAAAATCACGGTCGCGCGCGGCTCCATGAACTTGTGCAGGTTGTTCTCGTAATAGCGGCGCGCCGAGGCGTCGGTAGTATCGATCAGGGCCTGAACTGCGCGCTCTTTGAGCGCTTCGAGCAGCAGGGCCTCTCTCTTGTTGTGCAACCAAGCCACGACCGCCGGGTCCTCGTCCAAGCCCTCCTCAAGGGCTTCGAGGTAAAACAGCCGGAGCGACAGGATGTGCGTATCAATGAACTCGGCGATGCCCTCGCGACTGAATTCGAGCCGGTACTGGAAGCGGGCCTGCCAGTGCGCATTCATCAAGTCCTCGATGGTGAAGTGCCCGCGGTCGTAGCGGCCCAGAATCCGCTCTCGGTCTGCCAGCGCAATTTCCCACAAGGCATTACTGCCCTTGGTCCCCTCGGCAATGAGGAATGCGACGGCGGTTGTGTCCACCTCGACCATGTACTTGGGCTTGAGTCCGGCCACCCGCTCCTGCTGGGCGCGATCGTAATTCTGCCGAAAGAGCCACTGGGCGAATACTTGCAGGTAGTAGTCGGGCGCAGGAGCTTCGTCCAGCACCTTGAAAATCTCGTACGCGCCCCGCAGTTGAAGGGGCTGGCTGACCTCGCCCTCTGGCACCTCGAACAAGACGTGGGCGATGGACAGCGGGAGTTGCAAGTCCCGCAAGTTCTCTCGGCCTATGAAGTGATCGCTCAGGAGGCCGCCGTTAGCTGCCGTGACCCGGTGTGCGGAGCGTTCCGCAGCCACTTCTGCGAACGGGCGTCCCCGTTCCAATTCCTCGACGACTTGTTGGGCTTGCTCTTCGGTTTCCACCCGAATGTGCGCCAGCTTGAGCAGGCGGCTCCACTTGCTCTTGGCGAATTGCTCCCGGACTTCCTGCTCCGAGGGCTGGCTCTCGGGCAGCACGTGTCGCTCTAGGTACTCTTTGACGATTCTATTCTGCTGCTCCTGCTCCCATTGCGCGGTGAATTGCGCCTCTTTGTCCAAGCCTTTGGCGCGGGCCTCCACGAGCATCAATTCCATGTCGATCAGGGTCTGGAGATAATCCTTGGCCGCGTCAATGCCAGCAGCTTCCGATCTCAGCAGGGCCGGGGTCTCTGCGGCGAAAAGGGTTAGGTCCTCGCGGGTAATTTCTTTGTCGCCGACTCGGGCGGCCACATTGTCGGCAACATCGCTAGGACTGCCGCACTGAATCAAGGCGAGCGCGGCGAGGATCGAGATACTTCTGAGCATTAGAGGTCTCCGGTAGCGGCAAATAGGCGGATGAAGGCCACGGTCTCCGTTATGTTGAGGTCGCCTTTGTCAAAGTTTTTTTGTTCGCGTTGAAACCCGGCGTTCAGGGTGAGTTTGTAGCCTATGTACGCCGAGGTATTGGAAAATACGAAAGCAAAGACAAAGCTGTTGAAATCGTCCTCCTCGCCCGAGCGCAAGTTCTGCTGATCTTTCAGATTGTCGAAATTGCTGAACTCCAGCCCAATATCGACCCAAGTCTGCGGCAGAAAATTGTAGCGGGAGACCAAAAAAAGGATCTCCTCGCGGTCGCGGGAAATGCTCAGTTCCTTGGGCACAGCTCGGGTGGAGGGCAACTGACGCCGGTAGATGCTCTTGAACTTGGGCCACAGAGTCAGCGTGGCAAAGGGCTTGATTTCGTAATCGGCCTTGTTGATCAAACCAAAAAAGGAGCGGTCGCGCTTGCGCTCGGCCTCCTCACCTTGCTGGAAGAACTTTTCAAACTTCAGCTTGGACGTCACGTGGAAGTTGGCCAGCGGTGCGTACTTGGCGTGGGTGTAGAAGCTGTTGATGAACGTGTCTTGAGCGTCGAGCGGGTCGTTGAAGGGTCGCTGGCCCTCGGGGTCCTCCCAGATAAGGCGATCTTCGCGGATGGCGTCTTGGGTGCGGCGGGCCAGTTCAAAAACGGCGATTTGCAGGTTGGGGAAATCCCACTCAGCGGTCAACAGCCCATAGCTAGTGTGATTCCGATTGCCGCTGCTGATCTCGCGCTGCCGCAGTTGGCCCAAGACCAAGTTAATGTCCTCGCTGAGAGCCAAGCCGGCGTAGGCATTGTACCCGGTGCGGTCGCGCTCATACGGCAAGTCAGCCACTAAATCGTCCTCGTAGCGGTCGATGATGGTGTTGTTGTTCATGTCCATGCCGAAGAGAAACTCGGGCGCATCAACCGCATAGCGCAGGAAGGGTTCGGCGTAGTCGGGTTTGCTGTTCTGATTCTGGTTGAAGTCCGAGATGAAGTCGTTGTTCTCGTCGAGGCCGGGAAAGACCTGGCGATCTCCTCCAGAGCCTGTGCCCAATTCCTCGGTCAGCGTTACGGTGACGCCCTGGGACTGACGAATCCAATCCGGGTTTATGTCTTGGTCGTCGTTGTCATCGACGAACTCAAACAAATGCCGGCTGGCGTTGCCGTAGTCGATGTTGCCGCCAGCGTCGGACATGAAAGCCGTAGTGCTGTAGTCGGGATCTAGGTAGAACGACTCGCCGTACGCAAAAAACGGATACAGCGAATAGGACGAGGTCAGGTAAAAGGCTTGGGCCGTTTTCCGCGTGGGGGGCAGCTTGCGGAACCTGCCGTCTATTATGCGTTGGAAATTCTGGTTGGGGAACCGCTGAAAGCGCCGGTTGACCACGTACTCGCTTCTCAGATCAAAGCCCTTGAGATTCTTGATGTTGAAATCGAGGCCAATTAGCTCCGTGGCCGTGGGCAGACCGTACTCGAAGCGGAGGAAGCGCTGGTTCGACCCGTCGGTGATGTTGTGCTCGGCCTGAAACACCGGCAGAAAGACCTCGTTGCCGAGCCGGTCGAGCTGTTTGTTGGAGCTGACTTCCACCCGGTAGTCGTTGGCCATAATCAGCTCGAATTCCATCTTCTGGACATCCTTGAAGCTGGGGGTCGTTTCGGTGGGCTGGAAGTCGTTGCGGATGTCGTAGGTCAGCAAGATGGCGTCTGTGCCCTTGGCCTTGAGCACCCCTTCTTCCCGAATGCCTCCTTCCACCAGCGGCACGATGCCCTCCTGCACTTGGCCGTCAATCAGGATTCGCTCCAAGAACAGAACCGCCCCTTCGTCCGGCGAATCGGGCGAATCGTCGGAGATGCGGATGATTACCTCTTCCACGTTGCCCAAGTTCTGCGGCCGCGTCAGCACGCCTTGGAGCGAATTCTGGCCCAAGTTGAACTCGCTGTCCGCGTGATGGGCATTCACCCAAGTAAAGCCGACCTCGCCGAAGTCGCCCACCTGCGCCAGCCCCCGGCCGCCCAGCAGCCGCGTGGAGCTCACCGCGGTATTGCCGGTGGAACTCTGGGTTATCGCGCCAAAACCAGGCGAGCTGACCCGCGACGCGATCAAGGTCGCCGCGTACTTGTCGGACAGGAAGTCCCACTGCAAACCGTTAAAAGAGGGCTTGGAAAACGTGAGGGGAGTCAGCGTCGTGCGGATGGCGTCGCCCACCGTAAGCGTCGAGTGGAACTGGCCCTTGCTGGCCGAGGAGATGACCAAGCTGCTGAAAAAGCGGCCAAAGCGCGGGCTTTTGAAGATCTCGCTGCCAAAGGACTGGGGGTTGTTCTCGGTCCAATCGTAGATCCGCCACCCGCGGGCGATGTAGTTGCCCAAGGGGTCGTATTGGCGCGTGCCTTCTAGCAGAATGCTCACGTAGCGCTGGTAGTGTTCGCGGGCGTAGTTGCTGTACTCCCAGCCGCGCCAGCGGTACTCGTAGTAAAGCTGTTGTGGCAGATACCACTTCCTCAGCGTGGGAGCCAGCGCACCCGGGTGGATGCGAGTGCCATGTACCCCGGGTTCGGATATTTCCCTGAAGGCTTTGGGCGGCTGGGCCACCACAGCGGAAACGCCTAAGATTGCGCTCAACAAGATGAGTACATCCCATCTCTTGTTGTACATAGTGCCTCCTGAATTCTGGAACTTAGTACGCGAGGCCAATGGTCCGGCTGATTTGTTGTTCCCCGAGTTGAGTCTTGAGGCGAATGTGGCACACGTAGAGGCCGGGTGGGCTCAGGCGATTCGCATCGTCGTGGCCCGACCAAGTGAACAAATAGCCCGTTGCTCCGCGGCCCCCGTCGAGGCGGCGGACGCGCCGTCCATCCAGCGAGTAGATCCACACCTCCGGCTCGACCTCCACATTCAGGACCAAGAAGCGTATGTGGACTTGGTCGCCGACTCCGTCTCCGTTGGGGGTGGCGATACGAGGCGCAATCGAGAGGTTGGCAAGCAAGCGATCAGACTTGGGAACATCCGGGAAAAAAACTTGCGTCGCGCGCGGCACGCTACTGGTAGGCAGCACCTCCTGCCACAGATCGGGCACCTCGGTGCGGGCCACAAAGGCCCGGAACAGCGTGGGGTTTTGCTCTATCTGGACGCGCAACTGCACCCGCACGGTATCCGCGTCTTGCTCCACGGCCTGCGGCAACTGAATCAACAGAGAATCGACCGTGGTCTGCTCCCACTCCACCGCGGGCAGCGCGACGCCGCCCACCCACACTTGGAGGCTGTGGGGATCGATTTGGGACGGGGTTTCAAATAGGAGTTGGTCGAAGCCGCCGCCCTCTGTAAAGTCGCCCCACAGCTTGTAGGTAAAGGTCTCGGGCACACCTGGGGCAGCCACTTGGGGCGCAATGCGGCCTTCAATGCCTCGTATTAAGGCGTTGATGAATCGCACTTCGAGGTTTCTCACGGTCGGAGCCGCTTCGGGGTGATCCGAAGTGAGCAGGAGTTGGAGTTGTAATAGCCGTCGCGGACTCGGCGAGAAAAAAAGGCCCTGTTCGAGGTACTCCGTGCTCCAAGCACTCCAGTCGGAGCCGGCGACGATGCTAGTATCGGTCTTGCCGCGCAGGAATTTGTTCGTGCTTTCGTAGGCCGCTTTGTCGGCCAGCAGGGTCCCGTCCTTTTTGTAGTAATCAATTTTCTCAGTCAACTGGTGGCCGGTGCGGCTCCGCACCAACACATGGGTGCCTTCGGGTTCATCGGCATCCCAGTGGATCCCCAAGATCTGCTTGGAGCGCCTGTCTCCGGCGAATTTCCCAAGGTCGATAAAACCGGATTCTAAGGCCACCCCGGCCACGTGTCCGGTGGGAAAGACCATGATCTCCGACATATCCCCGCTCCGGTTCTTGTAAACCCCTGCCAAATAGCGGAAGGCGCGTGGCGTGGGCAGAAAGTACTGGAGATCGTAGCGGCCACCGCCGAGAGGCGTGAGAAACTCGTGGACCACGGCAAAATCTATGTCGCCGACCTCCAGCTTGCTCTCTTCGGCCGAGCCTAGCAGCAGGTGATCCGCAACCATGTCGCCGATCGCGTAGCCGCGCTTTTCCGCCCCCAGCATGAGGATGTTCTTGACCCAATAGCGCGCGCCTAGGTCCAACACCCAGATTACGTCGCGGCCCCCGGTGACGGATTGCGACCAACTCGTGTTTTGATCGCCGTCTATCATCACCGCGCCGCGGCCGGATTGTTCCTCCACTTGACCACCCCGCCGGATGGCCTGTAAGGCCACGTTCTCGCCGAGGGTGTAGGCTTCTACCTCGGCGAGGGCCGCGTCTTCGCTCTTGGAATCGGCCCGGATGCGGATGTACTGCACGGGCTGGAAGGGCGGGGGCGTTATATCCGTGGCGCTTTCCGCGCCCGTGTACAGGATGCGCGTGGTCAATTCCCGCCAAGGGCTTAGTTCGTATTCCACGACCGTCTGGTCGTTGTAGCGGGTGGTCCCGCCCAACACGCTGTACGCAAACAGATCCTGGCCAATGGCTTCGCGATAGCCCCGCGTCCCAAAGACCCGGAAGTCGCGCAGGGGCCGTGCCCCTTCCTCGTCGGGGAAAATTAGCTGGATCTTGGTCAGCGGCACCACGCGCCCTAGATTGACCTCAATCCACCAGTCCTCGAGCGGGGCGTTCGGATCGGGTTTCCAGAAGGTTTGATAGTCGCCGTCAATGATGTTGCCGGCGGCGATCCCGGCCGCGCGGGCCGTAGAGCCCGCCCGCCGCACGCCGCCTTGGATCTCTGTGTTGCCCGCTCCTATATGCGTGTACTCGGGAGCGTCGAGTGCGGCATTGACCGTATCTGGGAACGCTACTAGCGTGAAGGCGCCGTCCGGGTCGAATTGGAGGAGACCTGGGGGAAAGGTCCATTCCTCCCATTGGGCCTGGCGATCCAGGCGATAGGCTTGGTGCTGGCCCCAAGCGGCACTGCCCGCCAACAGGGCCAGCAACAGAGGAAACACTGCGATCCGGTTCATGCTCACTCGTCTCAATAGACCAAGGCCACGGACTGGGTGCGTTCAAAGCGGCCCCGGCCGGTCTGGGCCTGCACTTGGCACAAGTACAACCCCGGTCTAAACAGCCGGCCGGCCGCATTGCGACCAGTCCACAATGCGGTGTGAACACCGCCGCCTTGGTGCTCGGCGAGAATGCGATCTACGGGTTCGCCCGCGAGCGTGAAAAACGTGATTTCCACGGCCGCGTCCAAAACCCCGAACAAGGTGTACTTAATTTTTAGCAGGTCGTTGTGCCCGTCTCCGTTGGGAGTGAACGTGCGGGGCGCGATTTCCAGCCCGCCGAGGACCTGCTCGACGGCGCGGCCCGCAGCGACCACTTGTAGCTGTTGGGTGCCGATCGCCGCGACTGCATCGCCTTCTTCAACCTGCTGGCGCAAGACGCTATTGGCGCGGTTGAAAACCTCGCCGCGCAACTGGGCCGAGACCGTATAGAGCGCGGTCTTGAGGCCGATCCGCAAGGTCTCGTCGGCGCGAATCGGCTCGGGCAGATACAGGGTCAAGCCTGCGGCATCGGTCCGCGCGCTGTCGGGTTGGACGGCCTCATCGGCAGCATCCCTCAGATACAAAAACTCTGGCTCGGCTGGCGTGGCGATGTGCAAGGCGTCGAAGCCGGCTGCCGCCCCGCCGCCAAAGCCAGCGCGGATGGCGTATGCGAACTCGGTTGGCTCGCCTATGGGCACTTGGGCCAGTATTGCAAGGGAATCGCCAAGCAGGCCGACCTCGCCGACTAGGGTGGGAACCAGCAGCGGGAATAGTTCAATGGACAGCGAATCCACCCGCGCCATTTCTACCGAGCTGGCCGTCGTCATTTGCACCTCTAACTGGAAGAACCGGCGGCTGGGCAGGTCGAGGCGCGTGCCAGATTGATTCACCGCGCCAGACCAAGGCGTCCACTCTTCTCGATCCTCGGTGACGGGCCCCCGCCAGCCCACGAAGCTCGGGTCGCTGTCGTTGGTCCGCAACTTGAGTGCTTCCCATGCAGTCCGCTCGATCTCGGCCAATTCGCCTAGGTCGTTCCAAGTGAAGTACGTCAGGGGATCGGCGTCCGTGCCGTTTTTGAGGCGGAAGACGACGTCCACTTCGGCGTCCGGCGCTTCGACCAGTTCGCCGACCTGCCAGCGGCGCTCGCCATCTGCGGTTTCGCTCCACCCAGCGCCTTGTCGCCGCCACTTGCTGACCGCCATGAACACCCTTCCCAGCGTGGCCGGCTGACCCAAGTCTTGGACGTGGCTTACGTAGCGAGTCTGGCCGGCAAAGCCGCGGCCGTACAGCTCGAACTCGCCATACGCGAGGGCGAAGTTGATCTTCACCCCGGGAGCATCCGGGTTATCCGGGAAGGTTCGCCAACGCACGAAGCGCAGGTATTGCAACGGAAAGTCGATGATGATGGGGGCGACTAAGTGCTGCTCCACGCTGCCCAAGCGGATCGGCAGAGGCTTATAATGCTCGCCGTACCGGTTCTGAGAGCGGCCTTCGAGCAACATATCCGTGGTCTCAATGAGGCTGCCCGTCAGCTCGCCTTGGTGGGGAATGTAGTGGGTCCAGGGCTTGCCAAACTGATCGCAGCAGTCTGGGTTGGCCGCGCCGGTCTTGGGATCGAATTCGGGCGGCAGGTGGATCTCAAAGCGCTCCACCGGCACGGGAGCACCTGGGTCAATCGTGTAAAATTCGCTATTGGTCTTGCTGCCGCCGGGGCCGAAGTTGGTGTTCCAATTGAAGGTCTGGGGATCGCCGTCAACGTACGTGGATATGGGCTGGAATTGCTGAGCGAACTGCTGGTTGCCAGGCCCCCGCCAGAGCCGAGGGATACCCTCCGTCCAGAACGGATCGAGGGGAAACTGCCAGCGATCCCAGCTAAAGCGCTGAGACACTAGGGGGAGGAAGTTGACATCGGGCCGCAACTCCCACGGCTGCAGCGCACCGGGCGCACTGGTCTCGTCGCCCATCACGTTGAGCGCAGCAGTTTCGGTCCAGGAACGGCCGCCTTGGCCCCCTAGTTTCCACAGATCCTGCGCCCACGCTGGCTGCGCCTGCCAAGCCCAGAGGGCGGCCCATAGTGCGATCCACCGCAACATCAGTACACAACCCCTATGGTGCGGGTCTCGGCGAAGGACTCCACGGCTCCTTCGACTGCGACCCTGAGCAGATACAGTCCCACGGGCACCAAGCGACCGTCCACGTTGCGGCCATCCCAAGTGGCAGTGTGCGGGCCTCGACCCCGATCCTCGCGGAAGGCGTACACGCGTCGGCCCGATAAGTCGAAGACCTCCAGCGTATTGGGAGCGTCGTTGAGAAGCTGGAGCAGGCTGTATTGAACGGTAATCCGGTCGTTCACTCCATCGCCATTGGGGGTTATCACCCGGGGACTGAAATCCGCGATGCGCAGCACGTCGTTCCGCGACTCGGGCGACGTGAGGACTTGCAGCTTGTTGGTCGTAACCTGCGAGTTGGGATCGTCTACGGGGCGCAAAGGGCGGGGCGGCGGCAAGACCGGCTGGGGCAATTCCTCGCTTTCAGTATCTAGGGCCTGGGCATTGAAAAACGTGGACTGCACGAGTAACTCGGCATCGAAAATAACCCGCAGCGAGGTCGGAGCGGCGATCCGGTTGTCCGGAAAATACAGCGTCAGGCCGTCGGACGCCTCTTCAACGGCACTAGGAGTGACCAGACTCCGGCTGCTCTCGTCGGCACCCAGCAAAAGCTCGACAAAAGTCGGGCGCGTTGGCGTGATAATTTTCAGCGCGTCGATCCCCACATCCGCGTCGCGGACATCGGCCAACAGGTCGTACGCGAATCGGGAGGGCACGCCTACGGGCACCATGGCAAAACCGTCTTGGGGCGCGGGGTCGGCCAGCAGGGAAATTTCGCCGAACAACCTCCGCGCCAAGGGGGGGGAGGCAATTTCCAAGGTCAGGTCGTCAACGCGGAGGCCGTCTGAGATCTGGCCGCTTTTCATGATGACGCGGAACTGGACGTAGCGCCGCGGGCTGGGCAACGCGACCGCCTGACCCGAAGCAGTGAACGGCTCCGACCAAGTGCTCCAATTTACCTGATCGGCCTCAACGCCACCTTTGACATCAGCGGTCAGAGATTTATAGGCGTCTTCGGTGACTACGGTTAGCTCGTTGAGAAACTTGTTGGTAATCTCGTAATAGACCTCTGGCGAATCGTCGAGTCCCGAGCGCATCTGAAAACTGAGCGAGACATCTGCTTGAGGAGTCTCA
This sequence comes from Gemmatimonadota bacterium, assembly GCA_028875335.1. The sequence continues at coordinate 25,162 of JAPPEF010000314.1, forward strand.
ACTAAGTCACCAGTGTCCGCATCAACCCGCAGCGCGACCGCGCTCCAGTTCAGGGTACCGAAATTGGTGGGTTCGCCGAGGTCGATGACCTTGGACAGGTACTCTCCCTTGGGCACGAAACCCGAGCCGTAGATTTCGATCTCGGCGATCTCAAAGGGGTTTTTCGACAGCACCCGCAGCGCGACATAGCGGATGAACTGGTTGGGAAATTCAACCACGGCAATGCTGTCGCGGGAGAATTCTACCCGCTTCATAAGCTGGTAGATGGGCTGGTTGTCCTCGCCGAATTCGAGGCCGTTATTGACGTATAGCTCATAGCCCCGAATGTAATCCTCCCAATAGGGAATACCCTCGTCGTCAACGCCCGTCAGACGCGGAAAGAACGCAATGCGGTTGACCGGGAAGCGGCTTCCTAGATCGAGGGAAAAACGCCGACCCGTTTGGTTGGAGCCGAAGCGTTTGAAGCGGTCCGCGGTGGAGGTGTTGGGATCGCCATCTACGAGGGGAATGTCCGATTCCTTGAGCGGGTAGTTATTCCAGATGTGGGCTTGGGAGCGCTCGGGGATGTACCCTTCTATGGGGAAGGCCGAAACCCACGTGAGGGCTTGGATGATGTTATCTGTCGGCTTGAATCCGGCGATCTGGATCGCGCCGGGTACGCTGAAATCAATGGCCGTAGTGGCCCGAGCCTCGGATTGCCAGCTCCGATCGTCCTCGTTGATCCCCCACGTCCGCAACTCGGCATCGGCGCTGCTCCAAAAGACCACGGCCAGCAGCGCGGCGCTGACTAGGGGTCGCCGTCTGGGTGCTCGCAAGGCGTGTGCTCCTCTGGGATTTGTATTACTTCTTCAATTGACGGAATTTAATTCAACTTTTGCTAGGGAACAAATTTTTAAATGACCCGGGAGAGCTTTCACAACGTCTTCGCCGTCGATCTGCGCTCCCTCGCGCTCTTGCGCGTGGTCTTGGCCGCATTGGGCCTCATCGACCTCGTCATCAGAGCGGGGGACTTGGGCGCGTTCTACACGGACCAAGGGGCCTTTCCGCGCCAAGCAGCCCTCGAGTACTACCGCAGCAAGACGGTCGTCTCGCTGCATCTGCTGAGCGGCGACAACGCCATTCAGACGGCGCTCTTCCTCGTCGCCGGTGTGGCCTTGGTGGCCTTGCTGTTGGGGTATCGCACCCGGTTGGCCGCGTTTTGGGCGTTTGTCTTGTTGGCGTCCATCCACGTGCGTACCCCGCCTCTGCTCCAAGCCGGGGACACCTTGTTGCGGGTGCTGTTCTTTTGGTCCCTCTTTCTGCCGCTGGGCGCGCGCTGCTCGCTGGACGCCGTCCTCAACCCGCGCCCCAACCCGCCGAGCAGTCCGTCGCCACCCTTGGCGACGCACCGACATTTTTCCGTCGGCAGTGCCGCACTGCTCCTCCAAGTGGCCATGATGTACGTGTGCAGTGCCCTGTTCAAAACCGGCGCTGAGTGGCGCGTCGATGGTACAGCCATTCACTACGCGCTCCAACTCGACTACATGGTGACTCCCGTCGGCGCGTGGCTGCGGCAATGGAGCGACCTGCTGCCGGTGCTGACTCGCCTCGTCTATTACTTTGAACTCGTGGCCCCTTTCTTCCTCTTCTGCCCCCTATTTTCCACCGCGCTGCGCGGGCTGCTCCTGCCAGCTTTCGCCGTCATGCACTTGGCTTTTGGCCTGTGCCTGCAAATCGGCCTCTTCCCCTGGGTCAGCGCGGCGGCCTTGATTCCCTTTATTCCGGCCGTGGCGTGGGACTGGCTGGGCCGGCGCATCGCCGCCAAAGGTGTGAGGCTCGGCGAATTCGCCCGCGCGTTCCTGCCCTTGCGTGACTCGTCCCATCAGACCGGCCGCATTGGTTCGGTTGCGTGCGCGTTCTTTTTGCTCTATACCGCAGCTTGGAACGCGGCGTCCCTGCCGCGAACGGCCTTTGCTATGCCCGCCTCGCTCAAGTGGATTGGCGAGTTGGTGCAGCTAGAGCAGACTTGGGACATGTTCGCGCCGCAGCCCTCGCAATCCAATGGCTGGTTCGTCATGCCCGGCCTCCTAGCGGATGGGACGACCGTGGATGTGTACCGTCGGACCGTATCACCACCTGAGCGGAAGAAGCCCCGAGACGGCTCGGCTTATTTTGCCAATTATCGGTGGAGGAAGTTTCTGCTGACGTTGGCGCACAAAAAGCACGAGGATTACCGATTTTACTACGGCCGCTACCTGTGCCAGCAGTGGAATGCCGGCCGCCGCGGCGACGAGCGGCTAAAGACCTTTAGCATCTACTTCGCCGAAGAAAAAACCCTGCTGTACCCGGCGGCTGAGCAGACTGTCGAAGTGCTTCTGTGGCGTCACGACTGCTTCAAACGGGCCGTGACCATCCACCGCCCCTGAAGCAAAAAAAGGGGACGAAGCGTGCGCCCCGTCCCCTGCAAAGCAACCTGCAGTAACGCTCAATCGAGCAGGCTATGCGTGCGGCTCTTGATCCGTCCCCAAGTGACGTTTTCCACCGCAGATTCCACCTCAGCAGGATCGTGCGTCAGAATGGTCTGGAAGTCGGCGGCTTGATCGCCGTCGGCCTGTCCGTCGAACGCACCGCCTACGTACCCGTACATGCCGGCACCACCGCCGCCTTCCGGGTTATCGACGTCGTTGAGGCGCGGCGTCGTGTGGGTGATCTGGTCGGGCGCGAAGGTGTAGCGCTGGTTCAAATCACCGTCCGGACCAGCCGGATCGTACGAGGCCCACAAGGCCAGCTTTATCTCATAGGTGTACTCGACGTTCGTCGACCCGTGAGTGGCGTCTGGTGGGGTCAGTTGCGTAGCAGCCAAGCCCCAAGGCGGCTGCCCTCCCCAGTCTCCCTCGGGGAAGTCGCCTCCGCCTAGAATACCGCCGTAGTCAATGCCAAATTCATTGCTGGCCAGCGAGTTGACTACGATGCGATAGCCGTTTTGCGCCTCCTCTATATTTTCGTTCACCAAGATCGACCCCCCAGAGTGGTCGGCATCGACCCCGATCATCATGGTGTCGTCGTCCCACCAGTTCCGCAGGTTGTCTCCCCAGCTACTCTTGAGGCTGTCGTCGGCCACCCGAGCAAAGAAGTAGAGGGCGTTGTCTGGGGGTAGGCTCCAAGCCATGAAATAGCTCGCTTGGTAGTCGTCGCCCTGGGCTCCCGGCCCCTGACCGACGAATTGCCCAGCCCAAGCCTCAATGCCGTCGGGCCCTACGGCAAAGTCTCGGTCGAACCAACCCCAGTCGTCTTCTGAGCCATCTATGTTCATAGACGAAGGATCGGGCACTGAAGGGAGGAAGAAAATTGCCCCGGTGTGAGCCGTAGCTGCGCTAGCGAGAGCCAGCGCTAAAAGCACTGCAAGGGCGGATGTTTTCATCCTGCACTCCTTTCTGAAAACAATGGCTTGCTGCTTGCGCGAGATACTCCGTAAATATCTACGTGTGGTGCAACGAGTTGTCAAGAAAAATGTAACGCGAGGAATCCCGAATGACCGCCGATCAGCAAAAAATTAACACGTCCTCACACCGGCCCTCCGGGCTGACCTTGCGGGCCTTAGTCCTCGGCTTGATCCTCTCGCTACTGGTCGGCGCGGTCGGGCCCTATCTCTCGCTGTATATCCAAGGAGCCAATGCCAGCAGCTATTTTACCAGCCAGATAGCCCTTTGCCTCTTGTTCATCCTCATCGTCGGCTGCAACGGGGTGCTGGGGGCTATGCGGCGCACTTGGGTCTTGCAAAAGGGCGAGTTACTCGTCGTCTTCATCCTAACCAGCTTGGCCAATGCGACCCACGTCTTGGTGCAGCAGTGGGTGCCCGTGGTATCCAGTCCTTTTTACTACGCCCGTTCCGAAAACAACTGGCTGGAGCTGATCAATCCCCACATTCCCCCCTGGCTCGGGCCGCGCGATCCCGAAGCCATCCGCGCCTTTTTTGAAGGCACCGAAGGAGAAGCAGCGGGCATTCCCTGGCAGGTCTGGTTCGAGCCGATAGCAGGCTGGCTGCCCATGGTCGTGGCCATGCACGTGGCCACCCTGTGCTTGATGGTGATCCTGCGGCGGCGCTGGGTAGAGCACGAGCGGCTGATCTATCCGGTGATGCAAGTGCCCCTCGCCATGGTGCAAGACGACGAGCGGGGGTCGCTCATCAAGCCGTTTTTTCGCAATCCAGTGATGTGGGTCGGCTTTGCCGTGTCTGCAATCACCGGAGCCGTGGCCGGCCTGCACGCGTACTTTCCCTTTGTCCCGGCGGTGCAGTTGCACGCCAGCATCCCGCTTTTCGGCGGCGTCCGGCTGAGTTTTGCCACGCTGGGCTTTTTCTTTGTAATCCAGCGCGAGGTGGCGCTCGGGCTGTGGGTATTCACCTTGCTCAACAACTTACAGGAATACATCTATCGAGAAATCGGCTGGGGGGTGAGTGCTGCGCCCGCGGTGAGCGTGTGGAGCTACGGCCTGCCCAGCCTCGTCCATCAGGGCATGGGGGCGATGATCGCGCTGGTCATCGGCGGCTTCTGGGTGGGCCGCGAGCACCTGTGGAACGTCTGTCGCAAGGCATTCGGCCGCGCGCCGGACGTCGATGACAGCGACGAGGTCCTGTCCTATCGCGCCGCAGTCTTCGGGCTACTGGGCAGCACCGGAGTCATGGTGTTGTGGCTGTGGAATTTGGGCATGCCGCTGTGGGGGGTCGCGGTCTTCTTGTTTTTCGCGCTGGTGATCTTCGTCGCTCTGACCCGGGTAATCGCCGAAGGAGGGGTCGCCCTAATCTACACCCCCATGGTCGCGGCCGACGCGGCCGTGTCAGCCGTTGGCACGTCGGCCTTTTTCGGGCCAGCGGGGTTGGTCGGCCTCGCTTTCACCCGCATCTTGGGCAATGACCTGCTCAATTTCGCCATGCCGCACGTGGCCAACGGACTAAAGCTGAGCGAGCAGATCGAAGGGCGGCGGCGACGGCTGTTCTGGGGCATGTTGGCGGCTATCCTGCTGGGCATGGCCGGGTCGCTGTGGATGCTGCTGCACTTGGCCTACACCCACGGGGCGATCAATCTGCGGCCAGTGCATTTTATCTGGCTGCCGACCTATCTAGGGGATTATACGGCCGCGCGCATCGCCAACCCCTCGGGGCCGTACTGGCTGGGCTGGTTCCACGCCGGGGTCGGCAGCACGGCCATGGGACTTTTGATGTTGGCGCGGCGTTACTGGGGCTGGTGGCCGCTGCATCCCATCGGCTTTCCCATCAGCTCTACCTTCCACTGGATGGCTTTCAACGCCTTTTTAGCTTGGCTTTTCAAGACGCCAATCCTGCGCTACGGTGGGGTAAACGCATACCGGACGGTGCGGCCGTTTTTTCTCGGGCTGGTGCTCGGGCAATTCGCCATCTACGGCGTGTTCTGGGTGATAGACGGTCTGACCGGCATGATCGGCAACGGCCTGTTCGTCTAGGGCTGTGGAGCCGTGGAGATGCGGTTCACCCACAAGCTCACGCGGCCGAGGCGATCGGGCGGGGGAAAGGGCGGAAAGACGTGCATCCCACCGGCGACGATGTCGGGCCGGCCATCGCCGTCTAGATCGCCCAGATCCGTGGTGATGAAATGAGAGGGGTCGCGGGTAATGGCGTGGCGCGTGAAGCGCTGCTGGCCGTCGTTTTCCAGCCAGATCAATCCTTGGCGGGGCAAGTGCTCCCAGTAATTGGCCGTGCTGCTCATAAAGCAATTGGCCGCCACAATGTCCAAGTCGCCGTCCAAATCCAAGTCGGCAGCATTCGCCGAGTACGCTCCGTAGAACCGGGTGAGATCGTGGTACACAAAGCGCAACGCGCCCACGTTCTCCAGCCACTGCACCCCGTGATACGGCTTGGCATCCGTGCCGTCAAAACCGTCGCCGTTGGTAAACAAAATGTCGAGGTCGGCGTCCTGATCCAGATCGACCAACTCAATGCCCGATGAACCAAACGCCGGATTGCGCGCTTCAAACAAAACGTGCTCGGCAAACGCACCGCCGCCTTGGTTGATAAACGCGACGATCTCTTCAAACTCTTGGGTTATCAGAGCGACGATGTCGGGCTTGCCATCGCCATTGAGGTCGCCGATGGGCACGTGCGTGCAGCCGCTTTTGCTCGACAAGGTGTGGACCTTGTTGTGCGGGCTGCCCGTCACTTGCTCCAGCCACGCGACTTCGCCCGTGCGATACCAGCCAAACATGGCGAGCGCAAAGTCCCAGTCGCCGTCGCCGTCCAAATCCGCGGGTCGCACGTCCGCGATGCGGGGCATGTCCTTTAATACGACAATGGGCCTGAAAGACTGGCGGCCGTCGTTGACCAGCAGGACCACTTGCCCGAGGAGGTCGTCTGTGGGCATCAATTGGCCCAGCAGCGCGACGACGATGTCCAAGTCGCCATCGCCTTCAAAGTCAAACACCGCAGAACGGGCCGGAGCCTTAAAGCCCGGCAGGGGAGTGCGCAACCCCGCGAGGACGGTTTCCTCCCAGCGGCCTCCCTGCTGATGGATCCAAGACAACAGGTGATATTGGGCGTCGCAGACCAAGGCATCCAATTGGCGATCGCGGTTCAGATCCACGACGTTGACATTGGCGATCTTGGGCCACGAGGTCCACTCCTCGGGATCGAAATCCCGCACGGGCTGGCCGAGGACGTACTTCCGAAAGGGCGGCGCGGGTTCTTCGGGATCCGATGGCAAGACCGCGAAGGCTTCGGGGCTATTTGCGACGTAGAAATCCAAGCATTCCTTTTTATGTGTTTCGGATATGGCAATCTCTTGTTGCTCCATCAAATCAAACATCAACTGCATTTTTTGCGGCCACAGTTCCTGCGTCAGGACTTGTGGGTGAGGCACGGCATGGCACATGCCGCAATAGGCCAAAACAGGTGGAGGGAGGGAGTCGGGGGCTGCGACTATGGGAGGATGCGCCGGCATGGGGGGATAGGTCGCGGGCGAGTGCAGAGCATCCCAAAGGCCGGCTTTCTTTATTGCAATAGCGAGCGCGATTAGGGCTAGGCCGGCTAGAAGGATTTGCATTAATTTTCTCATAAGGAACAATCACTCGTAGGGACGATCACAGGGGATGCTCCGTTGGTCCCAAAACCAATCGCGCGGGATTCGTCCATTCGTCTAACTGCGGAACATCAGCTTATTAAGATAGCCTTACTACACGACAGTAATCTAATAGACGTTACGCATAGACATCTAGGTATGAGATGCTTCGACTCCGCTTCGCTTCGCTCAGCATGACAGGTGCTAGCACTCTGTTTGCCGGTCATGCTGAGCGAAGCGAGGCATCTCATACCACTTCTACTGTCGGGTAGCTTTATAATGCTCCGATCATTGTCAAGTACGATAAGGTCGCCCAATCGAGGCAGGCAAATGCAAAGGGGCCCGTTCTTCATCTGGGGGGCGTTGATGTGGGCATGTGGAGATGCATCAGAACTTCATTACGACGCCTGCAATCGCCACGCCGAAGAAGGGCGCTATGTCCAGGCCATTGCGGAGTGTCGCCGCGCCGTGGCAGCCGATTCCTCGCGCGCGGAAGCCCACCTGCTGCTCGCGCGCTTGCTACTCAAACACGGCCAGCCCGAATTGGCAGCACAGCACTGCCAGCGGGTGATCGAACTCGAGCCGCAGCGCGCCGAGGGCTATTTCGCGCTCGGCAGGGCATTTGCGCGCCAGCGCCGCAACGACGAGGCCGAAGCTGCGTATCGACAGGCCATCCGGCTAGACTCCAGTCGCGCCGCAACCTACCACCAACTCGCGGTCGTCCTCATCGACGACGACCGCTATGCGGCCGCAGGCGACGCGCTCCAAAAGGCCCTGTCGCTCCAGCCAGAAAGTGCGGTCATGCAGTACAGCCTAGGCATGATCTGCGAGCGCCAAGGTCAGTACGAAGCGGCCATTGCCCACTGGCAAAAGGCCGCGCAGCTCGATTCCAGCTATGCTCAAGCTCACTACCAACTAGGGCAGATCTTCGCGAAAATCGGACGCGGCCAAGAAGCAGAGGCCAGCTTGCGCGCGGCACTGCGCCAGCAGCCCGCCCACGCCAAGGCGCGCATTGCGCTGGGACAGGTGCTGCTGCAACAGGGGCAACTCGCCGCAGCCGCGGCCGCTTGGCAGCAAGCCATTGCGTCCGACCCCTTTGAACCCGAGGCATTTCACCGGCTCGGCGCGCTCTATCTCCGGCAGGGGAAGGAAGCGGAAGGAGAACGATTACTCGCAGCTTTCGCGCGACTCCAAACCGCGAGCGAAGAAATCGGGCACTACCGCTACCTGCTACAGCTCTACCCAGAGGACTCGCACGCCCACTACAATCTCGGCGTACTCTACGCCGACCAAGGGCATCCCCAAGCCGCGATCGCCGAGTATCGCAAAGCACTGTCCATCAACCCAGCCGACCTCAGTGCGCGCAACAACCTAGCCAACATCCTCCTCAAGCAGGGGCGGTTGGCCGAGGCCATACAAGAGTACGAGACCATCCTCCGCTACCACCCGCTCTACGTCCGCGCTTACAACAACTTAGGCATCACGTACATGCGCAGGGGCCAGCTAGACGCTGCGGCCCAAGCCCTGCAAAAGGCTCTCAGAATAGACCCCAATTTCGCGGACGCCCACTACAACTTGGGGCTGATTTATCTCAAACAGGGGCAAACGGCCCGCGGCGAGGCAGCCATGGCGACCTACCGGCATTTGCAGGCGCGGCCATGAGGCAAATGCCCATTTTCTTGTTGACAAATACAAATATAGACTTTTATATCAACAAAAGTTTAGCCCTCCCACCTCATTCAAGAAAGGGACCTCAGGATGAAACGCTCGTATCTCGCCCTGATCCTAGTGCTCGCCGTCGCTGGAGTGGCCTTGGCCCACAACGGCGTAACGGGTTTTATCCCTACGATTCCAGATCCCAATGCTATGGTCATCGACGGCTCTGAAGACGACTGGGCCTGGATCGATCCAGACTTCATCATCGCGCCCGAGCAGATCGAGGCTCAAAGCGGCGACGGCACTGGCCTCGGCGGCAACGGCGTCCCGGACGACTTCTCGGCCAGCTATCGCATGGGTTGGAGTCCGCCGCCGGACAACTCCCTCTATTTATTCGCCCGCGTCACCGACGACACCCTCGGTGCAGCCGAGTCCGAGGTAAAGCGCAATTGGTGGAACGACGACACCCTTGAGTTCAACATGGACATGGACCACTCGGGCGGGCCGATGTCCTGGACGAGCACCGAGGAGGTGTACAACGGGTATCGCATCAACATCCACCCGCTGTTCGACTCCCAGCTCGGCGGCACCATTTCCATCGACTTGCAGGAGCCTGGCCTAGAGGATTGGGGAGCACTGCCGCCGTATTGCACCACCGCGGCCACTCTCCTGCCAACGGACGCCGGCCACCTGTCGCCCAATGTCGAATACACGTACGAAATGAAAATCTCGCCCCCGTTCGTGCGCTACGACATCCTCGGCCCAGAGTCCAGCATTCCGCACGTGTTCGCACCCGATCAGGTGATCGGTCTGCACACCCTGTGGATGGATCGCGACCGGGAAGCCCACGGTCAGCAGAGCATCTTTGGGCGCACGGGCAGCGGCTTCAACACCGCTGCAAACGGCGACCATCTGTGCGACTACGTGATCGTCGAAACCGTCGATTTGGCCAACTACCCGACCGTATCCACGGCCGTAGAGCACACCACCTGGGGCCGCATCAAAAACCACATCGGCCACTAGCGCTCTGCATACCGGCAAGGCAGCAAAAAAGGGGACGAGGTTCAACGCACCTCGTCCCCTTTCCATATCTTTCAATCCCGTCTATAGTCCGCTATGAGGTAATCTCAAGAGCCTCCACCTGCGCCAACAGGATCTCGCGCTCGTCGGGGCTCACAGATCGCAACGGCCGCCGAGGTGCACCGCACTCTATCCCTATGCGCTGACTGACTACGGCCAAAATGCTGCCGAAATAGCCGAATTGCGTCACCGTGTTGTGAAAGGCATTGGCCCTTTTTTGGGCCGCTTGGGTGGCGGCCAGATCACCCGCTTGGTACGCATTCCAAACGTCCATCCACAGTTCCGGAGCCGCGCACAAAGGACCATCGACCGACCCAACGGCTCCGACGGTCATAGCTGGCAACATCAGCTTGCCGCTGCCGATAAAGGCATCTAGCCCCATGCCAACGAATTCGAGCAGGTTGGCGAACACCGGCGACGAGTGTTTCAAACCGGTAGTCTGAGGCACTTCCTCAACTAGGCGCTGCATCAGGGCCGGACTGACATCGAGACCGGTGCAGCCAGGCAAATTGTAGATGAACAGCGGCCGGTCGGCCGCAGCCCCCACGGCCCGATAGTATTCTACCACGCCATCGTCGTCGCCCTGGTAGAAAAAGGGAGGCACCGCGCAGATGGCTTCCACTCCAGCTTGGGCTGCGTGGGCCGCCAGTTTTTCGGCCCTCACCGTGGTGTTGGCCCCTACGTGCATGATGACCTGGGTGCGTCCCGCATTCTGGTCGGCGGAGATCTCGGCAATGCGCTGGTTCTCCTCGTCGTCGAGCAGGACGCTCTCGCCAGTGCCGCCGGCGACCCAAAAGCCGTGTACGCCGGCTTGTATATTGAACTCCATGGTGGCGCGGAAGGCCTCTTCGTTTAGAGTGCCATCCTCATTTTTCGGACTGATAATCGCCGGCACCACCCCTTGAAATTGTCCCATGTTTTCCTCCTTAGTACCTCTATTGTTATAATACCTCTGCACCCTTGTGCGCCGAGGCAGACTACGCTCAATATAGGCGTCGCTTTCTCGGCTTCCAACACTCAGACCGCTAGGAGGATAGTATGAAAACCTATCGCGTGGCCATACTGGGTTGCCGAGGCCGTGGCACGGCCGCAGCACGCGCGTACCACGCCCACCCCCGCACGGAAATCGTCGCCCTCTGCGACCTCGAGCAAGACCTGCTCGACACCCTAGGCGACGAACTCGGAGTCGCGGCTCGCTACACCGACCTAGACGCGATGATCAGCCAGCACCAACCCGACATCGTCGCCATTCCCACCGGCACGGAATTCCACCACTCGCTGGCCCTGCGCGTACTCGAATACGGTGCCCACATCGACATTGAAAAACCCCTGTGCGTCGATTGCCAGGAAGCCGACGAGGTGCTAGCTAAGGCCCGCGAGAAAAACGCGCGCATCGCCGTGCATCACCAAGGGCGCGTCGGCGTCTATATGAAAGCCGTGGCCAAAGCCCTTGCCGAGGGGCGCATCGGCCAATTGCGCCACATCCACGGCCACGGCAAGACCTACTACGGCGGCTACAACCTAATGAACATCGGCACGCACATGATCAACAACATGCTCAAGGTCGCCGGCCCGTGCCACAGCGTCGTGGCCACCGCCACCACCGATGGCCATCCCATCACCCCGACGGATGTGGTGCCCTCTCCGCAAGGCATGGGCACCATCGCTGGCGAACACATCACGGCGACGCTCAGCTTTGCCGATGGCATCACCGCAACCCTCCTGCAACACCGCTTTCCCACCCCGGTCAATCCGGTGATAGAATTCTGCGGCAGCGAAGGCCGCTTAGTGCTCTCGCAGCTCGTCTGGAAAAGGGACCTCGGCGCGTTCCTGCTGCCGCAGCCCCACTACGCCCTCAACGACCAAAGGGAACCTTGGGAAGTGCTCCCGCCCATCTACTGCGAGAGCTACGATCCGCAGAGTTCGGCCCACCCAGACGACTACGCCTATGTAGAGGAGTATGTCGCGGCACTCGATGAGGGCCGCGAGCACGAATGCAGCGGCCAAGCCGGCCATCACATCGTGGAAATCATGATGGGCATCTTCGAATCTGCCGCGTACGGCAAACGAGTAGATTTACCCCAGCAGGACCGCGCCCATCCCCTCCTGCGCTGGCGGCGCGAAAACGGCCTGCCCCCACCCGATCCCATGCCGCGTCCCTACGCCGAGTGGCTGGCGGCAGAGGATGTGCGCTTGGGGCGGAGTGGTTAATTCAACGACTGATGGGAGGTCAGAATCGACGTGAACGACACTGAAAAATTTCTCTTCGACTTGCAGGGCTTCATCGTCGTCCGCGAGTTCCTCTCGCAGGGCGAAGTCAAAGCGCTCAACGACGCTTTTGACGCCAACTGGGACCAGCGCCGCGAAGACCCAATCGGCGACCCCAGCGGCAACATGGCTGGGCTGCATAAGCGCAGCATCTTCACCGGCATGCTCGCTTGGGAGCAGCCTCATTGCCAGCCATTCCGCGACCTGCTCGCGCACCGCAAGCTCCTCCCCTACCTCAACACCCTGCACGGACGCGGCTGGAAGCTCGACCACGAGCCGTTAATGATTAACGGTTCCAAGGGGATCGAAGGTCTGCGCATCCACGGCACCACCAACGTCCTCTTCAACGGCTCCCGCTTCTACGCGTACACCAACGGCCAGATGCGCTGCGGCCTGCTCGTCGTCCAGTACACTTTGCACGACCAAAATCCCGGCGACGGCGGCCTCTGCGTCATCCCAGGCAGCCACAAAGTGAACTTTTCCTGCCCGCCGAAAATCACCACTTGGGAGGAGCACCAAGAGGTCGTGTACCAAGTGCCCTTGAAGGCCGGCGACATGGTCATCTTCAGCGAGAACACCTTGCACGGTGCCCTGCCGTGGCAGGCGGACCACGACCGCCGCGCTCTGCTCTATCGATACACGCCGAAGTATCTGCACTACGCCGGCGGCACGTACGAGGTCAACCAGCCAGCATGGGTGTCGGAATTGACCGAGGCGCAGCAGGCAGTACTCGAGCCGCCCTACATCTACCACCACCCCCTCATCGAACCGGACGGCGAAACCGTGGTCCGTCCACGCCGCGAGGATTAGCCCCGATCAGTCAGCCCTGCCACTCCAAATTGATGCTCGTGTACCCGTCCGTATAGCGGCGCAAATGCTCGGGTAGGTTGGCCAAAAACCACTGGCCTTCCTCGGGGATTTCCCAGGGGATGTCGATGCGGTGGCTACGGGCGCGGAAGCCGATTCCGCAGGAGAGGCGCGTTTCTTCAATGCGATTGGGAAACGCGCCGTGATACGTGCGATGGGCGAAGACGATCATGTCGCCGCCGTTGGTGAACAAGGGGACGAGGCCGGGGATGTCAAAGCCGTTGTACGCGCGTTCCTCCGTGCCCTCCGGGTAAAAGGAGCGCCGGTCAGTCGTCATGCTAAATCCCTCCGGCCCTTCCCAATTTTCAACGTGGGAATCCTCAATGACGCACAGGCCGCCGTGCTCGGGCCGCGACCCGGTCAGGTAGAACCACTTGCCCGACGGCCACAACCCGCGATTGAGCACATCGCCCGAATTTTTGATCTCGGTCGAATAGCCGCACCAATCCGTATGCCACGTTACAGGGGCGGAACCGGTCCGGCGGATGATAGCAGCCGAGCGGTGGAGTGTCAGCTCGTCCGTGCCGATCAGGTGCCGGTGAATGTCCATGAAAGGCTCGTAGTCGAGCACCTCCCAGGCACCGGGACCGGACTCGACCCAAGCGTGCCGCGTGCGGCTCTCGCCCGGCTGCAACGTGCGCTCTGGGTCCGCGCCGTCCCACACCGCCTGCTTGAGCTTGGCGACGGTCTCCGGCGGCAGCACATCTTTGATTATCGCGAAGCCGTGCGCCGCCAAGCACTCGTCCATCGCGTCGAGCTCGTCGGTGGCGAACTCATAGCAGTAACCCAAATCCGGCTTCTGAATGTGCGAATAGTCTTTCATGACTTTCCTCCTTACGTAGGGGACGGTTTGTAAACGCCCCCTACGGGCATATTAAATTTGTAGGGGACGGTTTCAAACCGTCCCCTACATGGCACCGTCTGCCAGCGCCAACTCGTAGCAGGCGGCCTCGCTGTCGGTGCGCACCAACAGATAGGGTGTGGCAAAGGCCGGGGGATTCCAAGTTTTGCCACTGAAGGCCATCATGCGCGCTAGTTCGACGTGGCGGTCGGGGCGGGCCTCAACCAGCACCACGTCGCCCGATTCGCTCATTATCAGCAAGACATCGTCTATCAGAATGAGCTGGCCGTGGCCGTAGCGCCCGTGCTTCCAGCGGCGCTTGCCATCTTGCGGGTCGAGGCAGACCAGCACCCCATCGTCGAGGCCATAGACAAAACCATCGCGATAGACCATGTTGGCAAATTTGGCCTTGAGCCGGGGGCTTTTCCAGACGATATCGCTCGTCAAGCCGCCGTCGGGCGCGGCGCTCACTTGATACAGCTTGGCACCAATGCCGTAGCCACTAGAGACCAAAACCTGGTCCCCGGGCAAGGGCAGGGGGTTGGCAACGCATTCGACCTGATCCCAGGGCTGACGCCAAAGGGGAGCTCCGCTCTGCGGATCGTGCGCGACAACGCTGTAGCTGTTGAAAATCAGGATCTGCTCGCGTCCAGCCAAAGTGACCAGACGCGGCGAGCTGAAGCCGGCCTTGTCCGTACCCCCGCCCCAGACAAACGCGCCGGTTTGGCGGTGATAGGCCACTAGCGAGCGCTCATCTGGGCCTCCGGCACTGACCACGACTAAGCTGTCGAGGACCAACGGCGAACAGCTAATGCCCCACATATGGGCCTTTGCCTGATTGCCGGTGATAATGTCCTGCGACCAAACCAACTTCCCAGTGTCCAGCTCTAAGCAGTTGAGGATGCCAGTAGCGCCCAGCGTGAAAACCCGGTCTCCAGCGATGGTGGGCGTAGCGCGCGGGCCGATGCCGGCTATGGCGGTCTCGTAGCGGGTCGAATCGGCGTGTTGCCAGAGCTTGCGGCCCGTGGCCAAGTCGTAGCAGACGACCTGCTCCTCGGGGCCGTGTTGCTCCTGAGTTACGGCCCGGCCATCGACAATGGCAAAGGAGGACCAAGCGGCACCGACGGGGCGACGCCAGACTTCGCGCGGCGGGTGCTTGGTCCAGTCGCGCTCGAGGTGAACGCCGCGCAGGCGGTTGTTGCGCTCGGGGCCGAGAAATTGCGGCCAATCGCGGGCGTCGAGCGCGGTTGCGTCCCCTCCTTCGACCGCAGTGGCTTCGTCCTCAGTACTCCAACGCCATTCGAGGACCGGTATGAAGTCGCCGCTCATACCCTTAATGCGAAAAAGTCCGACACCAAGCGCAATGACTAGGACGGCACCGCCAAAATAGCGCAGGCGACGTCCCCAGGCTAGCCGCGACGCAAAGAGCAACCAGAGCAACGCGAAGAAAATGGCGAGCATGAAGGTGGCCATGGTGCGCATAACCTGTTGCTGGCGATGAGGGGCTTCGGGCAACCAGATCCACAGGAGCGCCAAGACGACAACGCCTCCGAGCAGATAGAGGGGCCATAAACGAGGACCAGTTGAGGACATAGGCACTATACGCCTCCGGTGACGGCCTCCAAGCGGACCCAATCGCCGCTGGCGACCGAGCGGGCAATGGCGGCCATGGCCCGCATCGTTTGAGTTCCATCCTCCACATCGGCCCCCATTTGGGACGCACCGTGCAGGACGACGTCGGCAAAACCTTCGAGTTGCAGCCGGTAAAAATGCGCGTCGGCCCCTAGCGGCCGGCGATATTGGCCATCGCGCGTAGAGAAGCACTCGACATCGCTGGATTTCAAAAACCACGGCAGGTAGGTTTTGCCGACGACGCTGCCGTGCTCTCCGTAGATGTGAAAACCCTCGTAGTAGTCCATGCGCACGGCGACCGTCAAGTCGAGATGTCCCTGTCCACCGCTGGCGAACTCCACTTCGACAAACCAAGAATACGCCTCGAACATCTCCTTGCACCGCCCGCGCACGGCCGCGAGCGGGCCGCCCAAAAAGCGGGCTAGGTCGATGAGATGCGAGCCGTGAGTCAGCATGAAGTAGCGCCGCTTGTCGCCCTTGGGATCGCCCGCTGGCTTGCGCGCCGCTTCACTGCGCAGGGGCAGCGGCTGAAGGTTGTCGGTCATAGTATAGCGATAGGTCGAATCGCAATACCATGCCTTCAGGGCCAACAGCGATCCCATCTCCTCGCAGATGAACTGTCGGGCAAAAGCAATGCCGGGATCAAAGCGCTTCATGTGGCCGACCTGGAGCGTACAGCCCGAATCGGCGACAGCCCGGCGCAATTCCTCGCACTCCTCCACACTTGTGCCCATCGGCTTCTCTACAAAGACGTGTTTGTCCGCGGCCAATGCCTGCAAGCTGAGCGGGACGTGGAACTGATCAGCCGTGGCGATGATGACCGCCTCTACCTGCGGATCCGCGAGCATGTCGGCAAAGTCGGCGTAGGTTTTCTCCGGCTGGTGAACGGCCGCCATGCGCTCGACTAAGTCCGGCGCTTGGTCGCAGATCGCGTACAGGCGCGTATTGCGGGCCTTAATGCACGACTCAAAGTGGGCGAATTGGGCAATGGGGCCGCAGCCCAACACGCCGATGGACAGGACCTGACTATCTTTGTTCACGCGCCGGGCAAAATGGCGTACGCTTCGATCTCGACGACCAGATGCGGCTTGAGCAGCGCGGCTATCACGACCAAGGTCGAGGCCGGCAAAATCTCGCCAAACACCTCGCGGTGAGCGCGGGTGACGCCATCAGCATGGTCCACATCCGTGATGTACACGACCGTCCGCACCACATCTTCAAGACTGGCACCGGTCTCGTCGAGCGCTTTGGCGATGATCTGCAACGCGCTCTTGGCCTGCTCGTAGGCATCGCCCTGATCATGCGGCGGCTGGGCGCAGGTGCCAGCGACGTGGACGTGACGGTCCATGCGCACGGCGCGCGAATAACCAAACTCCGCACCAAACGGGCTACTGGTCGGTATGTTTCTACGTTTCATGGGTCTCCTTTATCCATAGTTTCCTCGACCTCCGCCCACTCTTCCAACAGGGCCGCCAACTCGCGCTCGATATCCGCGTGTTCGCATTCGAGGGCCTTAATTTGGTCGGGCGGGGTCTTTGCGTAATACGTTGGCTCGCAGCGCAGGGCGTCGATTTCCGCCAGCCGGGCTTCTGCTTTCTCGATGCGCGCCATGCGCTTTTCTTGCTGGGCCGCAGTGCGACGCTGCTTGTTTTTTCCCTTGCGATTGGAGCGCGGGGCTGGCGATGAATTAGTCTCCTCTTTTTTCTTTTTCGCCTGCCTAGCCTTGAGGATGACTTGGTCGGCGTCGAGGTGGTCGTCGCCGCAGAAGTGAACGTAATCCTCGTATGTGCCGCGAAAGTCGAGGATCTCTTCAGGTTTGATCTCGACGACGCGGGTGGCTAGCTGGCTGATGAACCAGCGATCGTGCGAGACGATGAGCAGCGTGCCCGGATAACTCTTAAGCGCCTCGACCAATGCCTCGATCGATTCGAGGTCGAGGTGGTTGGTCGGCTCGTCTAACACCAGCACATTGGGTTGGGCAATGGCCAGCCGGCAGAAGACGAGTCGCGCCGCCTCGCCACCCGAAAGCGCACCCAAGCGCTTCTTGCCGTCGTCGCCGGAAAAGAGCATCCGCCCCATCTGACTGCGCACGAAGCCGAGTCCCTGGTCCTGACAGCACTCCCACACCCAATCCTCAGCCGTTTGGTTGGCAGGGCTGACCTGTTCGCGGTGGTCTTGGGCAAAGTACCCGGGATGGGTCTCGTACCCCCACTCGACTTCTCCGGCATCGGCGGCCAACTCGCCCATCGCGATCTTGAGCAGCGTTGATTTGCCAATACCATTCGGCCCCATAATCGCCAAGCGGTCCCCCTTCTGCACGAGCAGATCGACCCCGTGCAGCACTTCGTTGTCGCCGAACGCCTTTTTGACGCCTTTGAGCGCGAGTACATCGCGCCCGCTAGCGCGCCGCTGCTCAAAGCGAAAAACCGGATAGCGGCGCGAGCTGCGCGGCAACTCGACCATCTCCTCTTCCCGCTTCTCAATTAGCCGCAGCTTGCTCTGGGCCTGGCGAGCCTTGGTCGCCTTGGCGCGGAAGCGATCCACGAACTGCTGGTGATGGGCGATTTCGCGTTCGCGATTGGCAATTTCCTTTTCCCGCCGCGTGCGTTCGGCCTGCTTGGCTGCTAGGAAGGCCGTGTAATCGCCCCGATAGAGTTGGACCGTCTCGTAGTCAATGTCGAGGATACAGGTGCTAATGTTGTCGAGGAAGCGGTGATCGTGCGAGATGATCACCACCGGCCCGGCAAAGTCGCACAGAAAGGTCTCTAGCCAGCGAATCGAGAGGATGTCGAGGTGGTTGGTTGGCTCGTCGAGCAGCAGCACATCTGGGGCACTGGCCAACACCTGCGCGAGCAAGACCCGCAACTTGAAGCCGCCGGACAGCGTTGAGAGCGGGTCGTCGTGAATGTGGGCCGGCAGCCCAAGACCCTCCAAAATCGTGCCGGCACGGGCTTGTGCGGTGTACCCATCGCAGTGGAGAAAGGTCTCTTCGAGCTGGGCGAACTTGTCTGCGTCGAATTCCTCAGCGGACGCGGCGAGGAGCCGCTCCTTGGCGACCGTCACCTCCCACAACTCGGCATTGCCCATCAGCGCGACATTGAGAATCGACTCGTCCTCGTAGAGGAACTGATCCTGTTGCAAGACCCCCAAGCGCAGGCGCTGCGGAACCGCAATCGCGCCCTCGCTGGCTTCGATGTCGCCGGACAGCATGTTGAGGAGCGTGGTCTTGCCGGACCCATTGGCCCCCACCAAGCCATAGCGCTCTCCGGCGTTGAGTTGGAGCGATACACTGGCGAAGAGCGTCTGCTCGCCGTAGAACTTGCCGACATTGGATAGCGTAATCATGAGCAATAATTACGGAAAATTAGCGATTATGGGCTACTCTGCCGCCCGCTAATTTACCATCTTCTCAGCCTACCTTTCTCCAAAGGAGCCCCCCATGAACACAGACGACAAATACCTCTTTGACCTGACGGGCTATTTGGTCCTCAAAGACGTGCTGACCGCCGAGGAAGTAGCCCAGCTCAACGCCGGCATCGACCGCCACCGCGACCTTATGAGCGAGATCGACCGCCCGCTGTCCGGCGACTCAAAGACGATGCAAGGCACCTCGCGACGCAAGGACTTAGGCGGTATGCTCGCCTGGGAGCATCCCTGGTGCGAGCCGTTCCGCAAGTTGCTGGTACACCCTCGTATCAAGCCCTATCTCGAAGAAATCTTAGGCCGGGGGTACCGCCTCGACCACGGGCCGGGGCTGATCGCCATGGACACAGGCTGCGAGGGTGGGCTTTTGCACGGCGGCGGGGTGGAGCGCGGGGATATATCGGAAGTGTACTTCTTTAAAAACGACCGCATCTTCACCGGACTGACCGTAGTCGAGTATCTACTGGCCGACGAGGGGCCGGGCGACGGGGGCGTGGCGGTGGTACCAGGTAGCCACAAGGCCAACCTCGCCTGTCCAAAGAGCATGATTAAGTGGGAAAAGCACCAAGAGCACGTGCTCGAAGTAAACGGCAAAGCCGGCGACGCAGTGATATTTACCGAGACCTTGACGCACGGCACGCTGCCGTGGACAGCCGCGCACGAGCGGCGGGCCCTGCTGTACAAGTTCAGCCCAGGCACCCTGTCCTATGGCTCGGGCGCGCACCAAACGGCGTATTCCGAGTACATCGAGGACATGACCGAGGAGGAGCGGGCCGTGATGGAAGCGCCGCACATTAGGCGGTAAAAGTAGTCCGAGTAAGCTACGTGAAAGGGCGACCGATAATTGGTCGGCAAAGGCCCGGCGAGGAGCATTCCATGACAGAGCGAAGGGTGGATTTGCGCAGCGATACAGTGACTCGACCGACCGAGGCAATGCGGGCGGCCATGATGGCGGCACCCGTGGGCGACGATGCGTACGGCGAAGATCCCACGGTCAATCGGCTGGAGGAACTAGCGGCCGCCAAAGTGGGCATGGAGGCGGGGCTATACGTGCCTTCTGGCTCCATGGGCAACCGCTGTGCCTTAGAGGCGCACACGCGGCCGGGCGACGAGGTATTGTACGGGGCCGGGGCACATGTCTTTGGCGGATACCGGGCCCAATCCGCGGCCGAAGCCTGTCTAGCCGCGCGCTCAGTACCGCTGGAATTTGGCGTCATGCGGCCCGAGCAAGTAGAAGAGATCGTGGCCCAAGCCAACCCCAACCGCGCCCGCCCCTCGCTGGTGTGGATTGAGAATCCGCACAATTTGAGCGGCGGCTCGGCCTGGTTGCCCGCCCAAGTGGAAGCCGTGGCCGCAGCCGCCCACAAACACGGGCTCAATTTGCACATTGACGGAGCGCGCATCTTCAACGCGGCCGTAGCCGTGGGCGTGGACGTGCGCGCCTATACCGAACACGCTGATTCAGTGATGTTCTGCGCCTCCAAGGGGCTCAGCGCGCCCGTGGGCTCGCTGTTGTGCGGGCGGCGCGAGTTTATCGAGCGGGCCCGGCAGGTGCGCTCGCGCCTAGGCGGGGCCATGCGACAGGCCGGGATTGTCGCGGCCGGGGCCATTGTGGCCATAGAGACCATGGTCGAGCGCCTAGTCGAAGACCAAGCCCACGCCCAATTGTTGCACGAAGGTCTAGCCGACATTGACGGGCTCGAATCCATCCAACCGCCGCACCCGACCAATTTTGTGACCGTGGATTGCAGCCGTCTGGGCTGGAGCGGCCAGGAATTGGTCGATCGCTGGAAGGCTTGCGGCATCCTGAGCCACCCCCGCCCGCCGCACCGGGTGCGCCTAGTTTTTCACCGCCACATCAAGGCGGACGATGTCGAGTACGTCCTGGCTTGTACCCGGCGCATAGTGGAACATTGAAAAATCACCTAGCGCTGCGCAGCAGGAACACGCGATCGGTGTTGAAGTAGTCGCCGACCCGCTTGTC
The DNA here is from genome assembly GCA_028875335.1 of Gemmatimonadota bacterium. The sequence goes on from JAPPEF010000314.1 coordinate 45,977, forward strand.
GCGGTACGCACCACCGGCGATCAGTAGGCGGCCGTTGACAACAGCAGCAGCAGCCCAGCTAACCGGCGAGGGCAAGTCGGGACCGCGACGCCACTCGCCGGTATCCGGCGCGTAGGCAAAGCTCGCCGTCTGGCCGCTTTTGGCCCCTCGTCCTCCCATGACCCAGACGCTGCCGTTGAAAGCCGTGCACAGAGGAGCGCCGGGAGGCCGCGACGGATGCTCAATCTGCCCCCAACTATCCTGCTCGGGATCATAGACGAACAGACCTGGGCACTGAGACGAGGGCCCCGCGGCAATGTAGATCTTGCCATTCAGAACGCAGCCGCTGGCCTGCATCACTGGGCCGGGCGCGGGCGCGTCAACCCGCCAACTCGTCTCCCCAACTCCGATGCTCAGAACCTCTGTCGTTGGGCCTTCGTCGTCGGCACCGCCCACGGCGTACAACCGGCCATTGACCGTGAGAGCCACCACTTGACCTGCTTTGCGCGGTAGCGGCGGACCGAGGCGATAACTCCGCGTACTAGGATCAAAAATTTCGACGGTCTCCGTCGCTCGCGTCCCTCTGCCCGCGCGGAAGAGGCCCCCCAAGAGCCAAAGCTCGTCGTCGAGAGCGGCGATGCCGGAGTAAGCCTTGCCCGGCTCCAGCATAGGCGGCTCCACGCGCCACGTACCCGAGGGGATGTGATAGGACCACACGTGGTCGAGGTTTACCCACTCCGCCGCGGGCCAGCCGAAGAAGGTCTTGCCTCCGGCGGTGTACAGACGGTCGCCGATGCGAGCAAAAATGTGGTCGTGGTTGCCCGCTGGCATCCTCGGCTGCTCGTCCCAGTGTTCGTGCCAAGCTTGCTCAAGGTCGGCGAGACGCTGGACTTTCCCCGCCCTCAACACCCAAAGACTGCCGGAGCGAGCGTGCAGCAGCGCCTGCACCGGACCATCCCCGCCCGTCTGAATCGCCCGCCAATCCGGCGGACCATCGGCATCCACAGTCAGCTTGCGCAAGCTGCCATCGGCAAAGCCGACTACGATCTGATCACCGCCGCGCGCAATCGCGGTAATGCGAGCATCGACGGGGTTGGCAAAGGAGCGATGAGGCCCGGACGAGCGGGGATCGACGCGCAGGACGGAGGCCTCCAAGGCCACCCAGACGAAGCCGGCGTCGTCGGTGACAGCACCCTGCCAAGAGCCAGCGAGTTGATTCGCAGGCAGGTCGAGGCGCTGCCAGCCGTGGGGACGTTGGTCCGTCAGGACGGCGACATCCCGCCGCTGGCCATCGTCAGCAACAGCCCACACATTGCCGAAGGGATCGTCGCATACCGGCGTAATCTCCCAGCCGGACGGGGAGACAGGCGCGGCCTCGAACATGGCGTCACCCCGACGCACGGCACCGCACCCGGCGCACCAAACATCGCCCCAGCGCGTCGCCAGCAACGGTCCCGGCGATCCTTGGAGCAGGAAGGAAGGCGTCCGAGAAACCGGCTCGCCCCCCTGGCGCGGGAAGCGCAAGACCTCGTCGTCGCGGGCCATCCACACATCCCCGTCAGGGGCAATCTGCAGGCCCTCGACGCGCCCCTCAGCGACAACCTCCCAAGTGTCGGCGTCATCAGGGGCGTTGCGGGCGACAATCCCTTCGGAGCCAAGGACGGCAACATATATTCGTCCGTCGCGATCTTCGAGGAGAAGGCCCGGCCCGGCGGGCAAGGTGTCGGCCGCGGCAAGTCCAGCGGAAATGACCATGAGGCAACCTATTCGATAGAGGGATCGGAGGGAGATGAAATCAAGTAGCATCGCGTCCAACTTTCATCGTTTGCAGGGTATGCCTTCTGTCGTTTCAATACTTGAGAGGTTGCAATAATAGATACCTGCCCAGAGGCGGTCAATCTCGACGATAATTGCACAAGATGGGCTTTTTCGTTCTATTGACCTCGTGGGTCCCATTCGACATTCAATTTCGATAACTTCGCACTGATACCACATGGCAAGGCCCTTATGACCAGACCCCTGACCAATCAACAAATCGCCGATTACCGCGCAAACGGCTACCTCATCATCCGCGATGTCGTCTCCTCGCAGGAGACTTCCCAACTGCGAAGCATCGTCCAGCGGATGGCCCGCGCAGGAGCGTACCCATCCTCTCTGAAATACCCCGCACCCGGCAAGTACACCATCAGCGGCAACCGGATCGCCGAACCCGGATTGTCCCCCATTGCCGAGCACCCTGCGGTCGTCGATGCGGTCGAAGCCATACTTGGGCAACCCGCTCATCTGACCGCGTACGTCGCCTATCTGCGCTCCCCAGGCGACAAAGGCGGCGGCGCTCACTGCGACTACAAGCGCTGGCGTCCCGTGGGTTCTTCCATGCGTTGGCTCTTCGCCATCATCCCACTAAACGACTTCAACCGCGAATACGGCCCACTGCTGGTCTCGCCCGGATCGCACAAACTCGCGCAAGTCATCGACCCAGATGCGCACATCTTGGACCTCACGCGCCCCGATCCCGAGCAACTGCCCGACTTCGTCGATCCCGAGCTAAAAGCCGGCGACCTGCTGCTGATGGACATGCATACTTGGCACAAGGCACCGGGAGGGACCACTTCTGACGACCGCGTTGGGATATTCAACAAGTATTGTGCCGTCAACGCACCGCCCGCCGCCGGCTACTATCCATACGACCGCACCGCCTACGATGCGTTGAGCGACGCTGGCAAGCGGCTAATACCCCTCCACTTCGACCAACCGATCACCGACACCCGCCTGCTCATCGAATCGACATCCTATTCAGAGTCTCGTTATCTCCTCACCAGCACTGACGGGAATGGGAATTGGAAACTGCCCGGCGGTGCAGGTTGGGAAGAAGAAAAGGTGGGCTGGGACATCGGCGCTCGAATCGGCTCCTTGCAGTCGCTCGTCAAGAATCAGTTAAACGTCGATATCCCTTGGGCATCCTACATCGAAGATGTCGTAACCGATGGCGGAGTCTCCCGCGTCTACGGGTATGCAGACGCCGAAGTGGATCGCGGATCACTCGGCGATAGAAACTGGTTCACGCAAGACCAGTTTCTGAACATGTTCGGCGAGTCGCACGCCATCTGCCGCGCTGTCTCGACTTGGCACAGAGAGGATCTAATTCGGGGCAGGGGCAAGGCGGTCAGCCAGAGCCGACAGCAGTTCGAGTAGGGCACTGCTTAGAAGTTCATCGAGGTTCGAGGCGATCGATGCGCCCCTCTTGGAAATCCACTTCCAACCAAGGGTCGGCCGTGTCGCGGCGGAACTGGTAGAGTTGCGCGCGCATCTGGGCGGCTACCTCCTGCAAATGGGGGTCGGCGATCCGATTGACGCTTTCGGTGGGATCGGCATCCAAGTTGTATAACTCCTCGGGCTCCCGCGTGAGCACGTGGCGAGTGGGACGCTCGCCCATGGAGGGAATCGCGTCGCGCCGCACCGCCGTCCACGTAGTCGAGCGGAATAGATCCGTGGGCAGCATGGTGGTGAGACCAGCGGCCAAGTTGCGCACGAATTTGTAGCGCCGTCCACGCAGCACCCGGTAGGGATTGTAATCGACCACCTCGTGAAAGCAGTGCGAAAAGAACGTGTACTCCCAGTCGGGGACGGACGGATCGGCTAGGCCCGGCAGGAGGGAACGGCCAGGCAAGTCCTCGGGGACGGGTACTCCGCACCAGTCGTGCAAGGTGGGGCGGATATCGGTCCAATTGATGAGGGACTGACTACGGGTACCGGGGGCAGAGATGCCCGGTACCCGCAGGATAAAGGGGCAGTGGTGGCCGCTGTCGAAGAAGGAGGCCTTGGCCCCTGGGAAGGGCATGGCGTGGTCGGTTGTGACGATGACCAAGGTCTCGTCGGCCCGTCCCGATTCCTCCAGTGCGTCGAGCAGACAGCCCACGCCAAAGTCGAAGCGGGAGACCGCTTGATAGTACTCGGCGAGATCAGCGCGCACGTCGGGTACATCGGGCAAATAAGGCGGCACCACCACGTCGTCGGGGCTGTACTGGGTTTCCGGCACGTCGGAGTAGGGACGCTCATTGCCAAAACCCCGACCCGTGCGGTGGGGATCGGTAAACCCCACGTGCATGTAGAACGGCTGATCGGGATGAGCGGCCCAAAAGTCGCGTGCGGCGCGGGCCAATTCGACGCCGTTTCTGGCATTGACTTCAGGCTCAAAGTCGAACGGGTACACGCTAGGCGGTTCTACGTGCTTTTTGCCGATGCAGGCCGTGGCATAGCCATGCGCCTGCAGACTGGAAAGTGTGGAGGTAATGTGGGGGTGCGTAGAGAAGCCGTTGATGCCGTGGCAGTGGCCGTACTGGCCGTGGGTGTGGCTGTGATATCCCGTGAGGATACAGGCGCGGCTGACCGCGCACGAAGGGCTAGTGCAGAAGGCTTGTTCAAAGACCGTGCCCTCGCGGGCAAACGCATCAATGCGCGGCGTGTGGACAACGCTATTGCCGTAGCAATCGGCAATGCGGCTCCAGTCGTCGGCGATGAGGAATAGGACGTTGCGCTGGGAGGTCATAGGGCAATCAGACAGAAGCCGATTCAGAGGTGCCCTTGTGCCGCTCGCCGTACGGAATTTCGCACGCCTCATCGGCGCATTCGACCCGGCCAAACCGATGCCGATTGCGCGCGACGAGATCGTAGCCAGCGCGAAAGAGCTGCTTCAGCCCCGGAATGCGGTACACCCCGGTGAACAGATTCCAAGGAGGAAGCCGGCGATAAATCTGGTACACAGCATCCGCCCCAACATCAATCTGCCCGCCAGCGTGAATGAGGCGCAGGCCGGTGTTAAAATCAGACCTGGACAAGATGGGAAACCGCTCTTCAATGCCGGTCGTTTGGCGCGGCAGGTACTCGAAGCGGCCATTGCGGTCAAAGCGGCGAATGCGGCCGACACTCCACAGGCAGAAGCGGCATTCGCCATCGTACACGATTACGGGACGGGTTTCGTTCATATTTTTAAGGTTCCCTTTGTATCTGTGGCTTGAATGCCACGGCGGCCTTGGTCGGGGTATCCAAAGAGGCGGTTGGCCGCCTGCTGCGCGTGAGCGGACCGGTCAGCTATCAGTTGTTCGGATACCCCAAGGCTTGGTCTACGCCCAGATTGTCAAGCATTGGCACGGAGGACGGGTCCAACGGGTCGAGATCCGCCCCCGCTTTGGTAAGGGCCGCTTGGCTCAGGTCGTGGCGTGCTTGGGCTGGACGAAAGCCAATACCAGGGCCATTTTCAACAGAGCAACTCGAGAACTAAAAAATATTTTTTTGACGAAGGCTGTTTTAAAGAAAAACCCCCGTGCCGGGAAGATTTGGCACGGGGGTTTTTCGGGTCTCTCAGATTTCAAGATAGCCCACGACCGGATGGCAACAACGACTTGAACAGTGTTAGCTGGTGAGATAGTGGTGACATAGCCTTTTCGCCGTTGTAGTATATTTGCCGTAAGTCCTTGTTTTTTTTAATGGTGCGCCCGCAGGGGCTCGAACCCTGGACCCGCTGATTAAGAGTCAGCTGCTCTGCCAACTGAGCTACGGGCGCAGAGAAAATATCTGCACGAGGGGGCTGGTCGTCAATGCCGCGCCAGGTCTGGAAAGAGTTCGTCGTGGACTTCGGCGCATTGGCGCAAGTGCACCATGCGCTCTGGGCTGGCGGTATCGAGCATGGTGGGATAGAACATGCCGCCGCCGGTTACTACTTGGTAGCCGCCGGGAGAATGCCGGCTGAGATAGTCCCTGAGAGTGGCTAGGTCGGCGTCGTTGGTGCAGGGGCGGGTGAGGTTCATGGTAAACATGCGCCGCCGCTGGTCGCCGCCGAAGGAGGCGTGATAGAGGTCGTGGTTGAAGATGACGAGGTCGCCGGGGGTCGTCTCGAGCGCGAGGTTGCTGGGAAAGTCGCGCGGCTCGATGCCGAACAGCTCCACGGAGTTGTTGAGGTCAATGCCCTCGGCGCGGACGAAGTGGTTGGGGTGGTGGCTACCGGGAATTATGCGCAGACAGCCGGTGTCGCGGGTAAGGTCGTCTAAGTAGAAGGCGATTTTGACCGAGAAAAGCTGGCCCCAATTGCCATCGGGGTGCCAGCCGGTATCGCCGCTGTAGTAGTTGCCGTCGCCGCTGGCGTAGTTGAAGTTTTCGCCGAGGACGCCGTTGCAGATCCCGACGATGCGCTCGTCATCTACGAGGGTACACAGCCGCTCGCGGTGCTCGATGGGGCCGCCGAACATGGTGCGCTTGCTGCCGTCGTGTTGCGCGCCGTTGCCGCAGGCTTGGATGGAGAGTTCAAACTCCTCGGTGATCCAGGCGATCTCGTCGGGGGCAAAAAGCTGTGGGAAGTAGAGATAGCCGAAGCTCTTGAAGAAGCGAATTTGCGCGGGCGAAAGTTCCATGCGGGATCGTCTCCGAGTTAGAGGCACCACGGAAAATACCGCTTCTGCGCAGGTCAGCCAAGAGATTCGACGGAAGCGATCTCCATGGTGCGTAGGTACTCGCAGAGGGCGCGACCGTCTAAAGGCAGGTCGAGCACGTCGGAAAAGGGCCACATGTCCCCTGAGAGGAAGTCGATAGCCGTCTGCCGCTCTTGGTTGCAATCTGTAGTCTGCACGTCTTTGACGGCTTGGATGATGACTGCGGCAGCGAGCCGCCGGTGGCCGTCAAACCGGGCGCGATAGGTCGTCTTTTTTGTCTTCATCTGTTTTCTGCTTCAGCTTTCAGCTAGAATAGTATATAACGCCCGAAGTGCCACTGAGTTTCACAGGTATAGCCCAATCACGCAGCCGGTCGCCATGGTCGCGAGCGTACCGCCCACCAGCGAGCGCAGCCCCAAGCGCGCCAAGTCGCCGCGCCGCTCGGGCGCGATGCCGCCGATGCCGCCGATCATAATGGCCACGGAGCCGAAGTTGGCAAAGCCGCAGAGGGCGTACGTGGCGATGATGAACGAGCGCGTGCTCAAAGCGGCATTGCCTTCCATCTGCTGAGCGAGCGCTAGGTACGCGACGAATTCGTTGAGAATGGTCTTCAAGCCCATGAGTTCGCCGACGAGCCGCGCTTCTGCCCAAGGTATGCCCATCAACCACGTCAGGGGGTGGAAGAGGACGCCCGCTATGGTTTGCAAGCTCCAGCCACTTGGGGTGCCGTTGAACAGGGCGTCGAGATAGCTCAGGCCATAGTTGACCAAGGCGACTAAGCCGAGAAAGGCGATGAGCATGGCGAGGACATTCAGCACCAAGTGCATGCCTTCGGCCGCGCCGCGGGCAGCCGCATCGAGGCCATTGAGGGTGTCCCTCGGCGGCAGCTCTACCGTCTCTTGGGCTGTTTCCGCTTGTGCCGTTTCCGGGATCATGAGCTTGGATACGGCAATGGCGGCCGGAGCGCTGATCAGCGAAGCCACGAAGAGATGACCGGCAATATCCGGGTGAATCGCCCCGAGCATGGTCGCGTAGATGGTCATCACGGTGCCGGCGATGGTGGCCATGCCGCCGATCATCAGGCACAGCAGTTCGCTTTCGGTGAGGCGGGCCACATAGGGGCGGATTAGGAGCGGGGCTTCGGTCATGCCGAGAAAAATATTGCCGGTCATGCCGACGCTCTCGGCTGAGCTGATGCCCATGGACTTCTGCATGAACCGGCTGAGCCGGGCGATGACCCAAGGGAGAAGCCGGTAGTGGTAGAGCACCCGCGAAAGCGAAGCGACAAAGATGAGAATCGCCGCGATTTCGAGGGCGACCATCGGCCCGTGTTCGCGGGCAAACGACTCGGCGCTGATGCCGCTAAACAGCAGCGACTCATTGGCGGTGAGCGCGGTTTTTTTTAGCAGGGTCGTCAAGTCGCTGGCGAGGCCAAATACCAGCGAGCGAATGGCTGGTTGCAGCAGGATAGCGGCCAGCAGAAGCTGGAGCACTGTGGCTACGCCGAGAGTCTTCCAGGGAATGGAGCGGGTGCGGCGACCGATGAGATAGGCGATGGCGAGAAGAACGCAGTAACCTAAGGCACTGTGGACGATTAACATAACATCCTAAAAAATAAAGGGTAAAACCGAAAAAAGTCAACCGCAGCGCGTCCGGTCCGCGCGCCTTCAGTCGAGGGCGTTGAGGGCGCGTTGGACGACCGAGTGCAGGGGGCCGTCGGTCTGGATGCGGACGGCTCCGGCCCAGACGGGGAGATTGCCTAGGGCCTGCGCGAGATGGGCAAAGTAGGAAGCGTCGGCACGGGAGCCGCGGCTGGCCATGCGGTCGCGCCAAATGTCCAAGGGCGGCGGATCGAGGTGGAGGACGCAGAGAGCGGCTGGGGCGATGTTTGCGGCTAGCCCTTCCCAGAGAGCGTCCACACCCAATTCGGGGCCAAAGCCGCCGGCGAGGAGGACTTGGCGGGTGCCGACGAGGTTAGCGCAAGCGGAAGAGAGGGCGCTGGCGTATTCGAGGGGACGAAGCTTTTGCCAGTAGTGCGGCGCACCGTAGGCCGCGTCGGGCGCGTCGCCTCGCAGCGCGGCCGCTTCGAGGATAAAACCAGCGGCCGTTTGGTCTTTGTCGAGGAGAAAGGTGTTTGGGCAAAGCGCGAGGAGTGCTCGGGCGACGGCGGTTTTGCCGACTCCGGGCGGCCCGCCCAAGACCACGAGGCGGGAAGACGGGCTGCCGGGACGGGCGGCTTGCAGAAGAGCTGCTATGGTGGGGCCGGGGTCGGGTGCGGAGTCTGCGTAGCCGCCGCCCAAGTGGGCCACATCCGTCACGGCGAGGGCGCACCGCGGTCTTGGGGCTCCCAGCCGACGAGTTCTTTGGCGTTGGCGAGGTCCCACTTTTTGTCTGCGCCCAGTGAGACCCCGTAGATGATGCCGAATTGGGGCCGGGGGGCCTCAATGCAGCAGGCGGTCAGTTCGGAGACATCGCGGGCGCTGAGCCAGCGGTTTTCGCCGGGGGGATAGGTGCTGTTGACTTCCTCGGTGTCCGGGTAGTTGGCGATGCGGAGGCAGTAAGAGGAGATGCCGTACTCGTCGTAGTAAAAGCGGCCGAGGGCTTCGCCGAATGCCTTGCTGACGCCGTACATGCTGTCGGGGCGGATCGGCATCTCGGGGGTGGTGTAGATTCCTTCTTGCTCGTAGAAACCCGTTACGTGGTTGGTGCTGGCGAAGACGACGACCGGGACCTTGTTGATGCGGGCGGCCTCAAAAATGTTGTAGGTGCCTTGGATGTTGGTCTCCATGATCATCTGGTTGTAGCGCGTGCGCGGATAGCCCCGCTGGACGATGGCGATGCCGAGGTGGACGATGGTGTCGATGCCTTCGCAGGCCTCGACCATGTTCTCGAAGTTGGCGAGGTCGGAGACCACGATTTCGTCGTTTGGTTCGACTTCGGGGATGTTGCGGTGGAAGAGCAGGCGGAAGTCGTAGCGGTCTTTGAGGTGGCGGCGCAGGCCGGACCCGACTTTGCCGGCGGCACCGGTGATGAAAAGTTTCTTCTTCATGTCTCTTCCTTGTGTTTGGCGGCGTCGCGGGATTGCGGTCTATACTATTTGCTTGGGTTGCGGGGCGCAAGTCATTTGGGGGTGGTCGAGTCCTCATCCGGGGTAACGCCGCTTATCCTTTTCGATTTAATTTTATTATATTTAACTTTCTGTGTGTAAAGTGGTACTGCCAGATTGATCCGCTGAAAGATGGGGTGCCTGAAGGTGTTTTATCCCGAAAGGAGAAGTAGTTCATGCGTAGTATGATCTATATGTCGATCTCGGCGGCTTTGTTAGCCGTCCATCCTCTAACGGCCCAGACAGCCAGTCTAAGTGGTACGGTAACCGACGCGGACAGCGGTACGCCGCTGCCAGGGGCCAACATTCGCCTCGTCGATACCCTGCTTGGAGTTGTCACGGATTTAGAAGGTCATTTCGTATTGCCGGCCGTGCCTGTAGGCACCCACGAAGTGGAAATCAGTATGATCGGTTATGCCACCCTTACCGATACTGTGCAGGTGGTTTCTGGCGAGCAGGCTCGCTTGACTGCCGCCCTGACTCCCAGCCCCGTACACATGGGCGAAATGCTGATCCAAGCCGACCGGGCCTTTTCTGCGGCCTCCTCACGGGCAGTGCGCCAATTTGACCTGCAAACCCGGCCCAGCCGCACGGCCCATCAGATGCTGCAACTGGCCCCCGGCCTCATTATCGCCCAACACGCTGGCGGCGGCAAAGCCGAACAGATTTTTCTACGCGGTTTTGACGCCGATCACGGCACAGATGTAGCTATTTCGGTGGATGGGGTGCCCGTGAATATGGTCTCCCACGGGCACGGGCAAGGCTACGCCGACCTGCACTTCCTCATTCCCGAAGTCATTGAGCAACTAGACGTCAAGAAAGGGCCGTACTTTGCCGAATTCGGCAATCTGGCTACGGCCGGGGCCATCGCCTACCGCACCCGCGACCACCTCGACGGCAATGCCATTCACCTCGAAGGGGGCGGTTTCAACACGGCCGAGTACACTATGCTCTATCAGATTCCGCTGGTCGATACCGAGCAAAGTGCCTATTTCGCGGGCAAGTACTACCACACCGATGGTCCGGTCAATCGGCCCCAGGGCCTGCAGCGCCTCAATCTCTTCGGCAAATACCACAACCACCTCTCCGACCGCTCCACCCTTACCTTGACCACCAGTGGGTTTAGTTCGGCTTGGGATGCCTCCGGGCAGATCCCGCAACGGGCCGTAGAACAGGGCCTCATTGACCGCTGGGGTGCCATTGATGATCTGGAAGGAGGCACCACCGGTCGCCAAGATTTCCACCTCAATCTCCACGTTCAAGAGGCCGGCACGAGCACCTTCGATCTGCAGGCCTACTTGGTTAGCTATCAGTTTAAGCTGTTTTCCAACTTCACCTTCTTCCTCGACGACCCCGAGCGCGGCGACACCATCGAACAGACCGATGACCGCCAAGTTACCGGGATCAACAGCCGGTATTCCTTCTTCCACAACTGGGGCCCGTACTTGGCTCATACCTCGATAGGGGGCGGCCTGCGCGCTGATAATGCGGCCGTGGGTTTGTGGAAAAGCCCCGACCGCCAACGTCTGGCGTCGCTGGTCAATGCCGATGTGTTGGAGGGCAACCTATTCCTGTGGGTCCAAGAAGAGCTTGCCCTCACCCCGCGCTTGAAAATGATCCTAGGGCTGCGCGGCGATTACTTTACCTTCAATGTTGACGACCACCGCGAAGGGTTCCCCAGCGAGTTGCCCCACGCTTCGGGCTTTGCCCAAGCCTCCATACTCAGCCCGAAAGCAACCTTGGTGTATAGCCCCAACCGCGCCTTGGATCTTTTTGCCAATGTCGGCACCGGATTCCATTCCAACGACGCCCGCAACAACGTCATCGACGCTCGCGCCGCGCAGATTCGTCGGGTCATGCGGCGCGATGGGCGCAGCGAAGCTGACATTGCCGTTGAGTTAGCGGGACGATACATCGATCCGGGTCACCTTGAAGAAGGGATCTTGCCACGGGCGGTAGGGGCCGAAACCGGCCTGCGGACTCGGTTGTTCGAGCGGTTGAACGTAGGGGCGGCTCTGTGGTGGCTGGACCTGGAGAGCGAATTCGTTTTTGTCGGCGATGCTGGCACTACCGAAGCCAGTGGAAGAACCCGGCGGGCAGGGCTGGATCTGGAAGCCCGTCTGCAACTGCATCCATGGCTGTGGGCCGATGTGGACCTCAATCTCGCCCGTGGTGAGGCCGTGGACGAACCCGCCGCCGCCAATGAGATCCCGTTGGCCCCCCAACGGACCTCTACCGGAGGCTTGACTTGGTACCATCCCAATGGCGTAGAAGGTAGCTTGCGCTACCGACACATCGGCGACCGGCCCGCCAACGAGGACGGTAGCATCACAGCCGAGGGCTATACCGTCGTCGATTTCAATGGAGCCTATAGTCTAGGGGCTTGGCGATTGAATTTGGGCGTAGAGAACGTGCTAAATACGACGTGGAACGAGGCGCAATTCGACACTGAGTCCCGTCTGCGAGACGAAGAGCAACCTGTTTCGGAAATCCACTTCACCCCAGGGAATCCCGTCAATTTGTGGCTGGGGGTGAGTTTTTCGTTCTAAAAGAAATTCCAGACTCTCATTCCCGTTGGTTGGGTGTCGAGCGCTGGGCTGTCAGAGGTAGAGCAGACGCTGGGTCTGCACGCCACCTAGATGCTTGTCCCTTCTTGCTCCGGTCAAAAAGAAACCGTCGCGGTCATTGAAACCGTCCGCGGCGCGCCGAGCCAGGCCGCGTTCTCAGTGATGGCGGACAGATAGGCCTTGTCGAGCAGATTGTTGGCCACGAGCGAGAACTCCGTTGATCGGAGCAAGGGATCGAGCGCCGCGCCTGAGAAACTGACATACGCGTCCACCAGCCAATAGGCGTCTGTGTACCATTCCGCCGTCAGGCTGACGCGACGCGACGATGTGTACTTGGCCGTTAGTCCCGTGCGGACAGGCCCAGTCTGATCGAGCGAGACGACCCACAGCTTGTCCGGTACACCGGTGACATCGGTCCCCGCAACGATGTTCTGGCTTTCGTCGACGAGGGGATCACCGCTTCCGATATACTCCGAGTTGTTGAGTGTGGCGGCCGTGTAGAAGGATATCTGCTGTGGCATCCGCACCGTTGCCGAGAACTCCAAGCCGTTCGTTTGGAGGCCGCCGGCGTTGAAATAGGCACCACCGCCCGGGATGAGGTAGTTGGGACCGGCGGCCGTCGTCGGGCCGAGGTAGAAGATACGGTTCTCGAAGTCGATGGTGTACCACGTGGCGCTCAGCGCCAGGCGTTCCCCTGCATACTGCAGCCCGACATCGATGTTCGAGGCGGTCTCGGGCTCAAGCAGATCTAGGCTCCGGCCCGGCACCTCGAGGAGCGTAGCGCTGATTGCCCTGAAGTTCTCCGAATAGCCGGCGAACAGGTCGAGGCCCTTGACTGGCGTCTCGTATGTGATGCCGCCGGAGAAGAGCAGATCCGAATCCGAATCGACCAGTAGGTCCGGGTCGACGTTGAACTGGTCTTCACGCGACACGCCGACTAGGAACTGCTTGACGCCGCCGCTCAGGGCCAACGGGCCGGTGAAGATCGTCTCCTCGGCGTACCACTTGAAGATATGTTGCGGGAAATCCCACTCATACTGGTGCCAGTAGGCCTGCTCGTTCCAGTCGAAGCTGAGCGCCGGATCCAGCATCTGATGCCAGTCCCGACCCAGGTGCCGCCGTGAATCCTCGTACCAGATGCCGGCGCGCAGTGTGCTGCCGGCGGTGCCAATGGTGGTAAACCACTCCTCGTCGAGAGTGATGCCGACGCGGTCCTTCCCGTAGTGGCTGTGGCGGTACGACTGTACCGCAGTAGCATCCGGGTGGCACGCCGGATTGACCTCCGGGCCGCCCGCTCCGTAGTAGTTGTAGATGTAGGACGACGTGCACCCGTCGACCGGCCCGACTGCGACGCCGTCCCGGTTCACAAAGCGAATCAGTCCAAGCTGGGTGCCGCCCTGCACGGGTGCGAGGCCCATCAGCTCCGATTCTGGGCCACCGCCGTCGTCGGTGACGTCGACGATATAGGGGGGCAGCCAATCGCCGCGGCCCCGGTTGCGATGGAAATAGAGTCCGCCGCTCATGGATATGGCGTCGAGCGACCAGTCCGCCTTCAGGTAGGCCAAGGTGTTGTTTCGCCGGGTCTGCCAGCCGGGCCGGTAGAACTGATTCAGGTACGGGACGCCGGGCCAGTCCCCGACTAGGCGGTCCCAGCGCGGGTTCGCCCGGAAGTTGGCCTCGCTGTAGAGCCGCTGGTAGGCGTCCTCGTGGATGCTGTCGTACGAGAGGTAGCTCGTAAGGTCAAGGCGTCCGTGCGACGAGACGAACTTGGCGGCGACGTGCTCCCGCTCGTTCCGCGCGGAGCCCTGCATCCAATCGGTCGACTCTTGGTAGACCGCAGCGATCCAAGTGCGCGTCTCACTGCCGAACAACGGTCCAGTGTCGAGGCGCATGTAGAGCCGCTGGCCTTCGTTCTCGCCGATCGTGGCCGACGCAGTGTAGGTCCGCTCGGCCTCTGGATCGTCTGTCAGGTAGTTGAAGGTGCCGCCCAGCGCCTCGACCGAGCGGGAGGCGATGTCGGCCGTCCCCTGGGACACCTCGACGCCGCCGAGGTTCATCGGGTCGATGAACCGGTTGGCCTTGGCACCGCTGAAGTAGTCGGAGGTGCCGTTCGGGAACCCATCGATGGTCGTGCCGATCTGCGCCTCGCTGATGGTCACCTGGAAGCCGCGCACGGCGACGTTGCTCGACCAGTCGTCGAAGCCGTATGCATCGCCCTCCTGGATGGATACTCCGGGCAGGTTGTCGACCACTGACGTCACGCTGGTGATGTTCGACTGCTGCAGGATCATCGGCTCGGCGACGACGTTGCTCGCGAAGATTCGAGGTTCCTCGGCAACGACGCTGATTCCCTCGAGGCCGACGACGCTCGGTTCCAAACGAACATCAAGCGTAGTGACGCCCGGACTTATCGTCAGCCGTTTGGTCTGGAATCCCACAAAGGAAAAAATTAGAATGTCCTCTGGAGACCGAAGGTCAATCGAATAGGCCCCGTCTTGGTCTGTCATCGTCCCGATGTATGTGCCCTCAATGACGACTGTTGCGCCTGGTAAGGCATCGCTGGTTTCATCCGAAACCACGGTCCCTGAAACTGCAATCTGCCCATGGGCATCTTGGGCTAGTTGTACAGCGAGTATGACGGCAATGGTGCGGACGAATTTCATGGGACCTCCTGCGATTAGGTGATAATACCTATACCTATAACAAATTTGGCAGGACGCGTGAAGCGGTCAAACTAGAAAGCACTGGTCTCTCATTTGGCCGAGTGCTGGGCCGTCAGGGACGCGAGGCTGCCCAAGTTTCTCAGCGAGGGGAAAAGGCCCGTCCAAGCGGCGACGACGAGCAACGTGCCGATGCCGCCGCTGACGACGGAGAAGACCGGATTGAAGAGCTGGGCCACCAGCCCGGACTCAAAGCCGCCGATTTCGTTGGACGCGCCGACGAAGATGGCGGAGACGGCTTGGACCCGGCCCCGCATCTCGTTGGGCGTACCCATTTGCGAGATGACGCGGCGGATGACCATGCTGACGTTGTCGAAGGCTCCGGTCAGCGCTAGCATTAGCAGCGAGAACCAGAAGTTTTGCGAGAGGCCAAAGAGAATGGTCGCCGCGCCAAAGCCGGCCACGCACCACAGCAGGGTCTTGCCGGAGCGGCGGATCGGCGGCAAATGGGCGATGGCCAAGGCGGTGATGCTGGCGCCGATGGCGGGGGCCGCGACCAGCCAGCCGAGCGCAGCTTCAGGTGCGAGGCCGACGGAGCTGAGGTCGATGATTTCGCGGGCGAAGATGGGCAAGAGGTACACTGCGCCGCCTAAAAGGACGGCGAACAGATCGAGCGAGATCGCGCCGAGTAGGAGCGGCTGGTCGCGGACGAAGCGCAGGCCGACGGCGATTTGCGCGAACATATTGCCCCCTTGGATACGCGGGGCGGGCGGCAAGACCATGGTGCTGAGGAAGAGGATGAAGGCCGCGGAGGAAATGGCGCTGAGGACATAGGCGATTTGGAGATTGAAGGCGATGACAAAACCGCCGATGGCTGGTCCGGCGATGCCGATGATCTGCTGCAAGCTGGTTGCCCACTTGGCGGCATTTTCAAAGAGCGCGTCCGGCACCAGCAAGGGCGCGATGGCCCGTTGTGCGGGCCAGCCTAGGCGGAGGAAGGACGAGTCCAAGAAGAGTAGCAAGTACATCCAGTGGATCGGCATCTGGTACCAGCTAAAGACAGCCAAGGCCAGCGAGCATAACGTCGCGCCGGCTAGACTGAGCATCATCAGCTTGCGGCGGTCGAACACATCGGCTAGATACCCGGCCGGCAGGGTCAATAGCAGCATGGGGATGGCTTGGACGAGGCCGACCATGCCGAGGGAGAGCGCCTGGCCGGTGCGGTCGTACACCTCCCAACCGATGGCCAAACCCTGGGCGGCCGTACCCATCCGCACCAGCGAGGAGGCGATGAGATAACGCCGGAAGAGCGGGACGCGCAGGCTGGAATAGGGGTCGTGTCTTTTGTGCAAATCAGTAGCGGTGTATAGTTATGGGCGGCGAGCGGTGCGATCTCGCTAAATTACTGGCGTGTCTCTGGCTAGCGCCAGAGGCATACCGTCGAGAAAGGAAGTTTGTAATGTTGGCAATAGATGGGGGTCCCAAGGTCCGCGAGACGCCATTTCCCAAGCGGCATCTGTTCGGGGCTGAGGAGCACGAAGTCGCGATGCGGCTATTCTCTGAAGTGCAGGAGAGCGGCAATGCAATCGGCTACAGCGGGCCAGAGGAATTGGCCTATGAGCGGGAGTTCGCCGCATTCATGGGGGGTGGGTACGCCGATTTGGTCAACTCGGGTACTGCGGCGCTCTACGCGGCATTGGGGGCTCTAAAGTTAGAAGCGGCTGGCGAGGTCGTGATCCCGCCGATTACGGATCCGGGTGGGGCGATGCCCGCGGCGCTGTTGTGCCAAGTGCCAGTGGTCGCCGATGCTGCGCCGGGGTCGTTCAACGCCGGTGCGGAGCAGATCGCGGCGGTGCTGACGCCCCACACCCGCGCTATTGTCGTGGCCCATATTGCCGGCGAATCAGTGGATATGACGCCGATTTTGGCGCTGGCCGAGGAGCGCGGCATCCCGGTCATCGAGGATTGCGCCCAAGCCCACGGGGCGCGCTACAAGGGGCAGCTAGCGGGATCGTTGGGCGCGGTGGCGGCCTTTTCGACCATGAGCGGCAAGCACCACGCAACGGGTCCGCAGGGTGGGGTGGTCTTTACCCGCGACGAAGAACTCTGCTGGGAGGCCAAGCGCTTTGCCGACCGGGGCAAGCCTTTTAATACAGAGGCGACCTCCAATCTGCGCGCTGGGCTCAATCTCAACGGCAACGACTTGTCGGCTGCTATTGGGCGAGTGCAACTGAGAAAGCTCGATGGGATGATTGCCAAGCGGCGGCGGGTAGCGGCGCAAATCGAAGAGGCCATTGCCGAGTGCAAGGCGGTGCGGTTGGGATGGCAGGTGGCCGAGTCGGAGGGGGTGTACTGGTTTATGCGCTTCCACGTGGATGCTGACAAGCTCCGGGTGGACAAAGACGGCTTTGCCCGGGCCGTGGCCGCCGAGGGCATTCCGCTGACAGCTACGTATCGCTATATCGCCTCCGAGATGATCTGGTTTAAGGAGCGGCAGGTCTTCCCCGGCAGCGACTATCCGTGGGGATTGCCAGCGTATGGGGGAGACCGCAATGCGAAGTTCCCCTGTCCCAACGCCGTCGCCTCAGTTGAGAGCCACTTCATCATGTCGATTCACGAGAATTTTGCCGCGCGGGAAGTGGCGGATATTGCCGAGGCCTTTGCGAAGGTGGAGCAGGCGTATTTGCGGTAGACAGCTAAAAACGAGACGACCGGCGTGCCGACCCCAGTAACGTCGGTAAACCCATCGGCAAGCCGATCCGAATTCCGGTGGAATGTTTCGGAAACCAACCGGTCACGCGGGGATGATGTCATCCACTGCTACCTCAAGGACATCGGCCAGCTTGCGAAGGGTGTACACAGACCCGCTGTTGCGGCCCGTCTCGATCTCGACGATCTGCACTCGGTTGACACCAGAGGCGCGCGCTAAGGCGGATTGAGACAGCCCACGGTATTCACGCCACACCCGCAAAGGGGATTCTCGGTCGATGAGCCGGTCGGCCACATGCGCTGGTACGAGTTCTTCCACACCGCTGGCAATCCTCGCTTCGACGGTCCGCGCCGCCACCATATCCGCGAAATCTTCTTCTATAGCACACAGGCGCTCATACTCAACCTTGGGGATCGTCACAGTCTCGTTCATGGCTTTCACTCCCTGTAGGTGCTGCCTCGGCTGGTCACGTACAGAACCTGCAGTACGTTTTCGTCTCTCATCACGACGCGCCAGTCTCCCACTCGAAGCCGCACCAATCCATCTTGGCTCTTCAGGCGTTTGACGTTGTTGGCCAGCGCCGCCGGATCTTCGGCGTAGATCCGGATTTTGTCCCGGATGCGCTCGGCCCAGTTGCGGGGCATCCGGGTCAGGGCCTTCAGCGCTGTGCGGCTATAGACGATCTCTCTCACATTGGATATGTAGCGTAAAACTACAAGGTCGTCAAGACTGCTGATAAGAGACGGGCTACCAGAGAGGTCAATATTGCCAAGGCGTTTGCAAAGGTGGAGCGGGCGTATTTGTAGTAGTATACTATTGGCGCAACGCAACCTTTCAGCAAAGCGAGTAATATGAGAAAGAGCAAAGTCTTGGACAAAGTGCGCACGGGGCGGTGCGCCCGCATTTGTGGCCTAGGGCATTATCTGCCGTTCTTTGTGCGCTATGCTGCCCACAACGGCTATGACGGCATCTGGCTCGACTTGGAACACCGGGCGATGGACCAGCGCGAGGTCCAGGGCCTGTTGGCCTTGTGTCGCGCCTGTGATATCGATTGCATGTTGCGGGCTCCGACGCTTGAGCGCACTCGCCTCTACCGCTATCTCGAGGACGGGGCGACCGGTCTGATGATGCCGCTGGTTTCCGATGCGGACTTGGCGCGCCAAATCATCGCCGCGGTGAAGTACCCACCCTTGGGCAATCGCGGTTTGGACGGGGCGGGTTTGGACGGCGATTTTGGTCTCGACGTGTGGCATGAGGGCAGTACCTATATCGACGACGCCAATCGCGAGACTTTTGTCGTCTTGCAGATTGAAACTCCGCAAGCGCTGGCCAATGTCGAGGAGATAGCTGCGGTCGAGGGGGTGGACGGGCTGTTCGTCGGCCCGGCGGATTTGGGGTTGCGGCTCGGTTTGGCCGGAGGGGATGTCGATCTCGATCAGGCCGTTGCCAAAGTCGCGGCGGCGGCGCAAAAACACGGCAAAGCTTGGGGGATACCTGCTGGCACGCCCGAGTTGCTGGCCAAATACCGCGCACAAGGGGCGCAGATGCTGGCGTATGGCGGCGATTTTGCCCTAGCGCAGGTTTTGGCCGATTGCCGCCAGGATTTCGACCAAGCGCTCGGTGAATGAGATGACGATGAGATTGCCCTCTGGCCGCATTTGGCCGCATCCAGTATGCGATATGCTGGGGTTAAACTTGACCCACCCCCGTTTTGTGATCGACGATATTGACCTGGGCAAAAAAGATGCGAGTACTTGTCGCGGCGACTTTCCCAAGTTTGCCGAATGGGGGCTGGAGGTGGTGATGTGCAAGGGGGGAGCGGCTTACTACGACGAGAACTACAAACCGCTGTGGCGACAGGAGTCGGAATGGCGTCCGGGCCGCGGCGGCGAGGATATGTTCCTGAGTCTGACGATCAAGAATCCGACCCAACTGGTGTTGGGAGTGCTCGACCGTTTTTTGCTAAATGTCGAAGCGTATCCCGAGCAGGTGCTGCTGGTGCGGACGGCCCGGGACTTGGATGCTGCGCGGGCGGCGGGCAAGGTCGCGGTATTGATGGGGGCCAATCGCAGCGACTGGTTCGGCGACGGCCCCGGCATCCTGCGGATGTTTGCCCGTCTCGGGCTGCGGATGATTACCTTGGGTCAAGCGACCCGTGAGTTGGGTTGGGACGCCTCCAATGAGACCCGTTCTGGCGGGCGGATGACCGAGTTGGGAGTGCGGATGATTGCGGAGCTGAACGCGGCTGGGATCCTTATCGACTTGGCCCATAGCAATGACCCCTGTGCCCTCGATATCATCGAAGTATCGACAAAGCCGGTGGTTGACTCGCACTCCCATCCACGGGCGTTGGTTGATGAGCCTAGGGCGGCACCCGACGAGGTTATGCGGGCGTTGGCCGAGCGCGGCGGCGTGTTGGGGATCCCGCCGCCGATCACTCGGCCGCCGGGAGATGAGCCCTATCGGGCGGTCGCGCCAGAACAGTTGGGGCAGACCTTGGAGCAGATTCGCTACGCCGTTGATGTGATGGGTGTAGAAGGCGTGGGGATCGGCACTCACTTCAACAGTGCGGTATTGCCTTGGGTGGTAGAGGGCTTGCTAGAGGCGGGATTCACCGAGGAGGGCACGAGCAAGATATGCGGCGGGAATTACCTGCGGGTTTTGCGCGAGGTGCTGCCCGCTTAACTGGAGACTGAGGTGGAAGATGGACGCAACGGAAAAGTATCTCTTTGAAGTACACGGCTATCTGGTGATCGAAGGCGCGCTCTCGCCGGAGGAAGTGGCGGCGGCCAATGCGGCGATTGACCACCACGCCGATCAAATCGGTATCCGCCCCAATGACCTAGCCCACGGGTCGGGGACGCTCAAGGGCACGCAGGGACGCGGCGATTTGGGCGGGATGCTGACGTGGGACAAACCGCATTGCGATCCGTTCCGGGCGATGATTGCCCATGCGCGGTTCAAGCCTTATCTGGAAGAATTGCTGGGACCGGGTTTTCGCCTAGAGGGCTTGGGAATCATCACCATGGACGAGGGGGCCGAAGGTTTCTGGTTCCACGAGGGCGGCGAGCCACTCGACCGTTCGCGGGGTTTCCTCTATCGCAATGGCCGGATGTTTTGCGGGATGACTAACATCGCCGTGCAGTTGGCGGACGTAGGGCCGGAGGATGGAGGGTTCGCCTGCTTGCCCGGCAGCCATAAGGCCAATTATCTCTGCCCGGACGAAATCCGGCTGTACGAGGCGCACCAGGATCGCATCGCGCAGATTCCGGCCAAAGCGGGCGACGCGATCCTTTTCGTCGAGACGCTGATGCACGGGGCTGTGCCGTGGACGGCCAAACACCAGCGGCGCTCGGTGATTTTGCGCTATAATCACGGCGTCCAGGCCGAATCGCTGATGGGGACTTATACGCCGCCGGATTTCTACGCCGAGTTGACGGAGGAGCAGCAGGCGGTGATTACGCCGCCGCAGTACCGGAGAGAAGACAAGGGGTCGCGGCTTTACAGGCAGAAATAAGGAAGCCATAAACCTAACTGACGTTACGCACAGGAGGCGTCTTGGGCATTAGATGCTTCGCTGTGCTCAGCATGACAAGGAAAGAACGCGCCAACACCTGTCATGCTGAGCACAGCGAAGCGTAGTCGAAGCATCTAATACCTAGGTGCCCGTGAGATGCCCATGCGTAACGTCAGAACCTAAGGAGGTTAGACGATGCAATGCTGGATTTTCGTTTTCAATCCGCTCGAACGCTACATGGCCAACTACAAGCACATCTTCGACGCCTGGGAAGAGGGCGGAGTGCGCGGCATTGTGGTGGGGCGCATGTTTTTTATGGAGGACGACGGGAGCCGAATCCCCGCCTTTCCCCAAGATCCTAAAGCCTATGCCGACTTGGGGCTAGAGGCGCCCGAGGAGCAGCCCCGAGACTTGGAAAAGGAGCGGGAGCTAAGCGCGATGCTGGATGACGCCGCTGGGCGCGGCTGGCATATCATGGTATTCGACAGCGGCACCACAGCCCACGTGCAGAGCTTGATAAACCGCTACCCCCAAGTCAACGGAGTGATCATCGACGGACCGGGTGAGAACCACTATGAGTTGGCTTGGCACCACGGCGGCGAACTCTTTGAATTGCGCGATGGCGAGCGCGTCGAGTTCGCTAACTTAGGCTTTGAGATTGATCGGTTGGAGCGCGGCATTGCCCATATGCGCCAGCGTTTCCACAGCCTCACCCCCGACCTCGTGCGCTATTGGGCTCCGGGCGGGACTCTGGCTGGCTTGAATCTCTTCGATATCAACGAAGACGCCCTCTACTGGCTGCGGGCGCGGGCAGAAAAGTCGCGGCGTTCTTGGGAGCGGGCTCGCGCCGACTTGGACGGCGTGAATCGCTACGTCGAGTTAGGCGGCATTCCGCGCATCACCACGTTCTCTTCCCTGACCGGCCAAGACTACCAACAGATGCCGCCGTACTTCGACTATATCTTTCCCAAGCACTACTACTGGCATCGCGGCTTCGACGGCATGTATGGGACCATTGCCCGCTGGGTGCAAAAGTTCGCAGAGTGGAATCCCTCTCTGACCGAGGCCGATTGCTTCCTGCTGGTCGAATCGCTGTTCGGCCTGCGCCTGCCCAATGTCGAGTCGCTGCTGGATATGGAGATGGGTTTTCCCGAAGAGTTTTTCACCGAAGTCGTGTACAGCGAAACGCGGCGCGCCCTAGAGGCGATCAAGGACGTTGACAAAACCATCTTCTGGGTGTCTACTGGCCGCTCCCCGCATGCCGGCGACGCCATGCCGGCCCGCGACTTAGCTGGCATTCTCAAAGCCTCGCAGGACGCCGGTGCCCAGCGCTTTCTCTTCCACCCAGACCCGGACCCCAGTCCGTCCGAGTGGAGCGTAATCAGCGGCCTGTGCGGCACGCAATGGCGTCAATCGCGGGACGGGTACTGGCCGCCCAATGCGGCCAAACCGGACGAATACCTGCGCGGTTAATAGGCACCCCGGAGCTAGCGCTTATGCGCTGGGAAGACGTTTTGTTAGGGATTATAGAATACAAGGTATAACTCTCTTTGAGACGCGTCTTTCCCTTGTATGCCCTATCGGGCTTCATCAGCCTCGGCTACCAAGTCGCGTGGTTCCGCATTTTCATCGATTGGTTTGGCTCGACCAACCTCACTTTCGCCCTAGTAGTGTGCAACTTCATCGGGGGCTTGGGTTGCGGTGCGCTCTTGAGCCGGCGAATCACCCGGCTGCTGACCGACCGGACTGGCATCGGGGACAAACTGCGTTTGTACGGGCTGATAGAACTTTTGGTCGGGGTATCGGCTCTTGTGACCGTAGCGGCCGAATATTTGCCGCCGGACCTCTGGGGTTCTTTCCCGTATCATCTAGACGATGGAATCTGGGTCCAGACGAGCCACTATCAGATTGCCCAAGGGGCCATCGCCACGATTAGCCTCTTTATTCCTTGTCTGTTCATGGGGGTGACCTTCCCCTTACTGTGCGACATCTTCCGCTCAATATCGAGGAACGGACGCCTCCCCTCCGTTCTGTACGCGTGGAACACAATTGGTGCGTGTACCGGCGTACTCGCTTGCCAGTTCATTCTGATACCGGAGATCGGGCACCAGCCAACCTTCTGGCTGATGGCCGGCTTGAACATACTGCTAGGATTGTACTTCCTAGCCAGCGGGGGTGCACCCGCAAGCGACGAAGTAGCGGACACTGCCTGGGCAACATTCCCAAGTGCTGGAGTGCCACCTAGGTCGGGAAGTGCCCTCATTGCTTGTGCCGCACTGAGCGGCTTGCTCGCCGGAGCTCTCGAAGGCGATATGTTCAAGCGGATCGATTTCATTGTCGTGCTGAGCCCTGGGGCGATCATGTCGTTTATCTCCTTCTGGGCCGTGCTAGGCATTTTTCTGGCCAGCATTATCGTGCGGCACGTCGAGCGTATCCGGCTCGTTCATATCAAGGTCGCGTACGGTCTGGCCGCACTCTGCTACTTCGCGATCTGGCGATTTAGCGATGAGTTGACCTACTTAGTGGGCAACCCGCCGGATGTGCGCGGCGTACATCACTTCCCAGTGAGTCTCTCCCAGCTCTTCGTCTATACAGGTATCTATGTACTACCTTCGTACTTGCTAGTCTCCTTGCTCCTGCCCTACGTCTGCAATCGACTACAGGGCATGGGGAAACACTTGGGGCTGGCCTACGGTTTGAATACGGTGGGGTTCTGTCTCGGCTTGATTGCCTTCACGCTGGTGGCACCCCGCCTGAACATCTTCTACTCGTTGAAGCTCTTTCTGGCCTTCATGGTGCTCGCCGCGCTCGCCCTAGCATGCATTTCGGAATTCCGTCCCATAAAAGCGTGGCAGATCGCTGTCTTGGTAGTTCTTGTCGCCAGCGCCTGTATCGCCACGCCAAGAAGATTCGATCGAGATTTTTTTACGCCCTTGATGTGGCCCAACGCTGTTGCAGCCCAAGGCCTGAGGAGCAATGCCGCCCACACTACGTATTTCCTCGAACTTCCGAACAACAACATGAAGCTCTTCTTCGGCCGTCTGTCTATGTCGGGCACATCGCCGCGATCTCAGCAGTACATGCGTCTGATGGCGCACTTTCCCTTGCTCGCTCATCCGCATCCAGAGAAAGTCCTGCTGATTTGTTTTGGCGTCGGCAACACCGCCTCGGCCATCGCCGCCCATGAAAGTATCACGCGAATTGATGCCGTCGATCTCAACGAGAACGTATTCAAGACGGCACCAGCCTTTGCCGAGCATCACGGCTTCGTACATTTGGATCCACGGCTGCGGATGATCAACGACGACGGGCGCAACTTCCTCGCGCTGAGCAACGAGACGTACGACCTGATCACCAGCGAACCGCCCCCGCCCATGGCCGGGGGAGTGTATCGCCTGTATTCGCGGGAGTACTACGAGCAGGTACTTGCGCACCTGAGCCCCGATGGATTTATGAGCCAATGGCTTCCCATAGGGCAGTTGCCCAACGACGCGGTTGAATTGGTGACCAGAACCTTCGTCGCGGTGTTTCCCTACAGTCTGTTGTTCGAGGGGGCAGGCCAACACTTGATCTTGCTGGGCAGCCGCTCTCCCATCCGTTTTGAGCAACTGTCCGAACGCTTCTACCAATCCGACAGGGTTAGAACCGATCTCTTGCGGATCGGTCTCTCAACTCCCTCTGCGCTGGTTGCCCGCGTGATTCGCAACGATGCCGAACTGCGCAGCCGCCTCGGACCGGGGCGCGTGCTCAGCGATCAGCACAATGACTTGGAGCATTTGTTTTACGATCCGGAGGAAGTCCAAAGGACCTCTTACGAATATCTGCGCGGTCGATAGATTTGAGAGACTGGCGCTTATGCGCTGCCATGCCGAGCAGTTAGATTTGCGTGAGAAAGCTCCCCATGTGTCCGGTTATATAATCCAGCACCAGCCATCCGCCCGCCGCCACGATCTCGCCCAAAATCAGGCCGAGAAAAAACGGCCGCAAATTCCGGTACAGCTTGGGACCGCCGTAGCGCAGAATTAACAGTTTGAGGAACCAAGCGAGAAAGGCACTGCCAAAGATATGCCCCGTCTTCCAGTTGGCGCTAATGGTATAACCGAGGGGATTGAGCGGCCACCAGATGAATTGGTGCCGCGCCCACATCAGTAGGGCCATCACCCCCCCACCAATGCCCATGAACAGCCAAGCGTCTAGTCTTGGACCGGGCAATTCTGCGGCGATGCGCGGAGCCATATCCCGAGGACCAAAGGTGGGGGCCTGCCCCACGAAAAAGAGCGGATTGAGATTGATGCCCCCGTATTTGTAGGCCAGCACTAAGGTCATATACGACGAGCCGACTAGACTTACTACAATGGCAATGACCACGGCCCAGAATAGCCGGCGCTTGGAACCGGTGATAATCTCACCCATCTTCAGCCCGTTGGCTACAGACGCCATGACAAAAGAGCGTACTTCGGAATGCCAGCCGTAGGAAAATCCCAGGGCCACTAAACCCGAAGCACCCAAGGCCGAGGCACCGGCCCCCGAAATGACAAAGCTCGAAGTCATGATAGGGGGCCGCATGGCCGGGATGCCCCCTTCGGCCACTACCCGAGTTAGCCCTATAAATAGCATCATGGCACCAAAGAGGAATAACAGTGCCGTGGGAAGGGTTAGTCCCATCATACATAGGCCGACCACCACTAGGGCAAGCGCCGCTAGCAGGCCGAAAAGGGCCTGCCTGTAGGATAGCATTTCGCCGCTGTCGTCGACCTCTTCGTCGCCATGGAAGGCTTTGCGGTAAACACTTTGTAAATGGCCGCGTCCGACCCATAAACCCACTAGCACAAAGACTATCATCGAGCCCATACCCTGATGGGCTAGGAAAGGTTCGATAGAGTAGAAATCGATCCGCTGCGTGCTCTGCAAGCCGACGATATTGAAGATGCCCCGCTGAATGGTGGTGAGGGTGTAGAATATCCAGATTGAAGCCGTGATATCGAGGTTGACGAAATAGAAAAAGCCCGTCCAAGGCGGACTAAACCAGAAACTCAGGCCGACGGTATCGCGGAACAAGGGCAATGTGAAGGCCTTGGTGATCTGCGGAAAGTTCGGAAAGTAGGAGTGTAGGCCGTTGACACTGAGCAGAATGAACGAGACAGCAAAACCGATCCACATGGCTTTGTTGGTGAAAAACGACCGACCGATTATTCCTGCCTTTTCCCGGCCGATCATTTCCATGGGCACTTGGACCAGTGGATACACTAGCTTTTCCCGGTCCATCCACTGGCGACGTAGAATGACCATGGTGCAGATCATGGCAAAGCTGAGCACCAGGAAAAATCCGTACCAGAAACTCAGCGGTACGATCCAGATATCCCAGGGGATAGCCTCGCCTTCAGGCAGACCTTCAAAGAAAAAACGCGCCGCGTTTTCGCCTCGGGGAATCATCCAGCTAGGGATGTACTGGTTGTAGAGAAAGTCCCAGTTGTTCTCGGGTGTGGCATAGTAGGTGGAGCCGAGTAAGCATGGTATGATGAACTGAGTGAAACCCATGCCGGGAACACAGCAGGCCACCGCTAGCATGATGTAGATGGTTACCAACTCGGCTTGATCCAAGGCCAAGGGTCGGCGAAGACAGGCGACCAAGGCACTAGCAAGCACGACAAAAAAGAAGAAGAACAGGGCCGCCGGAGTGCTGAAGTTCAGGGTTAGATACGAACCTCGGATGAGGGTCGTAGCATAGGCGTCGAGGAGATTTAGCAGAAAGGCCAGTACCGCCCCAAGTAAGATGGCCCGGGCCGAAATGCCTTTGACGTCTTCATAGGTCGGCTGGCTTCTTTTTAGCCAGGTGAGGTGTTGAGGCGGAATTCTCTTTTTCAATACTTGTCTCTAGGGGCTGTCATATGTCGTATTTCAACTAATGGATAAGTCCGTTTAAGCGACAAAGAGAGGCCGTTTATTTTGTCATCACTAGGCGTGCTCCAATAGCACAGTAGCGGAGTGATTGATCAAAGCTGAAGCGTTTGGCTGACCGCACGTTGCGCGCGTGATTGACAAAGCCGCCCCCGCGCATAACGCGGGTAGAGCCCGAAGTAGCTCCGGTAGGGTCCACCTGTTTGGCGCTTGAATAGGCGTTGCTGTACCAGTCTTGCACCCACTCCCATACATTGCCGTGCATATCGTACAGCCCCCACGGATTTGGCCGCTTTGAACCCACCGGTTGGGCAAATTTTCCCTCCGCGTCTCCCACGTTTCCTATGTACCAGGCATAGTCGCCCAACAGGCTTTCGTCGTCCCCAAAGGAACGGCTCGTCGTGGTCCCGGCCCGGCAGGCGTATTCCCACTCGGCTTCGGTAGGCAGGCGGTATAAATCTCTGTCGGCGGCTTGGTTTAAGCGGCGGAGGAATTCCTGCATGTCGATCCACGAGATATAGACTGCCGGGTGATTCGGCTCGGCTCGTACGTACTTGCGCCGGGTCCACGGTGCAGTCCCCATCACTGCGATCCATTGGGCTTGGGTAATCTCAAATTTACCCAAGTAAAATCCCTTGCTTATCGAGACCTCGTACTGAGGGCCTTCGTCTTCACCTCGTATAGGGGCTGAGGCTGGCGATCCCATCAGAAAGGTACCTGGTTCGATCCACACGAATTCCATCGTGACTCCGTCGCGGAGTTCTACAACAGTGTTCTCGGATTGACCTGCGGTTGTGCATGTAATGCCCATCATTAGGGCGGCAAAAATCTGCCTCATTCTGCACCTCTGGATCTATGAACGGCGAAGGTATGCAACTTTTTAGCAAAACAAAAAAGCGGCAAAACCATCGCCCACATCCTACGGTTTTCTGTTCTTGCCGCAGTAGAAGCTAATACCTATAATTCCCCAGCCATGCGACTGTTATTACCTGTTTAGTCCACCCCTACAGCGATGAGTATATGGAGCTTTTTTATCGTCGCCGCGCCTTTGTCTCTGCCTTGGCGCTGGCCGTGCTGCTGCCGGTATCTGTCCTATCCCAATTCACCGACCAAACAAAGGAAGCGCACATCGCCTTCCAACATGTGGCCGGCGGATCTGAAAAAAAGCACATTGTCGAAACCTCCGGCGGTGGGGCTGCTTTTTTTGACTACGACAACGATGGCGACCTCGATCTATACGCGGTCAACGGCGCTACAGTCAATACCTACCGGCAAAAATCCGGACCGGGCAATGTTCTCTACCGCAACCAAGGTAACGGCACCTTTGCCGATGTGACCTTACCAGCCGGCGTCGGGGACCGCAGTTGGGGCATGGGTTGCACCGTGGGCGACATCGACGGCGATGGGTACCGCGATCTGTACGTGACCAATTATGGTCCCAATGTTCTCTACCGCAACCAAGGCAATGGCACCTTTGTGGACATTTCTGCTGGGGTAGCGGGGGATGATTATAGTTCTAGCGCTGCTTTTTTTGATTACGATGGCGACGGTGATCTCGATTTATACGTGGCCAATTATCTCGTCTACGATTTTGACTCTCCTCCGGATAAGGTCTGTACCTACGAGGGAATTGAGATCTTCTGCGGCCCCCAGGGCCTACCTGGAGCTGCCGACCGGTTCTACCGCAACAATGGGGACAACACCTTTACCGATGTCACCCGTCCTTCGGGTATCTCTTGGGCCAACCACTACTACGGGTTGGGTGTACTGCCCGAAGACTTCGACAACGATGGTGACACCGATCTCTTCGTGGCCAATGACGCAACTCCCAATGTGCTATTCGACAATAATCGCGATGGCACCTTTAGCGAAATTGGCCTCAAAGCAGGCATCGCGTATAACGAATACGGCGAGGAAGAGGCAGGTATGGGGGTCAGCGGTGGAGACTATGACGCCGATGGTGACCTCGACCTCTATATAACCCATTTTTTCCGCGAGAGTAATACCTTCTATCTCAACGACGGACAGGGCCATTTCAAAGATATAACGACCCAGATCGGTCTAGAAGAACCCACGCTTGGGATGCTGGGATGGGGCACCCAATTCTTCGACTATGACAGGGACGGTGACTTGGATCTATTCGTCGCTAATGGCCATGTCTATCCGCAGGCGGCTAGTACTATTGCGGGCACTTCCTATCCCCAGCGCAACCAGTTGATTCGCAATGAGGGCGGCAATCGTTTAATCGATATAGGGGATGCGGCTGGCCCAGGAATGACCCTTAGAAGAGTCAGCCGCGGTGCGAGTTTTGGCGACTACGACAACGACGGCGATATGGACATTTTCGTCGTCAATTTGGATGAGGCGAGCACCCTGCTGCGCAACGATTTCGCCCCCGTCAACAACTGGCTTGTAGTCCAACTTCTGGGCCGTGGCCCCAATCGCGACGCCGTCGGTGCCAAGATCCGTTTGCTGGCCGGCGGTCGATCCCAGTGGCGGACGGCTAATGGCGCTTCCAGTTATCTCTCCTATAACGATATGCGTATTTTCTTCGGCTTGGGTGAGGCAGAAGGGGCAGATGAAGTGGAGGTCACTTGGCCCGACGGTACCCGTCAGATAGTGCCAGCGACACCGGCCAATAAGCTGTTGGTAATCCGCCAAAACGGCCCCTACTCCTTTATGGAGATGGGGGCCAACATCTACGCAGAGTAAGACCTATAGGCCTCTATCCCTCCCCGAAAGCGGCTTTGAGGTTATCCTCCCGAATAGCCACTTTCGATGCATATTTACTCCGCACTTCTTCGATAAACTGATTAAAGGCTTTTCTGTTTTTTTCTCTTCTAAGCTGGGACCGGACTCGCCACTCAGCCTCCTGAAAAGTCTCTCGCTTGCGTTCCCTAGAAAGCACCTTAAATATAGAATAACCCTCATCTATCTTGACCGGACCGGTGAGCGCTCCTATCTCGGCTTTTTCGGCGACTTCTACAAAACCACCGAGAAAGGCTTCTTCGAAAAGGTGGAAGTGGAATCGGCCCTCTTCATCCAGATCCTCTAGCGATCGGATAGAATACTTCTTGGCCAAATCGCCTAATCGGGCTCCCTTTTGGATCTGCTCCATCAACCTCAGTGCCTCGGCCTCCGTTTCTACTAGAACCTCTTGTACTTCAATTTGCTCGGGGTGCATATATCTTTCCGCATGGGCCTCGTAAAATTGGCGTAACTCGTTTTCAGCGATAGTCACTTTAGCTCTCAGGAGCCGCGCCCTGAGGGCACTTATCAAGAGTTGATTTGCTTGATTTCCCAACCACTCGACCGTCTCTGTTTCCTCGTCTATGCCAGCACGCAGGGCCGCTTCCACCAGCATTGCATTGGGTACGACATGGCGCTCGGCAAAAGCGATCACTTGGCTGGAGTCGCTGAGTTGGGCCAAGGCGTTGCCTTTCAGGACGTGGCCAGCATCTGCCAAGTCTTGAGCGGTTATTTCTCCACCGTCGTACCTATAGAGAACTATATTGCGTTCCGTCTCCGAGGCAAAAGATGCACCGCCACGCACTTTTTCGACAATGAGTGCGAGCCCTTTCCGGTCCAATTCGAGGTGGTATTTTTCCTTGAATTCAGCGACCAAAGTTGATAGTGCCCGCTGCTTTTTTTCTTTTTTCAGTCCCATTTGGACCGCCAATCTCCTCTGAGGACTGAGTTCGATGGTAGAGTCGGCGATGACTGTGAAGATCGAATAGTTTCCACCGATTTTTATGGGCTCAGAGACTTCGCCCAGGGCGAGGGAAAATAGCTTGTCCTGAAGGGGCATGACCATGTGTTCTCGGGTAGTGTAACGGCCTAAGTCACCGCCTTGGGCCGAGGTTTTTTTGTTTATGGACCATTTTTGGGCGACTTGTCCAAAAGGCACCCCATTTTTGAGTTCCCGGAGGGCGGCCAAGGCATTTTCGCGGCTGGGAACCATTATATCGGCCAATCTGACTGCTCGAGTGAGCCCCATGCGTTCAGCGTATTCCCGCACTTCGCCCTCCTCCACTTCCTCTTCCACTTCCAGCGCTCTGTCTTGGAAAATGCTGATCAACTTTTCTTGCTGGACTTTTTCCAGGCGAGCGTGAAATTCAGGGCTTTTGTCGAGATCGGCCGCCTTCGCCTCCATGATCAGTAGTTGGATATTGATCATGGTGTTCAAATGATTCTTTGCTTCTTCTACCCTAGTGGTCTCCGCCTTGGCCTCTTTGGGGAGGCCAGCGATAAATTTCCGCAACTGGTCAACTGTTATCTCCTCATCACCTATCTGAGCAACGGTTCGGTCTCCTGTTTCCACTGTGCAACCCATAAGTGCGGTAAAAAGCACGAGTGGTAAAAGCCAATATGCAGTCATTTCTCTTGGCATGTAGCTCAGATCTCCTCTGTATTCCTGTGCATAGGTAGATTAATCCAAACCGGCGAATACCGTGGCAAAAGCCATTCTGCCCGTTTCGGTTTCGTTATCTATGGCCCTTCTGGTCAGCCTGAGCCCCATCAGGGTCGTCAAATTGTAGCCCAAGTAGTTTGAGTTATTGGCGAACTGGGCTGCGCCCACAATTTCACGGAAGTCGTCTAGCAATCCTTCCTTGACTGCTTCATCCGAATCCCTGAGCTGTTGGAAAACGGTGTACTCCACACCGGCCTGCATCGTGGAGTTATTAAACAATGGCCACCGGGCCAATAAAGTAAAAACCAGCGTGTCTTCCTTCCGTTTGGGATCTGATTTAAGCGCTGGAGATTCTATCCTCAATTCGTTTTTAATTTTTGGCTGGATATCGAGATTAATGAATTTGAGAACATAGTCCACTTTATTAATTAAACCGATAAAAACGAAATCCTGTCGCAAATCGGGTTGTCTTTCCCTTTGACGCCAGCGGTCGTATTTCAGCTTGTTGATGATATTTAGATTCTTCAGCTTGGTATAGTTGAAGCTTATATAGGACGAATTTATCCACGTATTTCGGGCTGCCAGCGGATCAATGGTAGGGACGTTGCGCCTCTCGAATTCGTCCCACTGGCGAAGGTCGTTCTCTATATTGTCCTTGGCTAGCCTGAAATTCTCAAAAATCCTCAGCCTGCCCAGTCCGGGGTAGTCCTTTTCCAGCGTAAAAAGCAAATAATGGGTGGTGTTTTCTCCATCGCCGGCAATGAGGCTTTCGTCGGTGTGACCGACCGTCAATCTCATCTCTGGAGTAATGTTGACGCCTGCATAAAGATTGTATCCACTTAAATCCCTACCATAGGGGAAGTCTGCTTCATCGTCGTTTTCGAACCGGTCTACCCAGATATTGTTGTTCATATCTATGCCGAACAGATACTCGGGGCGGTCCGTAGAATAGCGCAGAAAGGGCTCGTCGTAGTCGGGTACTAAGTTGGGCAGGTCTTCGCTGTCGTTTTGATTGAAATCGGAGATAAAATCGACGTTTTCATCCAAGCCAGGAAATACGCTCAAGTCTATGCTTTCGTATATCCTCTGCCAGTCGGGATATCGATCCTGATCGTCGTTGTCGTCGACGAGTTCGTAGTAGAATCTCGTCCGGTCTTCGTAATCTATGTTGACCTCTCCCCGAGCCAAGATAGCGCTTGTATTGTAATTGTGGTCCATACTGTAAGCCTCGCCAAAAAAGAACCACGGCTGGACAATTCTCGACAGATTCACCATCCAGCCATCGCCTTGGTCAAAAGCCGACAGGTGTTTTGTATGCTGCCTGTTGGGGTATTTTCGGTAACTTCTACTGCGGTCGAATTCGCCGTAGAAATCAAACCCCGCAATATTGTTGGTCTCCAGAGTCAGACCGAAAATTTCAGTAGCGGTCGGCAAACCGTACGGGATCTTGAGGACTCTGAGATTGGAGCCATCTTTGACATTTTCTTCGGCTCTGGCCGCCAGCAGAAACACGTTGTTGTTTTGCCGGTTATTCTGGCGGTTCGAAGACACCTCGATTCTGTAGTCGTTGGCAACCACCAGTTCAAAAGTCACTCTTCGTATCTCCGAGGGGTCGGGACCAGTGTAGGTTCCCTCGGAAAAATCGTATACTAATTCGATCTGCTCAGAGCCGCTAGCTTCCCAGAAACCTAAGCGCTGAAAGCCGCCCTGAGGCGAGGGCTTGAGACCGGCTTCGCTGGCCCGGACAACCTCCCGCTCAACCCCCCGTTCTCCCTCCTCATCAATGATTTCGACTTCGGCTTCTATGATCATATCCCAAGCGAAGAGGGTAGCGCCGCCTTCGTTATCTTCAGGCGAATCGTCGGTCAGACGGACGAAAAGCTGGGTGATATTTTCAGCATTTTGACTAGAAGTAATCGAACCACTCCTAGGGGTTCCTTCAAAGGCATCTAAGAGTTGGAAGGAATTGTGGGCGCTTACATAGTTGGCCCCGATTCTGACAAAATCGCCTACTTGGGCAACAGCCCGCCCACCCATTAGCGTTGTCAAGCTAGTTGTTTGGTTGACCGCAGGATTGCGAGGACCGGCCCCGCCGGGAGAAGAGATTCGCGAGAGGATCGTCGTGACTTGGTATTTGTCAGCTTGGTAGTCTACTTGGATTCCGTCCATGGCTGGCTTTGAGAAGGTCATCGGGGTAAGGGTCGAGCGGATCTGATTGCCTATGGTTATAGCCAAGTTGTGTTGGCCCTTCTGATCAGAGGCAATGACCAAGTTGGTGAACCAGTCTTGGAATTTCTGGGTCTTGAATAAATTGCTGCCCCCTTGCTGGGGCTGAGTCTGAGACCAGTCGTAGAGCAACCATCCCCTAGTGATGTAGGAACCGTAAATATCGTAGAAGTAATCCCCGGCTAAATTGATATCTACATAGCGCTCATAGTGGTCCCTAGCGTAGTTGGTGTATTCCCATTGTTTCCAACGGTATTCCAAGAAGAGTTCTTGAGGGACGTACCACTTTTTGACCGCTGGATCCAAGGCTCCGAACAGCACGCCGGATCCGGTTGGTTCAAAGGTGAGTTCGGCCCCTCGGCGCACACCTTTTATACGCATCGGATCGACATCTTGGGCTTGCGCGTCGGTGTCAAATGACATGGAAGCGAGCAAGGAGCAAACTATGGTAACTGGACTAATACTGCGCAGTAGAGTATTGCAAATATGGCAGGTCAGCATGAGAGTTACACCCTAGCTTTCAGGTAAAATGGGAATAATCAATAGACTATTGGGACAATTTTCGTCTTACTCTCGGACCCTGAATCTGCATCAATTTCCACTCGTACCAAATAGATTCCAGGTAGCACTTTGGCACCGCTCTCGTCCGTTCCATCCCAAGCCTTTTGGTATCTCCTACTGGGATCCAAGCCTGAATAGATCGCCTTTATACGTCTTCCAGAAAGATCGTATACCCCCACCGAAACCAAAGCACCACCCGTCAGGTTGACGATGTCATAAGTCACCAAGACTTCATCATTTAGGCCATCACCGTTGGGAGTAAAAGGGGCGGGAGCCACTTTCATAGAATGAATGAGGTCTTTGCCTACTGAAATCTCGACCGAAAGATCGTCTCCCTGTGCCTCAAAATCGGAGACTGCGTCCCCCTCGGTGACTACTTGGGGCAGATTGTCCGGTTCTTGGCTATCGGAGACTCTGCCGGCAAAAAAGGTATTGTACTGCAAAGCCACGTTCTCAAAGACCACTCGCAAGGTGCGGTTTCCCACAATCTGGGGGAAGCTAATTTGGACCCCGTCTTCTGTATCCGTCTTTTCCCATTCGACATCGGTTTCGTCTATTTGTACAGAGCGCACTACATCTACCGGTGCCATGGTTTTTAGTTCGAGATGGTTAAAGCCGCGGCTGTTGACGGTTCTCACGGCATAGGTAAAGGGGGTATTCTGCCCGATCAGAGCGCGTTGGGGCCATATCTCGCCCACCAGCGAGTCGGCTAGGGCAGGAGACATCTCAAAGGAGAGGGAATCAACTGTCGCCGCGGCTAGAATATCGCTGGTCTTAAGGAGTAAATGGAACTGAAAAAAACGACGTGGGGCTGGTGATTCAATGGCCGTGCGGACTCCGGCAGGATAGGGGGAAGACCAAGCGCTCCAAGACAGCGAATCGCTGGGATCTGGCGTGTTGCCACTCCGGGTCACTAGGATGGCATCCGTTTTCGTTGGTTCGCCGATGCTCCCCCTAGCCCATGTTATGTCGCCAAAGACCGCGGGTTGTTCTCGATCAAATACTTTTGAGGTATACGATGACGTAGAGGCAAAACCCGCACCAAAGACTTGAAACTCGTCAATTTCCCACTCCCCTCGCACTAGTTGCTTCACCTCTATGAAACGAACAAACTGCAGGGGGACGGTCAGATCAACGGTCGGCTCGAGATTGCGTTCCTCGGTTTTAAAAACCTTGAAATCCGGCGTCCCGGCTAGGGTTTTCTGCTCCTCGCTGCCGTCGTTCAGCAGCAATTCATAGCCTTGTAGAAAAAACTCTTCAAATCCCTTGCGCGGAAAAAACTTGATCCGATTGACTCCGAAGCGCTCGCCCAAATCTATCCTGAATATAACGCCTGTGGGGGAACCGCCCTTCACTTCAAAAGCCTTGGTCGTGTCGCCACTGACCATATGCGCTAATTGTTCATTCAAAAGACTCGAGGATATTTCGAGTATTATTTTCGCATTGGGCGACGTTACGGTCCCTCCTCTTTCGAATATTTTCAGGACGATATTGTCTTCGGGACCTGTCTGAGCAGGCTGAATCTGACCGGGATTGGTGTCAAAGTCGATAACCGATATCTCGGAATAATGGTCATCCCACGCTAGGGTACCTGGACCGCCGCCAATGACGATCGTCTCTCCATAGCCTTGGGTCGGCGTAAGTCCCTGCAATAGACAAGAAAACGCTAATAGCGCGGTCTTGACCAACGGTGGTTTGTCCAATCTGTTCCTCTCGGATCGCAGAAGATCAATAGGAGACGTGTACTAAGCGGTAGTCCGAGGTATTTCTACTCGATTTTGAATCGACCTCAGCGTCGATCCTCAGCACATATATGCCAGGAGGCACCAAAGCTCCGGAGTTATCGACTCCGGTCCAGACCACGGAATGCCGTCCCGTGGTTATGTACTCATCGCGCAGTTGGTGAATGAGATGCCCACCTAGATCGTATATTTTCACTTGTAACGGCGTTGATGTCTTCACCCGCATGAGTGAAAAACTCACAGCCATATCATCGTTGATGCCGTCGCCATTAGGGGTGAAGATTTTATTTTTAACTTCGATATCCCCTAGTACTGCACCTCTTTCAAGGGCTAGGATCACGGTTTTTTCGCTATCTGTGATCTCGTTTGCATCGCCTGGGTCCACTCTTTGCCACGAATCGGGAATGGAAGAATGGCCGATAGAGCCGTTGAAGAATGTGGTAAAATCGAATATGGTCGCCGCAAACTGAAGCTCGACCAACGCGGCCCCGCCCTTGATGGGAGTAGGCAAACGCACCCAAAGCGAATCGGAATCATCAGACACGACCTCAAATCCCTCGCTTTGAGCGGTATAGGTTTGAGTCGGTTGCCCTGTGAGGCTCAGGTGGGCTTGCTGGAATTTCATTTTGACGCTGGAGGGAGCTTCAATGAGGATCTCGTCAAAACCCTCGTTGGTCGGCTCGAAGGTCGTGCGGACGAAATAGGAAAACAGTTGCTCAGCGCCAATCGTCTCGAGTTGAGGGGGCAGCACTTCGCCAACAATTGTTTTGGCGACTGGTGTTACAAAGTTGAGTTTCACCCAGCGCAGTGTAGCGGCCACGAGGGGATTTTCCGTGAGAAAGGTCGCCCGGATGGCGACGAATTTTCGCGGACTGGGCGAGGTGATTTTGTCTCCCGAATTGAAATAGCGTTGACTCCAACCGCTCCAATCGCTGCCCGGGTTGGTCTGGGTAACGACGGGTCCAACAGAGGCATCCCCAAAGAACTTTTTGTCCGTAGCGTGCGCTTCCGCTGCTTCTTCTTCGGTGCCCGGAAATAACTCACCGTTCTTTTTATAGTAGAGCGTAGAAGTTTTGACCGTATTGCCAGTGCGGGTCTGGAGAATAATGTCCGTACCCGGCGGCATATCCGCATCCCACTCTATAGACGCCAAATTTTGGGGAGAGGCCCCTAATTCTATGAACGCCGAAGGGCCGTCAAAGACCGATTCGATCCGAGCCTCGGGCATGTACCCTTCGCCGAAAAACTGAATCTCTGACAAGCCGTGACGACCGGCCCTTATATGGAGCTTATAGGTGAAAGAAAAATGCTCGACTTTGGTGAGTGGGAACTTAAAATCGTGGTACGATTCGTTCCCATTGATATTGTCGAGCGATCCTACTGTTTTCCACGCCAGGCTTCCGCCAGCAT
>JAPPEF010000314.1:83609-84816 GCA_028875335.1 Gemmatimonadota bacterium
TCTCAGCCTGCCCGAGGTTTCTCGGCGGAAGTATTCTATATCGCCTTGTTGGTCGGAATCGAGATTCTCGTAAGCGGACTGGGAGACTTGTCTTGCCTTGCCAAGATCGCTGTCTGTGACGCCGACAGAGACAAATCTGATCACATCGCCGGTAAAATCCCCGCGCACCTGTGTCCATTTGGTGGGCAACTGGTTGGTCAAATCGACTTCAAAGACCCGTTCATTCTTGATGGGCTTGTTCGTTGAGAAGCGTTTCCTGTACACCAGCGGGCCAATAATCGTCTCCCCCTGAGAGGTTAGAACCTTGAATTGGAGAAAGGGGTCTCCCAAATCCTCGCCGACAAACTTGAGGACGATCTTATTGGCTGATACGGCCCGCCCTAAATCGATTTGCACCCACCAATCCCTAAGAGGGGTGGAAGTATCCGGCTCCCAGTAGGTGTCCATCCTGCCGTCCATGAGGTTTTCTGCGCTCAAGCGATTGGAGCCGGCCTCCCATACCCCGCCGCCGAACTCGAAGGCATTCAAAACCGCGTTAATGCCGGGGACTACCTGTTCAACGCCATCTACCTCGATCTTGGTACTTTTGCGTATAAAGGTTGGTTTTACGCCGTCCTCGGTGATCTGGATGGTCTTTGCCACCGACTGCCAACGAGCCCAATGATCCTCGGACTCGATGATAGCCGCACCGTCCTGAATAGAAAAGCCTTCTTGCCCCCAAGCTGCGTCACCTAGGAATATTCTACCTAGGAGGCAGACCAAGCTAGTGCTCACCAACTTGAATGTTCTCATGTGTTGGTCTCCCACGTATTCACTCATAGGGGGCGATTAAGAATCAATAGGCCACGGCGATAACGCCGCTCTTGATGCCCTCTTCCGATTGGATGTCTACCGCTATTCGATACAAGTATAGTCCTGGGGGGACCAGCCGGTTGGAGTGGTCTGTCCCATCCCAAGAGTGGGAGTACTCTCCGATGGGAATGTCTCCGGCGTATACTTGCTTAACTAATCGGCCGGACAGGTCGAAGATTTCTACGGAGACCGGAACCTGAGACGTTACCCGCAAGAGCTTATAGGAAATATGCACCACATCGTTAATGGCATCGCCGTTGGGCGTAAAGGGATTGGGCCCAATCTGTGGTGCAAATACCAGTGAGCTGCTCAGCGATGTTTTCACTGCAATCCCGTCGCTCTCAATCTCGTCGGC
>JAPPEF010000102.1 GCA_028875335.1 Gemmatimonadota bacterium
TCTCGCGCACGGCTACGATGCGGTCGCCCTCGAAGAACATGTGCTCGGTGCGGCATAGGCCAATGCCCTCGGCACCGAAATTGCGGGCCACTTCTGAGTCGTGCGGCGTGTCGGCGTTGGTGCGCACAGCCAGTCGGCGCTTGTCGTCGGCCCAACCCATCATGGTGTCAAACGACGCCGAGAAACTCGGCTCCACAGTGGGCACTTGGCCCAGCATGACTTGGCCGGACGAGCCATCGAGGGATATCCAGTCGCCCTTTTTGACGGTCTTGCCGTTGGCGGTAAACAATTCTTGGTGATAGTCGATTGCTATGGACTCGCAGCCGGCGACGCAGCACTTGCCCATGCCGCGCGCGACTAGGGCGGCATGAGAGGACGCGCCCCCACGTGCAGTGAGAATGCCTTGGGCGGCGTCCATGCCTCCGATGTCTTCGGGCGAAGTCTCTTGGCGCACCAAGATGACCTGCTGACCTTCGGCCGCTTGTGTTTCGGCCTCTTCGGAGTTGAAGACGACTTGGCCGGTCGCCGCCCCAGGTGAAGCGGGCAGTCCCTCGGCGATGACGTCCTTGGGGCTCGCTTCGTCGAATGTGGGATGGAGGAGCTGGTCGAGTTGAGCCGGAGTGACGCGCAGGAGGGCTTCCTCTTGTGAGATCAACCCCTCGGCGGCCATGTCCACGGCAATTTGGACAGCCGCCGCCCCAGTGCGCTTGCCGTTGCGGGTTTGCAGCATCCACAATTTACTCTTCTGGACTGTGAACTCCACATCCTGCATGTCGCGGTAGTGTGGCTCTAGCTGGTCGCAGATCGCTTGGAACTGCTCGTACACTTGCGGCATTTGGCTGCTGAGTTCGGACAGGGGCTGGGGCGTGCGGGTACCGGCGACTACATCTTCGCCTTGGGCGTTGATGAGGAACTCACCGTACAGGTGTTTTTCCCCGGTGGAGGGGTTGCGCGTGAAGGCCACGCCCGTGGCGCAATCGTCGCCCATGTTGCCGTACACCATGGACTGGACGTTGACGGCCGTGCCCCAGTCGTGGGGGATGCCTTCGATTTCGCGGTAGCGGATGGCGCGCTGGCCCTGCCAAGAGCCGAAGACCGCGCCGATGGCATTCCACAACTGCTCGTGGGGGTCTTCGGGGAATTCGCGGTTGAGCCGCTTGGCGATTTCGGCCTTAAACTCGGCGACCAATTCGCGCAAGTCTCCGGCGCTCAGTTCGCTGTCGAGCGCGACTCCGCGGGCGTGTTTTTTTGCGTCGAGCAGGGCCTCGAAAGGGTCTGTTTCTTTTTCGTCTTCGGGTCGCAAGCCCATGACCACGTCGCCGTACATTTGCACGAAGCGGCGGTATACGTCGTAGCAAAAGCGCGGATCGCCGGATTGTTCGATAAGCCCTTGGACGATTTCGTCGTTGAGGCCGAGGTTGAGTACGGTCTCCATCATGCCGGGCATGGACACTCTGGCACCGGAGCGCACGGATAGCAAGAGCGGGTTGGCCGCGTCGCCAAAGCGCATGTCCATGGTCTTTTCGACTTCGGCAACGGCGCGCTCTACTTGGCCTTTGAGCGAGTCGGGATACGTTTGGTCGTGGTTGTAGTAATAGGTGCAAACTTCGGTGGTGATGGTAAAACCGGCTGGGACGGGCAGGCCGAGCTGGGCCATTTCGGCGAGGTTGGCACCTTTGCCGCCGAGCAGGTTGCGCATTTCCTTGTCGCCTTCGGATTGAGAGGTGCCAAATAGATATACGTACTTTTCCGTCATCGTTTTCCTATTCTATAAGCTAATGCGTTTTGAAGCGAGAGGGCATCACGGCCTTGACAGCCTTTGCCGCTGAGCTTGAAAAGGGGGCGAATTTGGATGTTGGGAAGAGTCCAAGGGTCGAACATGATCGGTGCTTCGAGGAACGGCCTCGCAGGGCTGAATATATCCCAAAGGAGAGGTTCGTGCAAGCATTACGCCCACACCTGTTCCCAGCGCTGGCTGGAGGCCGAGCGATAGAGAGCCAAGGCCGTGCGCAACTCGCCGAGAGCGTGTTCCGCTGGCGCGTCTGGGGCCTTGCCGTCGAGGACGGCGGCGGCAAAATCGGCTAGCTCCGGTCCAAAGGATTCGGTGTACCCTGGACTGGCAAAAAGTCGCTTGCCGTCGGGATGGTCTGTATCCCACAGATAGAGTTCGGCACCGTCGAGACCGGCGTTGATGGTCAACTCGCCCTTGGTACCGGTAATTCGCCACCAAGGGTCCGGGGCAAAGACCGTGTCGATCATCATGGCGTCGAAGATGGCGGTCTTACCCGAGTCAAAGCGGAAGAGCGCGCGGGCGAGGGACTCGCCCTCCATTTGCGCAAGCGGATGTCCCAACACGCCGACCACCTCTTTGATTTCGCCCATCCACATGCGCAAGGGTCGGATCCAGTGCGAGCCGCCGTCGATGGCGATGCCGCCGCCGGTGCGCCCCTTTTCGTAGCGCCAGGGCCGCTCTTCTTTGAACCAGTAGGAGTCAAAAGGATAGACAAAGGCCGCGCGGGCGGTGATGATCTCGCCGATGGCTCCGGCGGCAAGGTGCTTTTGGGCCTCGACAATTTCGGGCCAGTACTGGCTGTTTTCCGCGACCATGAAGACGCCTGGGGCCGCGCTGGCGGCGGCGAGAATGCGGTCGCAGGCGTCGAGGGTGGGGGCCATGGGCTTTTCCAAGAGCACGTGCTTGCCAGCGTCGAAGCACTGGAGAGCGATGGATTCGTGCAGGTCGTGGGGCAACATGATATCGACGGCGTCGAAGTCTCCCTTTGCGAGCGCTTCGTCGAGCGAGGTGAAGGCCTGCCCGCCGGTTTCAGCGGCGTAGGTTTGGGCTTTGGACTCGTCGAGATCGACTAGCGCGGTGACGTCGATGCGGGGAGCGTGGCCCTTAATGCCGTCGAGGTGAAAGCGGGCGATGGCACCGCAGCCGATAAAGGCGAGCTTGAGTTTGTCCGGCATGGAATTGGGTCTCCGATAGCGTGGGTGAATTAAGGCTGAGAAAATACGAAATGGAGACGTGGGGAATCAATAGAGCGGGCGAGATCTATAGCGGAGAAGGGATGGGAAGTGGAGATAGACCGCGCTACCGCTACGCGACAAAATTCCCGAAGAAATAATTTGCCTTTGCGCGGCAATGCGCTACGAGATTACTTATTAGATTAGGTAGCGAGGTAGCGGGATCGGGTGCTTGGGAGTAGATTTAGGCCGAAAATAAGGAGCTAGCCATGAAGTACAAATTGCTTTTATATGCTCTCGTGCTGTGGGCGGGCGTCGCCTTCGGCGCAGAGGGGACGCTTTCCGGTATTGTGAAGGGGTTGGAGGGTGAAGCGATCCCCGGTGCCAACGTCGTCCTTGTCAGCGACCTGCTGCCGGGCGGCAAGATCGGCACGGCTACCGACGAAGATGGTCGCTTCCGCTTGGAGGGGTTGCCGACCGGCGAGTATCAACTCAGCGTTACGCATATCGGCTATCGGGACCTAATGCGAGAAGGCGTTGGCATCGTCGCTGGCGAGCAGGAACTGATGCTGACGCTGGAGACGGGCATCATCTTCCTCGACCAGAACGTAGTTTCGGCTTCGCGGCGGCAGGAAAAAGTCCTCGAAGCCCCGGCCTCGGTGGCGATAGTTGAGGCCACGGAGATCCGCAATCGGCCGGCGCTCAGCGTGGTCGAACACATCCGCGACCTGCCGGGGGTGGATTTTTCCCAGACTGGTTTGGCGCAGAGCAATGTGGTCGTGCGGGGTTTCAACAATGTCTTTTCAGGTGCCTTGCTGACGCTGACCGACAATCGCATTGCCCGTGTTCCCTCTCTGCGGTTGAATGCCTACAACTTCATTCCGGTGACCAACGACGACATCGAGCGCATCGAAGTGGTGTTGGGGCCGGGGTCGGCGCTCTACGGACCCAATAGCGCCAACGGCGTGATGCACATCATCACCCATTCGCCGTTCACTTCGGCGGGGACCAATGTCAACGTTGGCCTAGGCGAACGGAGTGTGCGCAAGGTCGGTATGCGCCACGCCGGGGCTGCTAGCGACCGCCTCGGCTATAAGGTCTCGGCCCAGTACTATACGGGAGAGGACTGGGAATACGAAGATCCGGTAGAGGTGCAGGCTAGGGCCGCCAATCCAGCTATCAAACCGCGCAGTTTTGACATTGAGCGCCAGAGCGCTGAAGTGCGCTTGGATTACAAGGCCTCGGACGACTTGACGGCTATTTTGGCAGCCGGATACAACAAGGGCGATCAGATCGAGTTGACCGGCTTAGGGGCTGGCCAAGCCCAAGACTGGGCGTACAACTATGTCCAGCTTCGCCTGCTGTACAAGAATTGGTTCGCCCAGGTTTTTCAAAATGGGAGCAACGCCGGCGACACCTTTACTCTGCGCGATGGGAATCCGATAGTCGATAAGTCCAAGCTGACCGCGTTTCAGCTCCAGCATTCCGCGACGCTGGGAGTGCGGCAGCGCTTTACCTACGGTGCCGATGTGTTGTTGACGCGGCCCGATACCGAGGGGACCATCACTGGCGGGAACGAAGACTACGATCAGACCAACGAATTCGGGGCTTACGTGCAGAGCGAGACGGCCCTGAGTGAGATGCTGGACTTGGTGGTGGCCCTGCGCTACGACGACCACAACCGCATTCCCGAAGGCGAAATCTCGCCGCGCGCCGGGCTAGTCTTCAAGCCTAAAGAGACCCAGATCCTGCGGCTGACGTACAACCGAGCCTTTGCGACCCCGTCGAGCAACAACCTCTATTTGGACATCCGCTCTCTGGAGGATCCCTTCGGCATTGGCTCGGCTTTTGCGCCGTCGCTGGGCTTTGCGCCGGCGATAGATATCCGTGCGCAGGGAACCTATCGCGAGGGCTTTGCTAGCGGTTGGACTTTTGCTCGCTCGGACAATGGCCGACCAAAGTTCCGCTCGTCTTTTGCGCCGGTGGCGGGGATGGATCCAGCCGACTACATCAACCTGGGGGATCCGGTCTTTACCAATGTGATGTGGGGTCTGGGGCGCAGCGGGGTGTTGAGTGCGCTCGATACACCGCTTTTTATGGGACTAGCGACGACCCAAATAGGGATATTGCAAGAGTTAGACCGAGCAGCGGCTGAGGAGGCCGCCCAGCAACTATTGAGTGGATTAGATGCACTGTTGCCCGCACAACTGACGGGATTGGACAACGCCCTGCTCATGCTCAACCTCGAGAAGGTGGCGGCTGGCGATCCGGCCCCCTTTGATCCGGTAGCCGATGTTTTCGACGTGC
The DNA here is from genome assembly GCA_028875335.1 of Gemmatimonadota bacterium. Next base: position 5,272 of record JAPPEF010000102.1, read on the forward strand.
CGCTGACCCGCTCGACGACTACTGAGACCTTTGAACTGGGCTACAAAGGGATAATCGGCGAGAAGCTGGTGGTGGCGGCCGATCTGTATCACACCCGGATCCAGGATTTCGTCTCCCCGATTCAGGTGCAGACGCCCAATGTCTTCCTCGATCCGGCCAGTCTTGGGGCAGCGCTAGGTGCTGGCGTCGGCGAGGCACTGGCCGAGAATGCAGAGTTGGCCGCGGCGGTCGCCCCGCTCGACAATATGCAGGTCCCGGGCACTTTGTCTGGTAATGGCAATGGCTCGCCGGTGGATGAAATTGTCACGTTGTTTGCCGGCGGGGCTGCGGGCATACCGTTTGGCACGGTTACGCCGGAGCAAGCCTTCGATCCGACGGCCGTAATGTTGACCTATCGCAACTTCGGCGAAATCTCTCTTAACGGCTTGGATGTGAACTTGGTCTATTTCCCGAGCGACCAATGGTCGCTAACGGGCAGCTATTCTTATGTCGATAAGACTTTATTTGAGAACGTCGATGGCATCGCCGATATAGCGCTCAACGCGCCGGGTAACAAATTCAAGCTAGGCACGTCCTTCACCTTCGACCAGCAGCAATTAACCCTAGGGGCGCAGTGGCGCTACGTGGGGGCGTTTCGCCAGGAGTCCGGGGTGTTTGTCGGGGATGTGGACTCGTATTCGCTCCTCGACTTGAACGCGAGTTGTCTGTTGCCGTTCGGAAGCAACCTGCGGCTCGGGGTGGATGTTTCCAACGCGCTCGACAACAAGCACCGCACTTTTATTGGGGCACCGGAGATCGGCCGCTTGGTCTTTGGGCAATTGGGCGTGGCGTTTTAAGGGAGGATACAGCAGGCGAAAGGGGGACGGGCGATGTCCGTCCCCCTTTTTTATGTCGGCTTGTTGCCGCGGGCCATGACTACTTTGCCAGTGCGAACCATTTCCTTCAGGTCGAATTTGCTCAACAGCGATTCGAGCGCATCCATCTTCTCGGTGGTGCCAGTGGCCTCGATGGTGATGGTAGCTTCTGAGATATCGACCGTCTTGCCGCGGAAAACCTCGATAATCTGCAAGACCTCGGTGCGCTCTTCGACTGAACAGCCAACCTTGAAGAGAGCCAACTCGCGAGTGATGGCGTCGTCGGCCGAGTGGTCTTTGGCGTGGATGACATCAACTAGCTTGTTGAGTTGAAGAATGATCTGGTGCAACTCGGCGGCGGGGCCAATGGTGGTAATGGTCATACGCGAGCACTGGGGGATGTGGGCCGGCGAGACGACTAGGTTTTCGATGTTGTAGGCCCGGCGGGCAAAGCACTGGGCGATCCTCACTAGGACGCCGGGACGGTCGTTGACTAACAGGCCGATGGTGGTCTTTTGCTGGGGTTCGGTCGGCCTGAGTTGCGGCGCGTCCACCGCCTCTTGGCGGGCGTTGAGGTCAGCGGCGGCAAAGTCAATAGCACTTGTAGACATTAGGTGCTTCCTTTGGGTTGGGCCAGTTTCTGCTTGGGAGCCTCGATCAGCATATCGGTGAGCGCGGCTCCGGCGGGGATCATCGGGAAGACGTTGTCTTCTTTTTCGCACTCAGCGTGGATGACGCAGGGGCCTTCGTCGTGATCGAGGGCTTGCTTGAGGACTTTGTCAATGTCGGCGGCGCGCCGGATGCGGAAGCCCTTAGCCCCGTAGGCTTCGGCCAGTTTGACGAAGTCGGGATTGCCTTCTAGATCGACGCCAGAGAGGCGATTGTCGAAGAACAGATTCTGCCACTGGCGGACCATTCCTAGGTACTTGTTATCGAGGACTACGATCTTAATCGGCAGTCGATGGACGACGGCGGTGGCCAGTTCGCACAGGGTCATCTGGAAGCCACCGTCGCCGCAGATGGCGACCACGGTCTCTTCGGGGCGACCAAACTGAGCACCGACGGCCGCGGGAAAACCAAAGCCCATGGTGCCAGCGCCACCGGAGGAAAGCCACTGGCGGTGGTGCGCTGTTTTGTAAAACTGGGCCGCCCACATCTGGTGCTGGCCGACGTCGGTGGTCACCACGGCGCGACCAGCGGTCAGTTCGTATAGGCGGTCGATAACGGTCTGCATCTTGAGACCGCCGCGCTTGCCGTATTTGAGCGGGTATTTCGTCTTCCATTCATCGATTTGGGCCAGCCAAGCTGCCGTGTCCAACGGCTCGATGTAGTTGATTAGCTCTTCGAGCACTTGGCGCGCATCGCCCTCGATAAAAACGTCGGGCATGACCACTTTGCCGTATTCGGCCGGGTCGATGTCGATGTGGATCTTTTTCGCATCCGGGCAGAATTCCGCGAGCTTGCCAGTAATCCGGTCGTCCCAGCGCCCTCCTACCGACATAATCAAGTCGCAGCCGACGACGGCTTTGTTGGCGTAGGCCGTGCCGTGCATGCCTAGCATTCCCACTGAGAGGGCGTGTTGCTCGGGGAACGCTCCCTTGCCGAGCAGGGTGTTGGTCACTGGCATCCGCGTCTTTTCAGCAAAGGCCTTGGCTGCCTCGTGGCCGCCCGAGGCGATGCAACCGCCGCCTAAGTAGAGCAGGGGACGCTTGCTGCGGCGCAGGAGATCCGCGGCGGCTTCGAGCAGTTCGGGCGCGGGTTTGGTCTGCCAGGTGTAACCAGGCAAGTACACCTTCTCGGGAAAATCAGTGGTGCATTCGGGGAAGGGGTCGCCTTGGGTGACGTCCTTGGGCAGATCGACGAGTACTGGCCCCTGTCGGCCGGTGGTGGCGATGTGGAAAGCCTCGGTCATCACGCGGGGGATATCGTTGGGGTCCCTGACCAAATAGGAGTGCTTGACGACGGGCATGGAGATGCCGAAGACATCGGCCTCCTGAAAGGCGTCTTTGCCGAGCATGGGGGTGACGGTTTGGCCGGTGAGGGCGATGACGGGCGCAGAATCCATCAGCGCGGTTAGCAGGCCGGTAATGGTGTTGGTTGCGCCCGGGCCGGAGGTTACGAGGACGACGCCGGGCTTGCCGGTGGCGCGGGCGTAGCCGTCGGCCATGTGGGTCGCGCCTTGCTCGTGCCGGGTGAGGACGAAGCGGATCTGCTTGGAGTTGAGCAGTGCGTCGAAGATGGGCATGGCCGCGCCGCCCGGATGGCCGAAGACATACTCGACGCCGAAGCGGTCGAGCGCTTCGATGACTTTGTCGGCTCCTCTCGCCATGTCTGTTTCTCCCTGAAAATGGATGGTTTGGATATTATTATGTAACTAACTTGAGCAAAGTATAGGAAAAAATGACGATAATGACAAGAAGGAGAGAAATTTTTGAACGATTTGTAACGAAAAAGAAGAGAATGTAGTGCCAGATTTAGAGACTATTGCGGATTAAGAGCGGCTCCACACGTCCTTGAAGAACCGGATCCAGTTGCCGGAGAAGATGCCTGAGATGTCTGCTGGCGAGTAGCCACGGTGCGCGAGGATGGGCTGGAGTTTTTGCAGATCGGCGATGGTGTTGAGATCGCGCGGGGCTTGCTCGGTGCCGAAGCCGCCGTCGAGGTCGGTGCCAATGCCGCAGTGGCGCGAGGTGCCCAGAAGCTGACAGATGTGGTCGATGTGGTCGGCGACGGTTTCTAAGGTGGCGTTGGTAAGCTGTTCAAAGGCGGGGACTTTGCGCTGCCAGCCCGGGTCGAGCATCCACGCGTCAAAAGCCGCGCCGATGACTCCATCGCGCTCGGCGATGGAATGGATCATTTCGTCGGTGAGCTGGCGCTGGCCGGGAACCAAGGTGCGGCAGTTGTGGTGCGAGGCGCAGACCGGGCCGTCGTACAATTCCAAAAGTTCCCAGTGGGCTTGGTCGGTCAAGTGGGTCAAGTCGATGATGATGCCGGCCGCTTTGAGCGCGTCGAGCAGGGGTTTGGCCGGTGGCAACAGTCCACCTTCGGTACCGGTGCCGTGCGAATAGGTACTGGTGCCGTAATGCGAGATCGACACTAGGCGCAAGCCGAGTTCGCGCCATTCGGGCACTTGGTCCGGGCCTAAAATGGGATCGGCGCTTTCCATAGCGAGGATTAGGCCGAAGGGAGTGGCTGGGTCGGGGTTTTGCCAAGCGGCGATGGTTTCGTCTAAATCCGCGACGCTTTTGACGAAGCGGAGCAACCCCGTGCGTTCGAGAGCTTGGTAGTACGCCAAATGTCCGCGGCCGACGCCGTGGCATTGGGCTTGGCAGTACATGCCAGTGCGGGTCCAGCGGTCGCCTAGGTCTAGGCGCGACATCACCGTGCCGCAGAAGAGGCCGACCTTGCCTCGGCGCAGCTCGGGGAAGGTCACCGTGCAGGAGCCGAAGCCCTCCATAGTCTGCACGGAGTCGTGGACGCGCACGGTGGTCGCCTTTTGCGTTAGGTCGCGGTTGATTTGCAGGGCGGAGAAGGAGAGATCGAGGTGGCTGTCGAGGATCATCGGACGCGCGTCGGTCATTGTATAGCAATCCTATTCGTAAAGTGGGAGCGTGAGTTATCCGCAGATGGGCGCAGAGTGGCTATTGCTCCCAGGCTTGGCGGAAGAAGCGTGCGAGGTTGCCGTGGGCTATAGCCGCAATGTCATCGGTCGAGTAGCCCCGCCGCTCGAGGATATCGAGGAAGCGTTGTAGGTCGGCGATGGTGTCGTAGTCGATGGGGGCCATTTCGCGCCCGAAACCGCCGTCGAGGTCGGAGCCGATGGCGACGTGGTCGCAGTTGCCGACGAGCTGGCAGATGTGGTCGATGTGATCGACGACAGCCGACATGGAGCGGCGAGCGGTTTGCGGATAAGTCGCTGGGTCGTCGAAGTTGATCTCGGGATTGAGCATGAACTCGGCGAAGACCGCGCCGATGACGCCGCCGCGCTTGGCGATGGCTTGGATCATCTCGTCGCTGAGGTGGCGCTGGCCGGGGACGAGGGCGCGGCAGTTGCAGTGGCTGGCGTGGACCGGCCCTGACCAGTAGTCCAAAAGCTGCCAGAAGACCAAGTCCGAGGCGTGGGTCAGGTCGAGGGCGATGTTCGTTGCGGCGAGCGCGTCGAGCAGGGGATAGGCATCGGCGTACAGCCCGCCGCGAGTGCCGGTGCCATGACCCCAAGTATTGGCACCAAAATGCGTCAGCCCTACCGAGCGCAGGCCCTGCTCCCACCACCAGCTCACTTGCTCAGGGTCTAAGATAGGGTCGGCGCTTTCCATGCTCAGTATCAGGCCAATCGGAGTCGTTGAATCGGGGTTTTGCCAAGCGGCAATGGTCTCGTCGAGATCGTTGGTGTCGCGGATGAAGCGCAGTTGGCCCTCGCGCTCTAGCGCTTTGTAATAGTGAAGATGCGATTGGCCCATGGCGTGGGCCGCTTCTTGGGTTCTCATGCCGTCGTCGAGGAGGCCGGTGGGCATCTGCACTCGGCACATGATGGTCGATAGCGCGATACCGACGTAGCCTTGGCGCATCTGCGGCAGGGATACGGTGGCGGTGCCGCGCGAGGTGCTTTCAGGGCGCTTTCTGTCGCGCAGCGAGTCGGGGTGGGAAGGGCCTGGGGGTTTGGGGTCTTCGCGCTCGCGCAGGACGTGGACGTCTTGGGTGAGGTCGCGGCGGTGGTGCAGGGCGTTGAAGGCCAGGTCGAGGTGGCCGTCGATGATGAGCATGGGTTGCTCGGGCATGGTGGAAACCTTTTGGGTTAATTCGCTAGGTATTTTTCTACTATTTCTTCATTGATCGTCGCGCTTAGCCACCAAGTCTTGGGTCAGGCGCTGAGCCAAGGAGCCTTCTTGGGCCAACGCATAGA
>JAPPEF010000338.1 GCA_028875335.1 Gemmatimonadota bacterium
GTGCAAACCTAAGTTTAGCCAAAAAGGATGCCCTCACCTTAACCCGAACTCACGTTAATATAGCGCCTATGTGTTATATAATCAACTCTTTTCGTTCTTTTTTGTTCCTCAACTGTTTATGCCGATAGCTTCTTGGGCCAGCCGTACACAGCGCTCGACATCGTAATCACGCAGAATGGTGATTTTCTGGGTTTCCAATGAGCCTTCGGCGTGAATAGCCAACAGCTCGTTGTAACCGCCAAAGGTCGAAGCCGTCAGATCGCGCACCAAATTGATCGCCTTTAGCCGCACTTCAGCATCGACGCCGCTTCCACCACCCAAGAAGTGTTCGATATAGCCTTTGGTCTCGGGATTGGCCAAGTCCTCTTCCGACGGCCCAGTGACTACCAACCCTCCGGCAATATCCTGGACCCAAGACACAGCTTGGTGGTAGTTGTTGGCAAAGTGGAATTTGGCCAAGTTGGTAAAGACGATATTAGGCACGGCCGTGCCGTTGGCGGCGATGCGGCAATCGTGGGCTGCGGCCAAGGTCAGCCCGCGAACGGTCTCGGCATAGGTGATGAGCTTGGTCAGTTTCTCGCGCACGTGGCCGGCCTTGGCAATGCCGTTGTACTGGGCTAGGAGCGCCGCCACCCCGATAAAGAGGTCGCAGAGCGGCGGTTTGTAGGAGGCAGCCGTAAAGCGGTGAAATTCGACGAAGGCGTTAGCCAGCGGTCCGGCGTATTGCCACTCCCCTTTGAGGAAGACGCGCTCGTTGGGAATAAAGACATCGTCGAAGATCGTCAATGTGTCGATCATGCGATGCTCAGAACTGACCGGGTGGTGGAACTGGCTCACCGGCGGCGAGCCAAAGGGGCTGGCGATTAGCTTGATCCCCGGCGTATTGACCGGCGTGGCAAAGGCAACAGCATAGGCCGCGTCCTCTTCCTTGAGCGCACGGGTCGGCAAGACGATGAGTTCATCGACATACGGGGCGCATGTCGTATGGGCTTTGGCTCCGCGCACCACGATCCCATCGGTCCGCTCCTCAACAATGTGGACATAGTAGTCGGGGTGGGCTTGCTGCGACGGCAAAAGACTGCGGTCGCCTTTTACATCGGTTTGGGCCACGGCCAGACTCAGATCGCGCTGCTTGCACGCGCGATGGAAGGCTTGCACGCGCGAGTTGTATTGTCCACCGGCATTTTTATCCAAATGGTCGGAGACCAAGTCGAGGGCGAAGAGCGCGTCGGTGCCAATTTCTTTGATTAGCAATACCACGCTGTTGCCCAGTCGCGTCGAACGCTCAATCATCTCGCGTCGATTGAGCAAATCTTCGGCATCCGTCGGTGTTTTAAAGTAACGACTGACGGGTTCGCCCAGGTCTTCATCCAACCAAGTCATTAGGTCGCGGTGCGCTGGATCCTCGGCCAGTTCAAAATCCAAGGCGACGTGATCCACCCCAATTCCCAAGTCGTCATGCGTGGTTACGTCCTCGACCCGCTCTCCCCGCTGATACACCTCGCGCCCATCGCGCAAGCCCTCTTTGAATTCAGCGGCACTACGCAAGCCCATAAAGTCCTCTTCCCTTTTAATTCTTCAGTGGTTTACCCGTGTGCAGCATGTGCGCGATGCGCTCTCGCGTGCGCTCGGTGCCGCACAGTTGCAGAAAGACCTCGCGTTCCAAATTGAGTAAGTCGCACTCCTCTACTTCCCGGCGCGCTCCACCATCTCCTGTAAGTACCCGTGCCAGACCGCGTCCTACGACCACGTCGTGCTCGCTGAGCTGCCCAGCAGCCCGGCTTGCATCTATGCGCTCGTGCAAAAGCGCTAGCCCCTCGTCTCCAGTGACCTCTACCCCATCCGGTACGCTGGCGCAATAGCCTGCGGCGAGCAGGCTGTGCAATTTAGCTAAGGCCCGCTTTAAGAGTTGACCCTCGGCAAAGACAATCTCGTCGTCAGCACCGAGGAGACCCCCTACTCGGGCCTGGAAAGCATTGTCGCTGAAATTTCCGGTAAAAATTGTCTCAAACGCGGATCCTATATCGCCTGCTCCTCTTCGCGCCATCTCCATACATCCGCCACTGCCGGGGATTAAGCCGACCTTGGTCTCCACCAAACCCATGCCTAATTCAGCCGTCGCCACGCGCCCATCGGTGCCCAAGGCGAACTCGCACCCGCCCCCCAGCACCAAGCCGCGGAGGGCCGCGACGACCGGAAAAGGCGCGTAGCGGAGTGCCTGCACAGCCTCTTGGAAAGCAGCGACAAATGCTTCTAGCTCCGACCAGTCACTCTCATCGACGAGCTTGGCCACGTGCTTCAAATCAGCACCCACCGAGAACAAGGAGCCAGCGCCGGCAAGCACCAAGCCAGTAAAAGGAACCGTATCCACCGCGTAGTGGACGGCTTCCAGCGCCGCTGGCCCCAAAGCATTCATCTTGCCGTTGAAAACCAGCGCCCCCAGTCCCTCATCCAGCTCGACCAAGTACGCTCCGTCATTGGACCAGGTGGCTCGGTCGGCAGCTAGCTTATCCCAATCGTCTGCTGGTGGTTGCCAGCTTTCGCGCCGCAACCGAGTCGGTGAGAACGCGCCCTGCTCGCGGTAAAAGTGCGTTTCACCGGCGGCGAGCAATTGGGCGACGAGGTTGGGGACCCGCTGTTGGTTAGCTGTCAGAGAGTCGGCGACCTCTTCGACGCCGAAGAGATCCCACAATTCAAAAGGCCCTAGCGCCCAGTTAAATCCCCAACGCATCGCCTGATCGATTTGGACGATATCGCCAGCTATGTCGGCAGCGTGCTCAGCGGCGTAGGCCAGCACAGCCGTGAGATGCGCCCTCCCAAGCTGACCCCACGGGCCCGGATCGTCCCATAAGGCGCGGAGGCGGCGTGCTGGAGAACGCTCCCTCAACGCCGGTTCCAAGGTGCCCAGCTCTACCTTTCGCACAGGTCGGTAGGCGAAGGTATCCAAGTCGAGGGCCTCGATACCAGCCTCGGCCTTGCGGTAGAACCCGGCATTGACCTTAGCCCCAAGCAAATTCTCCTCCAACATTCGCCGATAAAATGCCGGCAGAGCAAAAAGCGACCGCCACGGGTCCTCCGGCAATCCCTCGTAACTGGTCTCGGCCACGTGCGCGACTGTGTCCAAACCCACGATGTCGCAAACGCGCAAGGTTGCGCTTTGGGGTCTCCCCATCAGAGGGCCGGTCAGCGCGTCAACTTCAGCCACGCCTAGCCCGTCTCGCTCCATCCTCTGCAGCATGTCGCAGAAGGCGAAAATCCACAGGCGATTGCCGATGAAATTAGGCGTATCTTGGCCGCGGACCACGCCCTTGCCCAACTCCTCAGTGAGAAAATCAACCATCTGCTGGACGATGGTCAATTCGGTATCAGGCCCAGGTATGACTTCGACCAGCTTCATGTAACGCGGCGGATTGAAGAAATGTACCCCGAGAAAGCAGCGGCAAAACTCAGGCGACCGGCCGCGAGTCAGCTCGGCGATAGATAGCCCCGAGGTATTGCTGCTGATGACCAATCCGTCGTGCAGGTACGGCTCCAGTCGGGCCAGCAACGCCTGCTTGGGCGCGAGTTCTTCTACTACAGCTTCGATGACCCAATCGGCCTCTTCAACACAGGCTAAATCCTCCAAGCTCCCTAGCCCGATGCGTTGGGCCATCTCCGCTAGATAGAAAGCAGGCGGTCGGCTTGCGAGAGCTCTCTCCAGCCCTTGACGCGCATGACCCGTCTCATCACCTGCCAATGGCAAGTCGAGAAGGCGCACCTTGTGGCCCGCGCAGGCGAGCAGAGCTGCGATTTGCCCTCCCATGACCCCGGCGCCGAGCACCACCACATTTTTCACTTTTTCATTCGCCATTTTCCCCTCCCGCCGGGAAGAGGGAGAGTTGATCTGAATTGGGCGGCGTCGCCCTCCCCCGCAAGAGTGCCGCTCCCTCCTGTTGCAGGGCCAACCAGCGCTCGATCTCGCTGAGGCGAAACCGCACTAGCCTGCCAAATCTATAATGGGGAATCTGGCCTCGACGGACCATGCGACGCACCGTGGAGGGCGAACAGCGGAGATAGGCGGCGACCTCTCCGGCGATCATCATTTTTTCCTGCACCATAGCTCTGCACCCAAATGCTCAGCAACGCAGATGGCGGTCGGCGACAAAGAAATTGTTGTCGGTCTCTTGGATGGAAACTTCGATGTGGTACTGATAGCCGCGCAGTGGGAACAGCCCTTGCAATACCTCGACTGCTTGGTCGAGGCAATACTCGGCCACGTTTTCTACGCTCGGATTTTCGCCTGGCATGACCACGACCCCTTGCGGATCAAAGAGCTTGGCGTTGAGAAAGGTCGTATCCCGCGCGGAAATCAACATCTTGTGATCCAAGAATTTGAATATGTCCTTGAGCGCGCCGAAGTCAACGGACATATCCAGTTTTTCGAGCCGCGGAAAGCGCTCTGTGCGAACGACAAACACGCCGCGCCAAGTATGTCCATGGACGTAAGCGCATTTGCCGTTGTAGTCTAGCTGCCGATGGGCGGCGTGGAATTTGCCCCGCGCCTTAATGGTCTCCATACGAGCTATCTTCCTCGACCCCTACCAGCGCTTTCTCCAAGCGTTTGCGGTAGTACCAAGTCCCCACTGACGCGAGGGCCTGCAACGCGATGATATAGTAGAGCGCCTTGCCAGTTGCTCGCACCCACTCCGCTGTCGAGACCGTGGTAAGGACGATGATGAGTGTGAAAGCCGCGAGTATGATCCCGGTGTTGATGCGGATCATCTTCTGGCATAGCGCCAGTGCTTTGTACCGTGCTGCGTTAGTGTCTTCCGCCATAAATTAATTATCCAGCCTGCCCGGCGACCCACTCCCGGGCCAGCTGCCGTGCGAAGCGGTCCTCATCTAGTATGGATTCGAGGGAAACTGTCTCCTGCGTGCCGCAACGTGCAAGTACGTCGCGGTTCAGGTCGGCGATATCGAGGAAACCGATTTGCCGTGCCAAAAAGGCTTCCACAGCCTCTTCATTGGCCGCGTTGAGGGCGGCTGGAGAGGTACCTCCGCTCCGACCTGCTTCATAGCACAGATCCAGACAGGGGAAGTTTGCTCTGTCCGGAGCGGCGAAACTCAGTTGGCCTACTTGCTTGAGATCGAGGTTGCCGAGAGGTACCTTACGCCGTTCTGGGTGGGTTAGCGCGTATTGGATCGGTAGCATCATATCGGTCTTGCCCATGTGCGCCAACAGCGATCCGTCGGCGAATTCAACCAGTGCATGTACGACCGACTGGCGGTGAACGACCACATCCACTTGTTCGACCGCTACGCCAAAGAGCCAAGCAGCCTCGATAACTTCAAAGCCCTTGTTCATCAGAGTTGCTGAATCCACGCTGATCTTGGGGCCCATCTTCCAAGTGGGGTGATCGATGGCTTGCTCTGGGGTAATGTCGCGCATTTGCTCGCGGCTGTGCCCAAAGAAGGGCCCCCCAGAGGCCGTGAGGATGATTCGCTGCAGGCTTTTGCGATCTTCGCCCTTCAGACACTGCCAAATGGCATTGGGCTCGCTATCTAACGGCAGCACGGCCCCACCACCGCGCTGGGCCTGCTGCAAAATTAGCCCGCCGGCCATAACCAAGGGCTCCTTGTTGGCCATGGCCACGGTCTTGCCCTGCGCCAACGCCGCCAGCGTCGGAGCGAGGCCGACAGCACCGACGAGTCCATTGATTACTAGATCGGCCTCCGGCATGGTGGCGAGCTCGCACAACCCCTCTTCGCCGCAAACCACCTCGACCCGTGACACTGCACTCTGCACCTGTTTTCTAGCCTCGGCGTCTAGGACACAAATTCTTTGCGGCTGCCAGTGGCGGGCACGTGCGATCAGCTTTTCGACCTTGGTCCCACCGCCCAAGCCCAGGACCTCGTACCCGTCTCCCAAGTTTTCGAGGACCTTGAAACATGTGTCGCCAATAGATCCGGTGCAGCCGAGCACGACGATTTTTTTGTGCTCACCAGCCATCTCAGTTGGGGCGGATTGCGCTGTTGTCGCCCCCTCTGCGGCTCCCGTTGCGCGGCCGACGACCGCTTCCATTGCGGACGTCGTTGTTGCGTCGGTCGCCACGACCCCGCTCGGTATGGCGCACCACCTGCGTCTGGCGCACCACCACGACCTTGACTTGGCCTGCAAAGGTCAATTCGGCTTTGACGCGCTCGGCTATATCAAACGCAAGAATCTCCGCGTCTTCATCCCCGATCTGCTCGCCGCAGACCATGACGCGGATTTCGCGGCCAGCGTTGATGGCGTACACGTCTTTGACGCCCGCAAACGAAGTCGCGATCTCTTCCAAGCGCATGATGCGGCGGGTATAGCCTTCGAGGTCTTCGCGCCGCCCCCCAGGCCGGATCGACGATATGGTATCGGCCGCCTTGACCAAGAAACAGATCGGCGAAAGGCGCTCGTGGTCCTCGTGGTGCTCGGCGATAACTTCCTTGACGATCGGATGCTCGTCGAATCGCTCGCCTAGCTTAATGCCCAATTCGACGTGGCCCCCTTCCATCTCCTTGCTAACGGTCTTGCCGATATCGTGCAAGAGACCCGCCCGCTTGGCCAACAACACATCTAATCCTACCTCAACAGCCATCCCCCCTGACAAATGGGCGACCTCTAGGCAGTGCTGTAGGAGGTTTTGCCCAAAGCTAGCGCGATATTTGAGCATGCCCACGTAATAGGGCAAATCGGCGTGGTATTGGTTGGCCCCAATCTCGCTGAGGGCACTCTTGCCGACCTCGACCATGTCTTTGTCTAGGGCCTTACGGCACTCATCTACCACTTCTTCGATCTTGGTCGGGGTGAAGCCACCGCCGCCGATTAGCTGATGCATCGCACGGCTGGCCACTTCGCGTCGCGCTGGATCGTAGGACGAAAGCAACACCGCGTCGGGCGTATCATCGACCACCACTTTGACTCCGGTCGCCGTCTCAAATGCGCGTACGTTCCGCCCTTCCTTGCCAATGATGCGGCTTTTAATCCCCTCGTTGGGTAAGGGCACTGTCGAAGTGACCAAGTGGACGGTCTCTTCGACTGCGCAGCGCTGAATGGCTTGGGCGATGATTTTTTGGGCCTCTCGATCCGACTCTTCCTTCACCTTGGTGCGCTCGCTGCGGATCATAGCCGCCGCTCGTCCGCGGACCTCGCTGGCCAGATGCTCCATCATCTGTTCGCGCGCCTCGTCCGCGGGTAGCCCACTGGCCAGTTCTAGACGTTGCTGGTACTCGGCGCGCATCTGGCCCAGTTCCTTTTCTTCTTCTTTGAGGGTCCGCTCTCGCTGGGCAATCCGCCGCTCCTGATTCTTGAGGCGATTCCACGCCCGGCTCTGCTCTTCTTTCTCGCTATTGAGGTCGCGCACAAGCTGTGCCAAACTCTTATCGCGGCGATTCAGATCGGCCAATTGATCCTCTAACTCGGCCTCTTGGCGGGCTTTGGTTTTATACCAGTCATCCCGCTCCTCAATCAAGCCCAGCCGCACCGTGCGCTCTTCTTCGGCTAGCTGCTGCCGCACTCGGTCTTCTGCCTCTCTCTCCACTTGGGGCAGGACACCCCTTTTTAATAGGTAATTCAGCAGAAAACCTAGACCACCTCCCAAAGCGAGCAGGCCCAAGCCCACTAATGCTTGGATCATATCTGGATAGTCCATTGCTGTAAGCCTTGATGGTCTTAAGGTTTAATTATTACTAATAGATATAGATAAGGTATAAGAGTCCACAAGGGCAAATGCCGGCCCTCGCAGCTTCTCGCTCGATTGAGTCTAGAGGGCGGCCTCTAGCGCCGCTTGCCTCATGACCGCGCGTTCGGCCGGATCACTCCAGCGCTGGGCGACCTGCGGGTCGAGCGCATCTAGGGGATCATAAAAAAAGAAGACCTCGCCAGGCCGCACAGCCGGACTAGTAAATATGGCAATACCCGTCTGGCGATCGTAGTGTTCATAGGAGTGGACATCGCGCTTCCCACCACCCCCCATGGTGTCGAGTACAAAAGCCGGCGTATTGAACCCTGCGGTCCGCCCCCGAATCGCCTTTTCTAAGTCGATCGCTGTCGCTAAGGTCGTGCGCAGCTCTTCAACCCCACGCACCATATCGTGGACAAAGGTGTAATACGGATGCACGTTGAGGTAGCTAAGCCGCCGCACGAGATGCTGCATGATGTCAACGTCGTCGTTGACACCCCTTTGCAAGACGGTTTGGTTGCGTACCCAGATGCCGCGCTCCATCAATTCGTCGAGCGCGCGGCCGCTGATGGCCGTGATTTCGCGCGGATGGTTGAAATGCGTGTGCAGCGAGACTTCCTTGTGGAGCTTGCGACCTGCTTCGACAACCCGCGCTAGGGCATCGACCCATTCTCGGTCTGTGACGAGTTTCTGCGGCATAATCGCCGGGGCTTTCGTCGCGTAGCGCATCCGCCGCACATGCTCAATGTTGAGTAAGCGAGTACCGATGTATTCGATGTGTTCAGCCTTGAGATTGGCTACATCGCCTCCACTGATGACGATGTCTTCTAACTCGGATCGCGAAGAGATATAGGCAAAAACCTGCTCCCATCGCTGAGCAACAGCGCCGAAATGCACTTTCTCCACATCCTCGGTATCCAACCCTACCGCATAGGAGCGGGTGCAGAAACGACAGTACACCGGGCAGGTGTCGAGCGTCAGGAACAGCGCCCGGTCGGCGTAGCGATGAGTCAGACCCGGCACAGGGGAATCCAGTTGTTCGTGCAGCGAATCTAGGGCGAGTTCTGGGTGATCGGGCCGCATTCGCGATCCCATGGGCAGAAACTGAATGCGCAGCGGATCCTCGGCTGGCTCCGACCAGTCGATCAAGCTCAGTAGATATGGAGAAATCCGCAGGCTCATCGGCGAGCGCAAAAGTCCCTGTTCGACATCTCGATAAAACGCCTCTGAAACGACGCTACCGAGTACCTCCCGCAGTTTCTTCAAGCTCGTCACGCTATTGCGGCTCTGAAAGCGATGCTCGTGGAATTCATCTGCCCGCAAATCGGCATAGGCGGGAATGGCGCGCCAATACTCGTCGTCGCGCAAGTCCCGGTGGGAGGTATCGACTAGCGCGCTGGTAGGCTGCGTCAGCACCTGCTCTTGAATCTCAGACATGGGTTCGTCCAATGCTGCTTCAATTTTTCTTGATTAAGTTGAAAAATTCCTCGCGCACTACCGGCTCGGCAAAACGGCCCCGAAGTGCCGAAGTGGTCGTCACCGCCCCGGGCCTTTCCACCCCCCGCATCTCCATGCACAAATGCCGGGCCTCCATTACGACGATGGAGCCTTTGGGTGCCAACTTGGCTTCGAGGAAGTCCACAATTTGCTGGGTGAGACGCTCTTGGAGTTGAGGCCGACGGGCATAGAATTCGACAATGCGCACGATTTTGCTCAAGCCGACGATCGCGTCCCCAGGTATGTAGGCTATGTGCGCCTTGCCGAAAAACGGGATTATGTGGTGGGAGCAAACCGAAAAGAACTCGATGTCCTTGACGATCACCATGTTGTCGTAGCCATCGCTATTGGGAAAACAGGTAATTTCCGGTTCGCCTTGGTCGTCCAGTTCCCGAAAGATCTCCATGTACATCCGCCCGACGCGGTCCGGAGTTCCCCGCAAGTGCGGGTCGCTCAAGTCGAGCCCCAAAACCTGCATAATTTGGGCGAAATGACCGGCTATTTCGGCGGCCTTGGCCTTGTTCTGGCCCTGGAGCCAACTCGGAGTATCTCCCTCGCTAAGAGACCCTGCCGTCACATCTTCCATTGCGTACTTTCCTTTGCAGGCACTATAAACAGTGGGGCAAAGCCGTCTGTGCCTTGCCCCACTCCACTGCGAAAACGAAGTACTTCAGTTGAGCGATTGTAAACAGGCCCTAATGGCCGCAAAATCCGGCAGGACCTTGGGGTTGTCGGACACCCAAGCGTAGCGGACGATGCCTTGCCCATCAACGACAAAGGCTGAGCGTTTGGCGACGCCTTTGAAACCCAATAGGTCTTCGTGTTGGGCACCGTATCCAGCGGAGACGTCCTTGTTGAAATCGCTGAGCAGCGGAATCTCAATACCTTCCTTTTCGGCCCAAGCGCTAAGGCTAAACGGACTATCGACGCTGATTCCCAAAACCTGGGCATCGAGATCATTGTATGCGTTGATTCCAGCGGAAATCTCGCACAACTCCTGCGTACAAACGCCGGTGAAGGCCAGCGGCACGAAGAGCAAGACGACATTTTTACCAGCGAAATCGCCGAGACTTACGTCCTCCATATCTGCATTCTTGAGAGTGAACGCGGGCGCTGTATCTCCTACTTGAATCGCCATTTGCTAACTCCCCATCGCCTCGGCAAAGCGGCGATTGACTTCATTCCAGTTGACAGTCTCAATCCAAGCGGCGATATAGTCGGGCCGACGATTTTGATAATTGAGATAATAGGCGTGTTCCCAAACATCAATGCCGAGGATGGGAACTCCGCTGCCGTCCATTAAGGGATTATCCTGATTGGCAGTGCTGAGGATGTCGAGTTCGCCGTCCTTGACTACGACCCAAGCCCAGCCGCTGCCGAATCGCTTGGTTGCGGCATCCACGAAGGCTTCGCGGGCTGCGTCTTGACTGCCAAATTTGGCTTCGGCTGCGGCGATGAGCTCGGCTGAAGGCTCGCCGCGCTCTCCCGCTGGAGCCATGATCTGCCAAAATAGGCTGTGGTTGGCATGACCGCCGCCGTGATTGCGCACCGCCGTGCTGATGTCCTCGGGGACGGCGTCGAGGTCGCTGATGAGGTCTTCGACACTTTTAGCAGCCAAGTCGTCGTGCCCTTCGAGCGCGGTGTTGAGGCTGGTCACATAGGTATTGTGATGCTTGGTGTGGTGAATCTCCATGGTGCGGGCATCTATGATCGGTTCTAGCGCGTCATAGGCGTAGGGGAGATCGGGAAGGGAGTGAGCCATGGTGCAATCCTTTCGGCTTGAGGTTAAAAATGGGTTAGGAGGCCGTATTGGCTTGGTAATTTTTCACTAGGGCCCGAGCCGCGTCAGCAGCTAGTTGAGCGGCGTGGCGCTTCATTGGCGGCAATCCCCCTAGCGCCTCTTCAATAGCTGCCGGCTTTAGCTGTGCTGCATCCACTAGCAGCGAGTCTGCCAGCAACTCGGTGAGCACCGAGCCAGCCGCGACCGAAGGGGCACATCCAAAGGTCTTGCAGCTAGCGCGAACGATGCGGCCGTCTTCGACGCGAGCAAAAAGCTGCATCGCATCGCCGCAGGCCTGATTTTCAGCTTGCCCCGAGGCATTGGCATCACTGATTTGCCCAGCGTTGCGAGGGTGCCGGTAGTGGTCGAAAACTGCTGCGCTAAAGGAGGTCATCTGCTCGCTTCAACAGCCTAGTAAAGAGGATCAAGAAACGAGTTGTATAATACTTGTGGCCACGGGGGTTGTCAACCACACATCCCCTGAACTACAGTCCATACAACAAGTTATAAGCACCACATCAGGCTTTGAGGCCACCGGAGCTGCCCGGACCACCAGAACCGCAATCCCGCCAGTAGGTTCGCACCATCTGCAATATGTCCCAGAGTATGGTATCCTTTGCTACTTGGTCGATTAATGCTTGCAGCTTCGCGGCTTTCTCAGGCTCGATCAGCCCCAGTCCGCTCATCATCGTCAGGTGGTGGATCAAGCCCGTTTGCAACAATGTGCGGTTCATGTCCGAGAGGGGAATACTGCTTTTGTTGGCGAACTCCTCTTCGAGACTGGCATAGAGTTCGGCCAAGCTGTGAGAAAGCGTGGTTTCGACTTTGTAAACTTTTTCCATGCGCCTCTCGCCCGTGTGGGAGCCTTGCGGTTAATATACCCGGCGCGTTCCCACTGTCAACAAGGCTCGGCCAGAGGACACAGTGAGTCATTTGGCCGTGATTTGGTATTTGCGGAGCAAGTGTCGGAAGCGGTCGTAGGTCAAGCCCAAATGCTGTGCCGCGTCTTTCTGCCGCCCGCCCGCCTGGGAGAGCGCGCCGTCGAGCAAGCCTCGCTCGACACGCTCGATTTGTTCGTCGAAACTGCCTCCCTCAGGAAGTTCAACGCCACTGCCGCCGCGCACTTCCGGGGGCAAATCCTCCACGCCCACTTCGTCCCCCTGCGCGACGCAAAGGGCGCGCTCAATGGCAAACTTGAGTTCGCGTACATTGCCCGGCCAAGCGTAGGTCTCTAGCGTGGCCAAAACGCCTTCGGCAAACGGGCGTCGTTCAATCGCCGGCACTTCGTCGCATAGCTGCTGAGTAAAGTAAGTAACCAAGGGCTGGATATCCTCGGGCCGCTCCCGCAAGGGCGGTAGTTGGAGCACGCTAAACCGCAGGCGGTCGTAGAGGTCGGCGCGGAATTGCCCGTTGGCTATTTCTCGCTCTAGATCTGCGTTGGTCGCCGCCACTACGCGCACGTCAACGTGGATCGTCTGCGTCCCGCCCGTGCGTTCAAATTCTTGGTATTCTATGACGCGCAATACGTTTTTTTGGAAATCCAGCGAAGTGTTGCCGATCTCGTCGAGAAAAAGCGTACCTCCATCTGCCGCTTCAAATCGGCCGTGGCGCATTTCGGTCGCGCCCGTAAAGGCCCCTTTCTCGTGGCCAAATAGCTCGCTTTCGAGTAGGGTATCCGATAGCGCCGCGCAGTTCAGCTTGACAAAGGCCCGCTCGCGGCGGTTGCTCCCGTAGTGCAAGGCCGCGGCGATCAACTCCTTGCCCGTGCCGCGCTCGCCGCAGATCAGTACGGGTCGCGGTATGGAGGCGATCTGTTCAACTTGCTTTAGCAGATTCTGAATCAGAGGACTGCGGCTGACGATCTGATAGCGCTGACCTAGCTGGGTCCGATAAAAGGTATTATCGCGGTCGAGAGCTTCGTTCTCGGCTTTAAGACGGGCGTTTTCGCGCAATACCGCCAACATCCGCTCGACCTTTTCCATCTCCACTTCGAGCTTGTCTTCGACGTACAGGTCCTTCTCGATAAAGTCCGCTGCCCCGGCCTGCACAGCTTCGACCGCCAAGTCAACGCTCCCCTTGCCTGTGAGAATAATAACCGGCAACTCGGCCCACTGCTTTTTGATTTCTTTCAGCACTTCGAGGCCATTGGGCTGGCCAACACCAAAGTCAAAGTCCAGCACCACGAGTTCGACATCCGTCGGCCTAGCAGCCAGATGCCCGAGCAAACGCTGGCCATTGGAAAACGAAATAACCTCTTTGCCCAAGCTGCGCAGTTTCTCCGCCAATATCTCGCGCAATTCCTGCTGGTCATCGGCGATTAAGACGGCTTTCTGTTTTTTGCCTACCATGCCCGTCCTCGTTCAATCCCTGAAAGGCTAAGTCTCGCCGCCCGAGAAATTGAGCGGCAGATCGAGCCGAAAAACGGTCCCGTGTCCCTTTCTACTCTTGACTCGCAGCACACCCTGATGGGCCTGGGCAATGCGGCGCGCAATACTCAAGCCATAGCCATTGCCCCGCTCCCTAGTGGTAAATCCAGGCTCGAATATCAACTCCAAATGCTCTTCCTCAATGCCCGGCCCATCGTCCTCGACCTCAATGAAAGCCAGCGACTGATCCTCGTCGTAGCCAGCACCCAGCACCACCCGACCGCCGCTATTTCCTTCGAGAATTTCCAAAGCGTTGAGGCAGAGGTTGGTAGTGGCCTCGCGCAGCATTCGCTCATCGGCCTCTACGCGCGGCAAGCCCTCTTGAATCCGCGTCTGGATCGCGGCCTTCCAAGTTTGCCGGTCAAATCCAGCGACCACCCGGCGCACCAAGCGCCCGAGATCGATCACCGCCGGGTGGATTTCATCCGTTTTCATCGCTTCTAAGAACCCCACCCATTCGTCGTACAGGGCCTCGTATTCGCCCCCTAAGCGGTTCAACTCCCCCTGTTGCGTCCCTTCGGCCTTGCGCCCCAGCCCTCGCAAGCGGCTACCGATGATACCCATCAGGTTTTTGATGCGATGCCCCTTAGTGTAAAACCCCTCGTACACCTGTTCCTTACCCAGTTCGACCATTTCTAGCGACAGACGCGCAAGGACTTGGGGAGCGCTTTGCTCAAATTCCTCGCAGATGTGCTGGTATTCTTGCTCCAATTCAGGGGGTTTTACGTGACGAAAAAACAAACGGGCTAAATTCGCATACGGCTGACTGAGCTTGGGATCGAGCTGGATGGCGACCTTGAATTCCCCCATCGCCCCCAACACTTGGCCGCTTTGTAGCAAAAGCTGTCCTAAACTGTTGTGGCCCACCGCGGAAAGTGGGTTGAGTGCCAACCCCTGACGGAACGCGCGAACGGCTTCTCCACGCCGCTGTGGGTCTTCGTTGTACTGGCTACCAAGAGCGAAAAAGACGCGATCGAGGGCTGGATATTCGCGTCCTTCCTCAGTCGCGCGCACAATGGCTTCAAAGTGCGCCAGCGACCGCTCGCGGAACCGAGCGTTCCGCCGCCCTTGACGCATTGCGAGCAAACCGAGTTGATAGTGACTTTCTAGATGCCCACGCGTCGCGGTCGCTTCCAGTGCGGCGATGGCCGCTTGTTCGTCCCCCAGTTCCAAGAGGCAAAGCCCTTTGCGATGCTGGAGTTCCAAGTTGTCGGGCACCTGCTCTAGGCCGCGCTCGCACCACTCCAGAGCCTCGGCCCAACGCGCACCTTCACAAGCCTCTACAGCGCGATCGAGCCAATTCACGGCCTAGCCTTGCTCTCGCGGTTCTCGGTGCTCCCAAGATTTAGATCCTGCCCCGTCCATATGGTCAATCTTTTCGCTGAGAGCAATCATCACGTCTTGCACCTCAGTTAGCCGCTGCTCTACTGCGGTCAACCGCTCCCGTAGCTCGTCTGGCTCAATGCCCTTGTCCTCGGATACCGTCGCTTTGAGCTTGAAGTAGTCGGCACCTTTGATGATGGCAAAAATTGCCAAGGCAACCAACAAAAGTACGGCACCTTCGTGGCTTTCCACCGCAAAAAAGAAAAGCACACACGACGCGATCCCGACGAAGACCCCGAAAACGATCCCCTTATTCTTGTTCATGATTTAGCCCCTTTCTCTCACCTCCAGCCGGTCGATTTTTTCGCTGACGGCGATCATGACATCCTGCACCTCAGTCAGCCGCTGCTCTACTCGTTCTAGACGCTTGACGATTCGATCCTCTTCCTGTTCGGATTTTTTGTCCCGTCGCTTGCGGCTCGAATAATACTTATTGCCCCAATTGACTAATCCGCAGCACAAGATGATGAGACATACGCCAATGGCGACCTGCAAAACCCCACTCATTTGCTCCCTCCCTGTCCGAGCTATAGCCTGTTTGTATCAGGCACTTTCCACGCCCCGGCTCCAGTGTTTCTCATGCGCGAAAAGCACTTCTGGAAAGCGATAGACGATCAGACCCGAATCAGTTATTTCGACCTCGACGAATCCCCCATCGGCCAAGCGCTTGAGAATCTCCGAGGCTTCCTCGACCGTCAGCCCGGTATCGGCCGCAGTTTCAGTCACCGTCAGACGGCCACCGCGCTGGCGGGCCAAGCGCACGACGCGGTTCTGCTGCCGCCGGTAGCGGACCAAATGCGCGGCCGCATCGAGTTTTTTGGCCAATATCCAGAGCAAGCTGCCGAAAATGACCTGCGTGACGCCAATGGCGAAGGGTTCGAAAAAATCGCTGTCCGAAGCTGCGGGCCTAAACATCTGAAAAAGCCCGTAGAGCATAAGTCCCAACCCTATTGGCACGATCGGTACGGCCAGCACCTTGAGAAAAAGAGCGCCTAAACGCTTGCATCCGCTCTCTATAGCACTGCCTACCTTGAGGTTGGCTTCGTCGATGAATTTCATAGTTCACCTGTTAAAAAGCCCGCAGTACGCACTGCGGGCCATAGGGTTACTTGTCTTTCTTCATCTTATCCTTTAGGGCCTTCAATTCGTCGTCAACACTGTGGTCGGCTTCGAGTTGGCGAATTTCTTTCTCAACGTCTTCCATCTCGCCCGAAATCTCCACGTGGGCGGCCGCCTCTGCCTCGCTCTCTTCGACTTTCTGCTCAAAGCGTTCAAAGCTGGAAAAGGCATCCTCACCCAACCCGGAAATACTCTGGGCCAGACGCTTGCGGGCCTGGGCAGCTTGGTGGCGAGCAATCAACGTGCCCTGCCGGGTCCGCGCTTCTTCGAGCTTGGTCTTTAGTTCGCGAAGCTGCTCTCGCAATTGCTCGGCTGTCTGCCGACTCTCCTCCACGGCTGGAGCCAGATCCTCAGCAGCTTTGGCAAACACTGCCTTGCGCTCCAACGCCCGTCGCGCCAGCGCATCTTCGCCCGCTTCCACCGCCCGTTCGGCCTTGCGCTGCCATTCGGCGACTTGGCTTTGCTTGTCGTTGAACTGGCGCTCGAGCCGCTTGTGGTTGGCCACAGCAGTCCCTACCGAGGCCGTGGCCTTGCCGACGGCCTCTTCCATGTCCCGCACCATCTGGCGGATCATCTTGTCTGGCTCTTCGGCCCGGTCGAGCATCTCATTGATATTGGACTTGAGGATATCGCTTATCCTCGAAAAGGCTCCCTTAGCCATCGTACACCTTCCTTGATTGAGTGAAGCTTATCATGCGTTGTTTCTATAACCTGCAAGGACCATGCCAAAAGTATTATTATGCCCATAACTGATTACAGCCCATTGCGTTACAGAAAAAATACAGATCAAATTATTACTTGTTAATGGCCAGATTCGCCACTTGGCTGGCGTCATTGGCCATTTTCACTCCTTTAGTTATTATAACAAATCTTCTCTTCGCAAAGGATCTTGCCATGGCCAATCCATTGGTCTTGATCGGCTTGGGTGTCTATCTCGCGGCGATGCTCGGCGTCGGCCTATACGCTGGTCGCCGCGTCCGCAACTCGACTGACTTCATCCTCGCCGGTCAACGCCTGCCCCTGTTACTCTGCACCGCAACGCTCGCGGCGACGTGGTTTGGCGGTGGAATCTGCATTGGCGCTGCAAGTGCTGCATATAAGGGCGGCATCCTCGCGGTCATTGCCGACCCTTTTGGCGCGGCTTTGTGCCTGTTCATCGCTGGCCTCTTTTACGTCCGGCTGATGCGGCGCATGGGCTTGATGACGATCGCATCCTTTTTTACCCGCCGCTTCGGACCGCGGGCGGGTCTGCTAGCCAGCCTGTGCACCATTCCCGCCTATGTCGGCTGGACCGGCTCGCTCTTGTTGGCCTTTGGACGGATTCTGCAGATCCTGACCGGCATCGATCCCACCATAGGCATTTGCACAGCCGCAGTCATCGTGCTGATATACACTTGGGCCGGCGGCATGTGGGCCGTCACGTTAACCGATTTCGTCCAAGTGACCATTCTCGTGCTCGGGCTGTTTATTCTGACGCCAATTCTCCTCGGTGACATGGGCGGCTGGAAGGCCCTCGTCGCCCAAATTCCGGCCTCCCGCTTCGATTTCTACCCTCGCGGCGACGCGGCCAGTTGGTTGGCCTACGCGCGCGACTGGCTGGTTATCGGACTCGGCAACTTAGCGGGCCAAGATCTAATACAGCGCAGTCTGTCCAGCCGCAACGAAAAGGTGGCATACCGCAGCGCTTATCTCGCCGGGCTGCTTTATATAACAGTTGGGCTGTTGCCCGTTTTTCTCGGCATGGCGGGTGCGGTCATCCTCCCGGATTTGGCCGATCCCGACCTAATTATGATGTCCCTCGCCCTAAAGTACCTCCCAGATATAGCCTTGGTCCTCTTTATGGGAGCCCTCGTCTCAGCCCTCCTGTCCAGCGCCGACAGTGCCCTGCTCGCTCCAGCAAGCGTCATTGGTTGGGATCTTCTGCGCTACTTCAAACCCGATGCCGAAGAGCGGTCATCGCTGCGCGTGACGCGCTTGTCCGTCCTCCTCTTGGGCGCGCTATCTCTGCTATTGGCCCTCCGGACTGCTTCGGTGTACGATTTGATGGTAGATTCTTGGTCCGTACTCCTCGCCTCGCTGTTCGTCCCGCTAACCGCTGGCTTGTGGTGGTCCAAGAGCAACGGTCCTGGGGCTTTAGCTTCCATAGGGGTCGGCCTGTGTGCTTGGCAGGTACTGGGAATGCTCCCCGTGGATTTGCCAGCCGACCTTCTGGCCGTGCCCTTCTCCGCCCTCGCCTTGGTAATCGTCAGCTTACTAACCCAAAAGAAGGCCCCGCCGCAGCCCTTACTCGATGCCGAGGGACGCCCCCTGGATTATGAAAATCGCTTAGGTATTTCACCCTAAGCTCGCTTGACAGGTAAAAGCGCGTACTTAACTTGTTGATTACTTACCATCCACTTTAAAAAGGAAGTTGACTATGAAGATGTACATCGCCGGAGAATGGGTTGACAAAGCCGAAACCATGGACGTCGTCAACCCCTACGATGGCTCAGTCGTGGATACCGTCCCCAGGGGCGCCGCCGCAGACATTGACCGCGCCATTGACTCGGCCGAGCGCGGTGCCAAGGTCATGGCCGCAATGAGCGCCTATGAGCGCTACGAGATCATCCATCGCGCGGCCGATCTAATGCTAGAGCGATTCGACGACCTAGGGCGCACTATCACGCTCGAAGAGGGCAAGGTTCTCGCCGAAGGCATGGGCGAGGCGTCCCGTGCCCAAGAGACCATCGTCTTGTCTGCCGAGGAAGCCAAGCGTCTGACTGGCGAAACGCTCGACCTGAGCGGGGCCTCTAATGGGGCGGGCAAATTCGGCTTTACGCTGCGGGTCCCCTGCGGCGTGGTAGCCGCGATTACGCCCTTTAACTTCCCGCTCAACCTCGTCTGCCACAAAGTCGGGCCCGCGCTAGCCGCCGGTAATTCTATCATCGTCAAGCCCGCCAGCGACACCCCGCTTTCGGCCCTCAAACTTACCGAGATTTTTGTCGACGCGGGCCTGCCAGCGGAAGCCATTCAATGCGTCACGGGTTCGGGCGGCGTCATTGGCGATGCGATCAGTTCCAATCCCAAGGTCCGCAAAATCAGCTTCACGGGCAGCCGCGATGTCGGCGAACACATCTGTCAGGTCGCCGGCCTAAAGAAGGTAACCATGGAGCTAGGTTCCAATTCCCCGCTGATCGTCATGCCGGACGCCGATCTCGAAAAGGTCGCCGCCGCCACCGCCAATACCGGTTTTGCCAACGCTGGCCAAGTCTGCATTTCGACTCAGCGCGTATTCGCCAGCAGTGAGGTGTACGGGGATTTTATCGACGCCCTCAAACCCGCTGTCGAAGCCTTGACAACCGGCAATCCCCTCGACGGCGACGTCAAGATGGGGCCGATGATCCGCGTCCAAGACGCCGAACGCGTCGAGGCTTGGGTCCAAGAAGCCGTCGGTTCTGGGGCCAGCGTCGTCACGGGCGGAACTCGTGAGGGCACAATGCACGCTCCGACCATCCTAGCCGATGTAGCACCGGAGATGAAAGTCTCTTGCGACGAGATTTTCGGCCCAGCGCTCGGCATCAGCCGGATCGACGATATCGACCAAGCCATCGCCATGGCCAACGACACCAACTATGGTCTCAGCGCCGCAATCTTCACCGAGAACCTCAACTGGGCCCTCCAGTTTGCCCAGCAGGTGGAATCGGGCAACATCCACATCAACTGGGGCACTCAGTGGCGCGCCGATCTGATGCCCTATGGCGGCCTCAAGGAAAGCGGCATGGGCAAGGAGGGCCCCCGGTACGCAGTCGAGGAAATGACCGAAACCAAGATGATCGTCATTCATTAAAAACCTCTGGCAACAAAGCAAAAGGGGGACGCTTCGGCTGGCGTCCCCCTTTTTGCTTGTACCCCTTGTCCTTGCGGCTCAAGCCAAATTCAGTGATTCCATAAACGCAACGCGGATCTGCTGCGTTATCGTCCCCGGTGTACCGTCTCCGATAATTGCATCATCGATTTTTACTACCGGCATCGCTTCGAGGGTAGTACCGGCAATAAAGACCTCATCGGCTTCCCTAAATTGCTCCAGCGTGGAAAATTCTTCGGCAATGGGTATGCCGAGCTGGCGGGCCAAATCGAGAAGAATCCCTCTGGTGATACTCGGCAGGATGTGGGGGCCAATAGGTGCGGTACACAATCGCCCTGCCTTTACGCGAAAGGCACTGGTCGAAGCCCCTTCGGTGACCCGACCTTCCGCGTCGACTAGCAGTGCCTCGAAGGCTCCCGCTTGCGACGCCGCCTGTTTGGCCAAGATGTTGGGCAGTAAGGCGATGCTCTTGATATCGCAGTGCTTCCAGCGCAAGTCTTCGGTGCTAATGATTTCGACGCCGCGGTCGTAGAGGTCCCGTGGCAGGCGACGCAATTCCTTAAACGTCATTACGACAGTGGGCGCGACAGGGACAGCGGGAAACTCGTGCTGCCTAGGAGCGACTCCCCGCGTGACTTGGATATAGATCAAGGTCTCGCCAAAACCGCTCCGCTCGATGCCCTCCATCAGCTTGGCCTTAAGGCCATACTCGTGGATATCCAGCGACAAGTGCAGTGCTGCTATGTTTCCTTGGAGGCGCGCCAAATGCGGCTCTAAGGCATAAGGATACCCGCCATAGGTCCCAACGACCTCATAGACGCCATCGGCGAACTGATAGCCCCGATCCTCGAC
This sequence comes from Gemmatimonadota bacterium, assembly GCA_028875335.1. The sequence goes on from JAPPEF010000338.1 coordinate 20,596, forward strand.
CGAAACCACGGCTTCGGCCAGTGGACAGAAGCGACCGTTGATATAGGCGATCTCAGGCATCGCCCATCGCTAGCCTTTGGCGAGGGCCTGCCACAAGGCTCGATAATAGCGCATCAGGCGCAGGGGGTCTGGACTTTCGGGAATTTCGGCGAGGCAATAACCGGCATAGCCACTCTGCCGCAGTAGGGTAAAGAGCCGCTCCCACGGGTAATCGCTCCACAACTCGGTAATGTGGACCAAGGCAATGGCGTCCTGCAAGGAGGTGAAACTGCCGTCGATGGAGCCGTCGACTAGGTCCGTCGCATTGGAGTTCCAGCAGACGAAGACATTGTCGTGGCCGGCGTAATCGAGGATCTTGCGGATGTTGGCAGGATCCGAGGTCGTGCGACCGTGGACCTCCAAGCGGATCTGTACCCCCAGATCGCGGGCAAATTCGCCGCACTCGCGCAAGCTGACGCCGATCTGCTCCAGGGTCTGCTCGATGGGGACTTCCTCATTTACGTGGACGTTGTTGGGGCGAACTTTGACTCCGCCGACTCCGAGATCGTGGGCCAAGCGCACGTATTCTTTGGTCCCGTCGATGTGGCTTCGCAAAACCTGTGGATCAACAGAGTCGTATTCAAAGGCACTGCCCAACCCTACCAGTTCGACCGATGAATCGGCAAAGCGCTTCTTGACCTCGGTCCGCTCGGCTGCACTGAGCGCCACTTCGACCCCATGGGCATGCGTCGTCCGCAGTTCCACTCCGGAAAAACCTGTCTCTTCGCAATGGGCAATCAACGTCTCTAAATCCCAATCGCGGCCTAAATTATAGGTGACCATACCAAGCTTCACGTTGCATTCCCCCCTGTTTGCTCACCGGCGAAGAGTTCCCGGTGAAAGATTGCCTTTTGCTGTTGTAGATATTCGCCCTTGCTCATGTTGGGTGCATGATTTTGCAGGATGTCCCGGGCTGTGGACGCATCGCTGTACAGCAGGTCAATGGCCATCATGGCCAGGACCTTGGCCGGGGCGAGGTACCCAGCGGCAGGGTCGGCGATGCCCCAATCAGGGCCGTGGACCACGCCGCTGGCTCCGGTCATAGCCGGGTGGAGCACGGGCATGATCTGGCTGAGGTCGCCAGCGTCGGTGGAGCCGCCGCCGTGGGGGTAATCCCGGTACTGATCAGGGCCGAAGATCCGCGCGGCATTGTCCTTGAAAAGCTCCCCTAAGTCGGGATCATTGCACAGCGGCAGATAGCCGGGGACGGTTTCGATCTCAACCGAACAGCCAAGGGCAACCGCCGCTCCCCGTAGCGCCCGATCGACCTTGTGAGACGCATCGAGCATCGCCTCGGTGGTGCGGGCGCGGACGTAGGTTTCCAGCCGTACCTCTGCCGGGATGATATTGACCAGATCGCCCCCCTTAGTGATGATCGGATGCACCCGCACGCAGTCTTGGTCGCGGAAAGTCTCGCGCTGGGCGTCAATCGCGCTGAGGGCGAGCGTCGCTGCGCTGAGCGCGTTGATGCCTTTCTCCGGTGCGCCCCCGGCGTGGGCAGCCCGGCCAATGAAACGCACGTTCTTGGCCAAGAAGCCATTGGACGAACGAGCGATCCCCACCGCCCCCTCGGCTTGGGACGAACTCTTGGTGTGGATCATCACGGCCATATCCACGTCGTCGAAGTGACCCAATTCGACCAGTTCGGGCTTGCCCCCGAGAAACGCGATCTTGCCTTCTTCGACAAGTCCTAAGCGATAGCCTATTTCGACGTATTCTTCTGCGGGCACGGCGAAAAACGCGATTTCCCCAGCTAGTTCCTCGCTGACGCCGGCCGCTACAAGCCCGTAAGCGGCCCCTACCATTCCGGCGATCTGGGCGTTGTGGCCACAGGCGTGTGCCGCCCCAGTTGCCGGATCGGCGCGCGGATGATCGGGCACAATAAGCGCGTCGAGCTCACCCATTAGCGCCACAGTCGGCCCTGATTGCTGCCCTTTGAGCCGGGCCTTCACACCGGTCAACGCTAGTTCTCGCTCGTACCGCAATCCGAGATCGGCAAAACTTTCGCAGACGCGGCGAGCCGTCTGCTCTTCCTTAAAGCCCAATTCGGGCTGGTCCATGATGGCTTCTCCCAGCCCGATGATCTGCTCGCTCTGCTGATCAATGGCCGCGCAGACAGCGGCCTTTAATTCCTCTTTGCTTCGCATAAATCTCCGTCTTTTTAGGTCGGCCAGTATAGCCGGAGTCTCTGGAGTTGTCAAGCAGTTCCCTGGCTTGCGCAGGTATAGCACACCCCTTAATTTTTTGAGGCCGTAAGCCTTTGCCCAGCCTTAAACTCGTCCAGAGCCATTGCATTGTACAAAATCCTTATCATCGACCGCAATCCCATATTTGGTGCCACTCTCGCTGGACTGCTTGAACGGGCCGGCTATCAGGTCGAAGTCGCCAACCAACTGGCCGACGGACTTGACCATCACCGACTCAACGCCCCGGACTTAGTCCTCCTCGGCGTCGAAGTCGACGACCCCGCTCCTTTTGTCGCGGCGAGTCGTTTGCTCGACAACACCAAGCTTATCGCCTTCCTGCCTCGCCAAAGGCGCTCATCCGACGACCTGCAAGAGGTGCTGCAATCCCTCAAGGGGTGCCCCATTTTTTACAAGCCCTTTCGCACCGAGGATGTCCTCGCTGCTATCGCCGCAGAATTAGTGCCGCACAAGACCTGAGCCTCAGCCGTGCGGCAACACCCCGATGTCTTCGCCGCGCTGATAGTTAAGCGCATCGACCATCATCCGCACGATGTCGTAACTAGGGCTGAATCCCAAGTATTCCTCGGCCTTGCGCAGGTTGAATTCGTAAAAGGTGGGAATGGCTCTCACCGCAGCTTCGACGTGGGGCATATCGCGCAATGCGGCGAGCCGGTAGCTGACCTCGTCCCAGGTAAAAGGGCGCGGCCCAGCTAACTGGAATGTCTCGCCCAACGCCCTCTCTTTACCCAAGGCACAAAGGCAACCATGTACGATGTCGCGCACATCGGCGATGTGCTTTTTAAAGGGACGATCGCGCTGGTCTTTTAGCAACACTGCGCACTCTTCGCCCTGCCACAGCGCAGTCAATTCCGGGTGCACCTCCTTCATCTTGCTCAGGTAGAACTGCGGGAACGCCAAAATTTCATCGACTGCCTGTACCATGGCGAAACGCAAGATCGTCGTCGGCACTTGGTACCCCTGCCAATAGCCGTTGCACAATTCCTCGCCCAACGCCTTCGTCAAGGCATACGCTCCCTTGGGCACGCGCGGCGTCCGTTCGTCAATGGGCGCGCTCATACCACCGGGGACGTACTTGTCGTACAGCGCATCCGAACTGGCGAACAGAAATTGGCCCATTCCCTTCACTCGGCGCACGGCTTCCAGCATGTTGAAAGTGCCACGCACGTTGATTTCGAAGAACTCCTCGTCGGTAAAAGGACCTCCGCCCTGAAAGGCCGCCCCCAAGTGATAGACGGCTTCGATTCCCTCGACCGCCTGTTCGACTACAGCCGGATCAGTCAAACTCCCCTCGACGAGTTCGACCTGCATCTTCTTGAGATTTTCCACTCGCGGATCTCGGGGCCAGACCAATCCTCGGAGTTGGTGGCCGCGCTCGACGAGTTGTTTGGCTAAGTTGGCACCTATGCGACCGGTAACGCCAGTAATCAATATCCGCACGCAAACCTCCCGGTTGAATTGCCAACAACAAACCGCACCGCACCGCCGCTGGCAACCCCACTATGCGAGAAAGAAGACTGGAAAAGATGACGGTCTGTTTTATATTTATAGATAGTGCTTAGTACTGCCTGGCTGGTCCTTGGCTTGATGCTCAACAACGAAGATGTCACCTGCTCAACTCCGCCTTCTAGTCCCTCTCGAAAATCCGCACCAAGAGCACAACCTCGTCGACTTGGCTGCGACCCTTGCCCCTTCGCCTTGGGGCGAGTTGCACCTGACCCACATCCTGACGCCCGACGCTGAACCGTTGCCCGATATAGAACAAGCGCTCCAAGTTTTGGCCGACCGGGCCATGGCCCACGACATCGGCACTATCGCGCATTTGGAAAAAGACGAGGATGTGACGAGCGGAATTCAGCGGGCTGTCCGCCGTTGGAGCTGCAACATGATGCTCATGGCCTGGAAAGCCAGTGTCGAGCGCGACGCAATCCTATCTGCGCCCAACCGCGCTCTGACCAAGGCCATCGACGTCGATACCTTGATTTTTAAGGAAAAGAAGAGTGGGCCGGTGCGCCGGATTCTCGTGCCTTTCGGCGGCGGCAATCACGCGCTAGTAGGTGTGCAAATCGCCTACGATCTGGCCCAGGCCTGGGGTGCTGATCTGGAAATTCTCCGCATCGTCCGCGACACCCGAGCCCCCTCCGATCCGATTCTCCAGCGCTACTGTGCACAGCTAGCTGCAGACACGCGCTTGCAGCTAGAGCTGCTGAAGATCGACGTGCCGTTGACTGTACTCCCGGCCGTCGATGTGGTCCCGGCCATCGTCGAAAGGGCGCAAAGCCACGATTTGATCGTACTCGGTGCCTCGAACGACTGGCGCCAAGAGGAACACCTTGCTGGCTCCATCCCTGATGAAATTGCCTATCAGGTGCCCTGTTCGGTGCTAATGGTCCGCTCGGCCGCGGCCAACGACCTGCAACTAAGTCGCATTTTCTGGGAACACACCATCCGCTTGGACCTCACCCCCAAGGACAAGTGGGATGCTATCGCCCAGATGGTCGATGCGTTAATAGAAGAAAAACAGATCCCCGCCAGCGAACGCCAGACCGTACTTGAGGCCGCGCTCGACCGCGAGCGCAAAGGCTCGACCTCGCTAGGGCACAGTACAGCCATCCCCCATGCGCCCATCCCCGATCTGGATGGGATCATCGGCTGCTTGGGGATTTGCCGGCAAGGCATCGACTTTGAAGGTCCCACCCCGGAGCCGGTGCACTTCATCTTCCTGCTGCTGACCCCGGAACAAAACTACCGCAGTTACATCCCAATCCTCGCCCAGATCGCGACCTTGATGCATACCGATACTACCCATCGCGACATGCTCGCCTCGCAGACGCCTGCAGAAGTAACAGCCGTCCTCAAACGCCTGCCGCAACCGCGCCGCTAAGTCCTCTCGATCTGGCTGGCAAAATAATCGCAATGCGGCATGAGTGTGCATTCGTTGCACAGGGGCTTGCGCGCCTTACACACGTAGCGACCGTGCAAAACCACGCGCTGTCCAAAAGCCGTCCACTCCTCGTCCGGCAGTAGTTGGGCCAAGGCCATTTCGACCTTGCCTGGATCCCTTTCTGCGGTCAGTCCCAAGCGCCGACTCACCCGACCTACGTGCGTATCTACCACGATGCCGGGCACCCCATATACGTTACCGAGGATGACATTGGCACTTTTGCGACCAATGCCAGGCAAGCGAGTCAAGGCGTCCATGTGCCCGGGGACTTGGCCATCGTGCTCGTCAATGAGCATGGCCATAGCCGCGCGGATGTTTTTGGCCTTTTGCCGATAGAAACCAGTCGAGCGGATATCTTCCTCCAACTCCTCGGCTTCCACCGCCACGTAGTCGGCTGCGCACTGGTATTTTTTGAATAGCACTGCGGTAACTTCGTTGACCTTGACATCCGTGCTCTGCGCCGCGAGCACAGTGGCCACCATCAGTTCCAAAGGATTGCTGTAGTTGAGCTCCACCCTCGCTGCGGGAATGGTTTTTTTTAGTTCTTTACAGACGATCTGTGCCCGCTCGACTTCTCGTTCCCCCACTTCGACTTCCTTCTTCAGCGTCGGGACGGTTGGGATAGCTCGACGTTGGTACCAGCCCTGCGCACGCGCCGACCCCATAAATGGACGCGGCCCTTCCAGCGGAAAATCCCCAAGCAGCCAACGCTGCCGACTAAAACTACGTGCAGGGGTTGCAACAAGGCCCAAAGAGGAAAATAGCGGCGCAATTCGCGCCGGCCCGATAGCAATATTCCGCCATTAAATACATTCCACTCGCCCCACACTTTTGCCCCCACCGCGCCTAAAGTCCACAGGGGATCCAGCAAGCTGGCCAAACACAGCAAGGGAGCCATGAGCGTCGCCCAGTTCAAAGCGTATGTGAGCAGCATATAGCCGAAAAAAAGCGGATCTAGGCGGGCGAGGACCGGGGCATTGGAAGCCCAGCGGCTGCGCTGGCCGAATAACCCACCCCAAGATCCTGCCACTGGATGCCGCACAAAGGTCGCTGGCTGATCGGCAAAGACAATAGACCACCGACCCGAGCGGCGCATGGCCTGCATGAGCAGCACATCGTCTCCAGAAGCCCGGTGCATGATCTTTTCATAACCGCCAACGTCGAAAAACGCCTCCCGCAAAAAGGCCAAATTCTGCCCGGAAGCCGCCATGGGATGACCCCAACCGGCGCTGCCCCATATGCAAGCCATTAAGCAAGTGAAGTCAACGGCCTCGTATCCCTGACGCCAACCCTTGATCTCGGACGGCGAACCGATTTGCGAAAAGCCGATGACCATGCCTACCCCGTCGGCAAAGTGCGACAACATTCCGCGAATCCACCCCGGAGCGACCTGACAGTCGGCGTCCGTGGTGAGGATCACCTCCCCCCGCGCTTCGGCGATCCCTAAGCTGAGCGCGGCCTTCTTGGAACCTGACCCTTCGGTGCGCAGCAATCGCACGGACGCAGTCTCCCCGTTGAACTCGCGCACGATATGGCCAGTGCCATCGGTGGAGCCGTCATCAACAATGATGATTTCGTAGCAATCTTGGGGATAATCCTGCGCTAGCAGGGCGCGCAGGCAGGAGGCGATATGCGCGGCTTCGTTGCGGGCGGCGACGACAACCGAGACCGACTGGATGCGCTCGGCATTGGCATTGTCGGGACGGCGGCGCATCCCGGCGATGAACCAACAAGCCCCGAGCAAGTAGGCCAGCGTACAGAACGCCAAGAGGTATTCGGGCGCGGACAGCGCAGGCATTATCCCTTGATTTCCTTGATCAGCGAGAACATGCCTCGATAGCCTTCGGAACAGTTGCGGCACATGTCGAAGCTATTGCGGTCGGCGAGGACCTGACGGCGAAAGTCCATATAGGCCCGGCTGCGCCAGATTTCGTCAAAAGAGCGGCCGTTGAAGGCCTGCCCCATGCCAAAGTCGACGTCCTTGTCGAAACAGCAGGGCGCGACCGCTCCGTTCCAATTGACCATCGAGCTGTACCACAGCACCTTGCAACCCCGCGTAGGCTGCCCCTTGACCACCAGTTCGTCCTCCGCACGCTCGTAGCGGCTGTACTGTTCATTCTCAGGTAAGAACTCTTCGGCGTCCGCATCCGTGTAAATCTGGGCGGTCTTGACCAAAAACTTGTCAACGCGCAGGTCCTTGGCCAGCGCTTCGGCCGTGGCCAGATCGCGCTCGTTGTGTTTCATAACGATGAATTGCAAGTTGATCAGCGGTGTCTGAGACCCCAGCGCCTCTTTGGCTGCGACCAGCAGGCGCACCCCGGAGAAGACGCGCTCGATTTGGCCTCCGACCCGGTATTGTTCGTACGTTTCTTGATCGACCCCGTCTAGCGAGACAATCATCTCGTCCAGCCCGGACTCGACGATGGCCTGCGCCTGCTCCGGGTTGCGGACGAAGTGGCCGTTGGTGCTGGTGAAGGTGAAGATGCCGCGGTCGCTGGCGTAGCGCACCATCTGGTTGAAGCACTTGTTGATATATGGCTCGCCTTGGTTCCACAGCATCATCATAAAGACCTCACTGCCGAGTTCGTCAACCAGCTTTTTGAAGTCCTCCAAACCCATAGTGCCTCGGGGGCGACGCATCTCGCCATTGCCTGAAGGACACAAGGGACACTTGAGGTTGCAAAAGTTGGTCGGCTCGACCATGAGCATAAAAGGACGGCCCCACACGATAGGTCGGCGGGTCATCCAAGACAGCCCCATGGACGCCAAAACAGCGAGAAAATTGCCCAGCCGCTTCCAGGAAAATGCGCGGGCGTAGCGCCGAACGTAGCGCGGCAGTGCTTTAGGCGTGATTAGGTAGGCCAAATCAGCTCCTTTATCAGGTTTTCCAGCGAAACCATCCCCAACGGCCAACGACCGTAAAAATTAGCACATAGGGAATATATAAAACTTCCGCTAGTGGCAAATAGCGCAGGAGCGCACCCTCCTCGGGCGTGGCCATCCGCTTGAGCAGCAAAAGGTCAACGGCCCAGCGCATAAACCACACACCCGCGACCCAGCTATTCCAGCTTTGGGTCCAGAGCATCTGCACCAGCCCCCAAGCGAGAAAGCCGTGGAACAAATAGACGCCTACGGCCAAATAGAATGCGCGGCCCTTGTAATGGCCTCCTTTGGCCGCGTGCCGCAGCTTCTGCTGGATCGCATCCGCGAGCTTAGCTGGCGGCGGCTGCGAGAGGACGACGGCTTGGCGGTTAAACGCCATAGTCCACCGGCCTTGGGCACTCAGCAAACGCATAAAGTACACATCGTCGCCCCCGATCAGATGCCCGATTTGCGCGAAACCATCCAGTTCGTCGTACACTTGGCGGCGGTAGCCCAAATTGCGACCTGTACAAGACAGCGGATACCCCATGCCAAAGCTGCCTGCCCCCAGTGCCCCAACTCCGATGTTGTCCACGGCCAAAATTTTGGCCAGCACGCCAGAGACCGGATCGGGCCGCGCGTACCCGGCGACTAAGCCGACTTCCGGCGCAAAATGCGCCACCATCGAACTAACCCAATCTGCGGGTGGGCGGCAATCCGCATCGGTAAAGAGCAATATCTCCCCACTGCTCGCTGCAATCCCCTCGGCTAGCGCGCTTTTCTTCGGGCACTTAAACCGCCCGTCTGGCGCGGCCTGCACCCCCTTGAGTGCCGGCCAAGTCACCGCCTTTGCGGCTATGATGTCCCAAGTTCGGTCGCGCGAGCGGTCGTCCACGACGATCACTTCAAACGCGCCCTGATAGTCCTGGTGGGCGAGCGCGTCCAAGCAGTGCGACAAGGTCGCCTCCTCATCGCGCGCGGCGACGATGGCGCTGACCGAGGGCTGATCTCTAACTAGGGCCGGGCCAGATCGCCGACCTCTCAAACCGCGCCACAGCCAGAGGATGCTGCCCACGTAGATCGCGCCGCTTAAGAGCAAGCCCGCCTTTTGCAGATTCATAAGCTCCATAAAGGCAGCCTCAGAAGTAGTTAAAGCGCAGGTCAATGCGCAGGTGCTGCTGGCGTCCATCTCCGTAGCCAGAGCGCAACGCCAGCGGCACGGCCGGGCCCCAAGCCGGGGGTAGCGGCACACCTTGGCCCCACTCCTGTGCGTATTCGGCCTCTAGCTGGAGATCGGGCAAGATCCGCCAGTGCAAGCCAGCACCTAACTCGGTCCGTTGCATGCGATGCCCATCGAGAAATTGCTTAGTCTCGCGCTCGTCCCCTGGCCGCCAACCATAGTGCATATCGCCGCCGACATTACGAATGGCCCCGTCCGCCTCTAACTCGTTCTCGCCGTGTCGACTGCGCGTAACATATACCGCAAACTCTAAGTCTCGAATCACCCTCTTGGTCAGGCTCAATTGCCATTGGTCGCTATTGGGCGCGAGGCTGTGTCCCAGCGGTGAGTCGAAGTGGCGAAAGGTGTTAATGGGAAACCGATGCGAGTAAAGCCAAGGTTCGATGCGCACGTATTCGGCCCGCAACTCGGAATCGGCCAACCCCAGCGGACCGACCCATAGCATCCCGGCCTGCAGGGAAAACTTGTTGGCAAAATCGTCGGAAAAGACGCGGGCCTTCTTCAGGTCATCGACTACGTACGCCAGATAATAGCGCCGCCCGCGCCCCGGATGGATGTCCAAGTCTATGCCCATCAGGAGGTTGTCCTTGTCACCTAAGTGGCTCTGGGCGGCCCAGTAGAACATCAGCGGGTTGACATAGCTAGGCTCCAGCCCCCGATCACCGTACACTACCACCTCCTGAAAACCCAAGTCGAGCCAAGGGGCCAGCGCCACCTCCAAGCGATGAGCCGCTAAGTACTTTTGACGCTCCAACAAACGCACATTCGTCGCGCCATTGACCGTATACGTGGCCGCTGAATCAGCCGTCCCCACGCAAAGGGGCGAATCGGACCGATTGGGACAAGGGCGGAGTTCGGCGGAGATACTGACCAGCTTAAAGGCCCCAAACTGCGACTGCAAGCGGATCATGTTAAACGACGGCGCATTGTTGCTCAGTCCCAAATTTTGCTCTGGGGCCGGCCCCCACAAGGCCTCATCTTTGCCCAATTGCACATCTACCGGCCCCACCGCGAACTTGACGTATGCTGTGCCTTCGTGAAAATCGGCCGCCTCGCCCTTTAGTTGGGGCAGGTCAATTCGCCGCTCGTACAGGTCGTGGCGATAGAAGTAACGACGCGAGCCTTGCTCCCGTACCTGTTCAAAAGCGATGCGGAAGCCCACCCTGCGGCCTAAGTGCCCACGGACGATACCCCCACCTCGATGGCGGTACACCACTTCGGCTTCCGACCGCCCGCGGCCGCTAAAGCGATCGGTTTGCTGGCGGGCGAGAAAATCGGCGAAAATTGCCCCTCCGTGGGCGCGATATTGAAACATGGCTCGCTCGTGCGCAAGCTCGCCGCGCAACAAGTCCAGTTCGCCCAGTTCGATCGGCGACAACTCGGAACGATATTTCCCATCTACTGCATCAAGTAATTCTATTATTTTATTGCGGCTGTATGGTTTAATGCCGTCTGCAATGCCGTTGGCTCGTCCTTGGGCTTCGAGCCGCTCGACAAAGCGATAAACCCAGTGCTCCAAGGGTACGTAAACCGACGAATCCGCTCCGGCGGTGACGGTGCCCAACAGGATCAACAAGCCCAATAGACCCCGTGTTGACAGCATGCCCAAGGGCTTGTTGATTAATCGTTTACGTCTTTTTTCACTCATCGCTTGAAAGCCGGAAATTCCATGCCTACTATCGCCGCTGTCCACGCCCGCGAAATCCTCGATTCGCGCGGCAATCCCACCGTCGAAGTCGATGTGCGCCTCGCAGACGGCCATCTCGGGCGAGCAGCAGTGCCTTCGGGTGCTTCCACCGGCGAACACGAAGCCGTAGAACTGCGCGACGACGATCCGGCCCGCTATCTCGGCAAGGGCACCCGCAAAGCCGTGGACAACGTGTGCCGAGAAATCGCGCCACTGCTCAAGGGGCTAGACGCGACCGAGCAAAGTCAAATCGACCAAGCAATGATCGACCTCGATGGCACCCCCAACAAAGCCCGTTTGGGTGCCAACGCCATACTCGGCGCATCGCTAGCCTGCGCCAAAGCCGCCGCCCAATTTTGCGGTCTCCCCCTCTATCGCTACCTCGGTGGCCCCGCGGCCCACACGCTGCCGGTGCCCATGATGAATATCCTCAACGGCGGCGCGCACTCCGACAACAACGTCGATCTGCAAGAATTCATGATCATGCCCGTCGGGGCGCGCTCTTTTGGCCAAGGGCTGCAGATGGGAGCCGAAATATTTCACCACCTAAAAGCCGTGCTAAAAGAGAAAAAGCGCCACACAGCCGTCGGCGACGAGGGCGGTTTTGCCCCGGACCTCGACTCCAACGACGAGGCCCTCGACACCATTATCGAAGCCATCCAACGCAGCGGTCACCAACCGGGTGAGGACGTACTGCTGGCTCTCGATTCGGCGGCCAGCGAGCTGTTTGTCGATGGCAAATACACCTTGCACTGGTCCTCGGGCCAAGAGCGCAGCGCCGAAGACATGGTCGCTTTCTACGCTGAACTAGCCGACCGCTACCCCATCGTCTCCATCGAAGACGGCATCGACGAAAACGATTGGGACGGCTGGGCACGGCTAACCGAAGCCTTGGGCGATTGCGTGCAGCTAGTGGGCGACGATTTTTTCGCGACCAATACCGAGCGGCTCAACCGCGGCATCCAACAGGGCATCGCCAACTCCATCCTCGTCAAGGTCAACCAAATCGGCACCCTGAGCGAGACCCTCGCTGCCATAGAGTTGGCCAAGCGAGCGGGCTACACAGCCGTCATTTCGCACCGCTCGGGCGAAACCGAAGACACGACCATTGCCGATATTGCCGTGGCAACCAATGCTGGCCAGATCAAAACCGGATCGGTCTCGCGCACCGATCGCGTAGCCAAGTACAATCAACTTTTGCGCATTGAGGAAAGCCTCGGCCAACAAGCTATTTATCCGCAACGAGCCGCCTTTTACAACCTACGCCGCGGATAGTTTGCCCGCTGTCCACACCGCGACGACGTGCATCAACCGCTGCCCCAAGAGCACAGCTAGCAAAAGGGCTGCTCCTTGTCCAGCGGGCAAGAAGGCCGCCAAGCTCAGGGCAATGACTAACCCTAAGTCGTCTAGTTCCAAAAGCTGCCTCGGCTCTACGCCGGTGCGTTGGTCCACAGAGCGGCTGAACATTTGCCTCATCCCATGCCACATCGCCAACCGCACCCCCGGCACCACGGCGACCAAGGCCAAGAAGACCCAAGCACCAAACGCGAACTCCAAGCCGCCCTTGATGAGCGCCGCTCCAAGTGCCCACCCTGCGACCCCAGGCAACACCGTCCGCACCATGTCTTGGCCCTGCTCTAAGGAGCGCAAAATATCCAAGCGGCGCATCGTCGCATTGACCAGCCAAATTCCAGCCACAGTTCCTACCCACAGGGGCTCCAAGCCCAGCGCGCCGGCTATGCCGCTGCCCAGCAAAAGACCGGCAGCTATTACGTAGTACAAGTATCCTTTGCCCAGGCCACGGGTCGCTAAATCCACAATCAGGCCGATTAAAGCACCCAATACTAGACACGCTCCGTATTTTGCCCACATCCCCTCGACGACAATCGACGGGAAAGCTAGCGGCAAACGCACCTCGAATCCCCCTGGACTCAGCTGCATAAATCCCACGCCTGCTATGAACAAGCCGGCCAGCGCGCTAGCCGAGGGCAGCCAACCGCTGCTCGGTTTCTTCTTCGTGCTCCCCCCTCTGCGGCCTTGGCGCATCCAGCAAGCGGCGCACAAGCCGCAAACTCCCCATAACGTGGCCCCCTCCACGCCTTCCTGAGAAAAACCATAGCTCAACACCCACAAACCCAAGCCCAACAAAACCAAATAGCCGATTTCCAGCAGGAGCAGGAGTCGGCTAGTGTTCTTAAGCAGGCGCAACTCAACGCTGCATCCGACCACCAATCCGAAAATCCCCACTAAAAACGAGATGGCCAGATCGGCTGCTGCGCCAAGGACGGGCCGCATGTTCAACGGCGCGAGCAAGCCAAAAACTACTCCGGCCAACGCATACTGTACGCGAGAAGCTAAAAGCTCGGCCAAAAGAGGCGAGTGGGAAGCCCGCGACCGACAAAGGCGTACCCCTGCGTAAATCAACCCTACAGCGGCCAGTCCCATGCCAAAACTTAGGAGTACTTCGATGCTAGCCATCGCGTACTTCGCCCGTGTATAAATCAGGATTGCCCAACTGAGCGAAGCCCTCATCAAACCCTTGGCAAAACCTTTCCACAGCCGATTCGCCTAGCTTGAGGGCCTCCTCGTAGGCTTGATCTGAGGGCAACAGCGGCCGCGCCAAGGCCGCGCCATCCTTAAAGCGCACCCAGTGCTGGAGCCAATCTCCGAGGACCTTGCGTCCTAGGTGAGCAAACGCCAATGTACACAGGGGGTTGGGGTTGCGTCCGGCCATTCGGATGTGTCCTCCCCACCAGAGAATTTTAGGGATTCGCTGCAGCCACCGGGCAGTGGCCTCTTCCCCTCGTTCCAGCAGGCTCTCGTCGGCATCCCGTCCGTAGAAAGTCTGCCCCACCTTCCCTAGCAAGCTGCGGCCGTCAGCGCGGCGGGGAAAGTGTAGGCGCGCGTTCCACAACCCGTCCATCCCCTCACTGGCCAGCAAGCGGCAGTCGATCCCCCATTCCAAGCGCATGTGCCACAAATCAGGCGCAGCCGGCTGGGTACCCTCGCGGAGCAATGCGGCCACGCGGGCCTCAACCCAAGGATGCACAGCTATATCCGCATAGACGTGAAGTCCCCAACCCGCGGCAAACGCCCGCTCGCTAGCACTGGCAGCCTCTTGAGTTAGGGCGCGCAAAAAGTCGCCGCACCGCTCCAAGTGTACGCGATGCGACAAGGCCGCTGGGCCACCGGGGAAAAAACCAATATCCGGCCCCACGGAACCAGCGGCAAAAGCCGCCTGCATCTCTCCTTTACCCGCGCAGTCGCCAAAAACTAGGGGAAAGACGCGCTCGGCCAGCCATAAGTGGAAGAAGCTGCCTGCCAAGCTTTAGAACGGCAGGTCGTCGTCGTCACCACTCGGCGGTGGGGACGCGTCGGGCTGGGTGCCAGCGCGATCACCGCCATAGCTCGAACCACCGCCAGCGCGCCCACCGCTAAAGTCCGAACCGCCGCCAGCACGACTGCCGCCCTCATCACCATAGCCCGAACCACCGCCCTCACCGCGAGAATCGAGCATCTGCATATCGTTAACTACGATCTCGGTCGTATAGCGTTTCTGGCCGCTCTGATCATCCCAAGAACGAGTCTGCAACTTGCCCTCGACATAGATTTTGGATCCCTTTTTGAGATACTGCTGGGCGATCTCGGCTAGCTTGCGCCAGAGCACGAGCCGATGCCATTCGGTCCGCTCCTGGCGCTCGCCTGTATTGCGATCGTTCCAACTTTCAGAAGTGGCCAAGTTAAAATTGGCTACGGGCACTCCATCTGGCGTGTAGCGCACTTCGGGATCGCTGCCCAGATTGCCGATCAAAATTACTTTGTTTACCCCACGAGCCATATATTCGCTCCTTTCTGCGAGCGCGTCGCAAGCGCACTCATTAATGTTCGCAATTTTGCTTATCTTAGGCGCAAGCCTTAGCCCAGTCAAGGCCGGCCTAGCCCCCCATCGGGCTTGACTTTCTCCGGCGGCTTTCCTATTCTTCCATATCCCTAACTATTAAGGTGTTTACGGCAGGCCGACTTCCCCCTTTGTCTGGCGTTGTAAACACTAGGTACTTAGGGGTCGGGCACCCCAACCCGTCGCATCTTTACCGCTAGGCGGTAGCTTTTCTCTCTCTCCCAATACGTCCTCGCCTTACTCCTACTGCGCTGCATTTTGCGGCTGCGCTTAGAAAGAAGGTACGCCAACCATGGCTGGATCCCCCGTCGTCGTTCTCGATGTTGGTGCATCAAAAGTTCTATGCCTAGTCGGCGAGGTGCAAAACAATTCTCAAGTCAAGATCTTGGGCCTAGGACACAGCCCCTGCACCGGTCTGCGCCGCAGTGCCGTCATCGACATGCCCCAAGTAGCAGAGTCGATCCACACGGCCCTAGCCGAAGCTGAACGCTCGACCGGTCTCAAAATTGCCGGGGCCTATCTCGGCATGGCTGGCGAAGGCATCAGTACCCATCGCGCTGTAAGCACCGTGGGTATCTCCGGCTCCTCCAACCCCATCTCCGAAGAGGACCGGGGTCGCGCCCTACTCGCCGTTGCGCAAGAACAGGTCGCCGAGGATCAGACGGTGATGCACCGCTTCGTCCAGAGCTATGCCGTCGATGACGAGCCGGTGCAAAACCCACTCTGGCTACACGGCAATCGCCTGTCGATTGAAGTGCTAACCGTTTCCGTGGCCGAGCATTTATGCACAGCCTTTCGCCACGCCGCCTCCAAAGCTGGCGTTGAAATCGCCGGCGTCGTCCTCGAAAGCGTCGGCGCTGCCCACGCCACCTTATCTCAAGATGAACGAGATATGGGCGTGGCCCTGCTCGATCTTGGTGCTGGCACCTGCGATATAGCCGTATTCCAAGGTCCGATGCGTCACGTGGAGGAAATTCCGCTGGGCGGCGACGATATAACGCGCGATCTTTCGGTCGTCTTGAGCATCCCAGTTCGCGAAGCCGAGCAACTCAAATGCCGCTTCGGCAGCGTTAGCTGCCCTGGCGAAGAAGGCGACCAACCCGTTACCTACCACACGACCGCCGGCCGTGCCTGTGCCTTAACCCGGCAGCAGGTCAGCGCAATCATCGAAGCCCGGCAGCGCGAGATTTTTGAATACGTGCGCCAAGCTTTCGTCAATTCCTCCTACAACGACCGTTTGTCCGCTGGTATCGTGCTCACCGGTGGCGGAGCCTCGCTCGACCAGATCGCGCCGCTCGCCGAGGAGGTGCTCGGCCACCACGTCCGCATTGGCGTCCCCCAAGACGTGATCGCTCCAGCCACAGTCAGCGACCCTAGCTATGCTACCGCGATTGGGCTGTTGCGCTTTGTCGCCAACGAACACAGTGCACCGGTCGAGTCTCACGACGCCGACCGGACTCGCAACGGCCTTGCCCACGCGATAGGCAAACTGTTCAATTTCTTTTAATGTGCGGTGCGGCTAGGGGCGGTTCTTGACACCGTAGCTAGGCCCGCCTAGTTTCTACACTACAGTATGGCCGCCATAGCTCAGCTGGTAGAGCAACTCACTCGTAATGAGTAGGTCCCCGGTTCAAGTCCGGGTGGCGGCTCCACAACACAACGAGGGCTTGCGCACTAGTCGACCCATGAAGGTCGGACGGCTCGCAAGCCCTCGTTTACATTATTCCCTTTCTCTGTTCAGCTTGTGTCCAGCTCAGATCTCCCCACGCTAAACGCCTGTCTCAACACCTTGTGCACGCTTTTGCTCGTGCGCGGTTTCCTGCAAATCCGCCGCGGCGCGCGCCAAGCCCACCAAAAGTCCATGCTGGCCGCCCTCGTCTGTTCCGCGCTCTTTCTCTGTTCGTATTTGGTTTACCACGTTCAGGTAGGTTCAGTGCCCTATCCTCACTACGACTGGACCCGCCCCCTGTACTTCGCCGTACTCATACCCCACGTGATCCTCGCCACGCTGATGGCCCCTTTTGTGGCCCTCGTCGTCTGGCGCGCTTACAACCAAGATTTTGCCCGCCACCGTAGGTTGGCCCGCTGGGTCTGGCCGACGTGGATCTTTGTCTCGGTTAGCGGCGTGGTGGTCTATCTGATGCTCTACCAACTCTAAAATTAGGGTCCGCGACTGCGAGCTACCATCCAAGCGGCACCAACAGTCGTCAGCACCGTCCAGCCCCCAGTGATTAGCAGAGCGTGTACAAACGTCCCATCGGCTATCAGTTGAGTCGGCACCAAGTAGAACGCCTTGCGCAAAACGACCAGCGCGTAGGTCACGGGATTGCACTGCATCACCCACTCGAGCCAAGGCGCAGCCCCCTCAATGGGAAAGAGCGCACCGGAAAGAAACCACAAGGGGATGAGAACGACGCTCATCACTGAGTGGTAGCCTGCCACTGAATCCAACTTCCACGCGACCATGAAGCCCAAACCCGTGAAGCCCATGCCGATCAGCGCGCAGAGGGCCAAAAGTGCCAATATCATCTCCGCTGCCAAGCTAATGCCGGCCACCGGCGCCAGTAACAAAAATACAGTCACCTGCAAGAGGGCGATGAGCGTTCCGCCGACCAGCTTGCCCAGCGCTATACTCAGACGCGGCACTGGGGCTACCAGCACGCCTTGCAAAAAGCCGACGCTGCGATCTTCGATGAGGGTGATGGTGGAAAAAATCGCCGCAAATAGCAGAAGCATCAGCACGATGCCCGGATAGAAGAACTCTCCGTAGGTCAACTCACTGCTCCTGCTGATGAAGCTGTCGGCAAAACCCGAGCCCATGAAAAACCACAGCATCAGCGGCTGCACCAAGCTCCCCAAAAGCCGCGAAGGCTGGCGGAAAAAGCGCAGCACTTCGCGCTGGGCCAGAATCCAGATGCCGGTCAAGCGGCGTTCCCCTCCTCGAGGTGCTGGCCAGTATGGCGCACAAACACATCGTCGAGTGAAGGAGGGGCCAGCGACAGCGAGCGGATCTGGGAGCCAAAGCGTTGGAATACCTCGTCGATGCTGATGTCGCTTTTGAGCGGAACGCGCAAGTCTTGATCGACGACTTGGCCCTCTAGGCCCATGGCGCTGCGCAGTGCAGTTTGCAGCGCGACTGCATCATCACTGCGCAATGTGAGAATTTCGCGCCCCAATTGGCGCTGCAAGGCTCTTGGGGGGCCACAGACGAGTAGCTCCCCTTGGTGTAAAATGGCGACTCGGTCCGCGCGCTCGGCCTCGTCTAAGAGATGGGTCGAGGCCACAACCGTGAGCTGTTCATCCGCCCTGAGGGCCTCCACTTGATGCCAGAACTCTTGGCGCGCCACTGGATCTAACCCGGCCGTCGGCTCGTCGAGCAAGAGAATGGCCGGTGCTGGCAGTAGCGCTTTGGCCAATTCGACGCGCCGCCGCATACCCCCAGATAGCTTCTCCGTCCGCTCGTTGCGCCGTTCCCACAAACCGACGGCTTCCAGCAACTGTTGACTGCGCTGGCGCACGACGCGCCGGCCCATGCCGTAGAGCAGACCCGCCATTCGCAAATTTTCGCCGACCGTCATTTTACCGTCGAGCGCGGGATTTTGAAAGACGACCCCCAATTGGCGACGCACTGCAGCCGGGGCTTGCTCCAAGAGCGCACCGCCGACTCGCACCGCACCCGAAGTGGGCACCAGCGCGGTGGTCAGCACGCGCAGGAGGGTGGACTTACCGCTGCCATTAGGCCCCAACAGGGCCATCGTCTCCCCAGAGTGGATGTCGAGATTGACCTCGTGGAGCGCGCGGCGGCCAGTTTTCTTGCGCGTACCCGCATAGACGTGGGAAAGCTGCGAAATGCTGATGATTACTTGGGGGTCCAACGGAAATCTCCTGTAGCCGCTCCGCAAGTTCGAGCGCGGTGGGGCGATAAGACAAAAGGTTGGGAAAGTAACCGGATTCCCTGCTAGCGTCAAGAAAGCAGCGCAAATTGACACCTGCTTTCTTTTCTTATAGATTTTTGTCCTCAGTCTTGGTTGTAAAAAAATCCCGATTCATACTTTTGCGCTAGACCTTATGTTCGCGATGTTCGCGGCCCGTATCCTCTATGGATGGGCGCGAAACTCGACACACCCGAATTACTTTTTTAAGTAGAGCCGACGGTATGTCAACTAAAGCCAAGTCTGCACGCTGGTTCCGCGCGCTCTTACTCGTCGCGGCTATCGCCTTGGTGGGGACGGCGTTGCCGCTTGGGGCGTTGTGGTATTTGAACCAACCGACTTACGAATATCCGGCGCGGCAAATTCACATCCCCCAGGGGGCGAGCGCTCGCTGGATCGGCCAGTTGCTAGAGCGGGAAAACCTAATCCACAACGCACGCGTCTTTGCCTGGACCGTTCGGCTCAAGGGCCTCGGTCATCAGCTCAAAGCCGGCACCTATCAGCTCGACGGCACCGGCACGACAGCCGCCATTGCCCAATCCTTGCTCAAGGCCCCCATCCAAACCCAGCCAGCGACGGTCCCCGAGGGCCTCAATCGCCACCAGATAGCGGCCCAACTCCAAGCCGCAGGTGTAGCCGACTCAGCACGCTTTATCGCCGCCACCGAAGACCCGCGTCTCATCCGCCAGCTCGGCGTGGCCGCGCCCAGTCTCGAAGGCTACCTCTTCCCCGAGACGTACTTCTTCGACTTAGACGTCGACGAACTCACCATCGCCTCCCTCATGGTCAATCAGTTCCACCGCGTATTCGCCGACTCCCTACACCAGCGGCTCGATGAACTTGGCCTCTCGCTGCACGAAGCTGTGACGCTGGCCTCAATCGTCGAGCGCGAAGCTGTGGCCGTCGAAGAACAGCCCATTATCTCCGGCGTCTTCCAGCGCCGCCTCAAGCTCAACCGCCGCCTCGAATCCTGCGCGACCATCAACTACGCGCTCGGCACGAACAAGAAGCGGCTGACCTATGCCGACTTGGAGGTGGATTCGCCCTTTAACACCTATCGCTACCACGGTTTGCCCCCTGGCCCCATCAGCAATCCCGGCCGCACGGCCCTCTTCGCCGTACTCTACCCCGAGGAAACCGAGTATCTCTACTTCGTCGCTCGCGGCGACGGCACTCACATCTTCAGCCGCACCAACAGAGAACACGAGCGCGCCAAGCGCCAAGTCAAGCTAGCCCAGCGCATGCAGACGAACTGAGGATGTCCATACTAGACGCCCTCAATCCAGCGCAACGCCGCGCCGCCGAGGCCCCGGGCGGCCCCCTGTTGATTCTCGCCGGGGCCGGCTCGGGCAAGACCCGCGTACTCACCCATCGCATCGCTTTCCTCATCAAAGAAGTCGGTGTGCCCCCGTGGCGCATTCTCGCCGCGACCTTTACCAACAAGGCGGCGGGCGAAATGCGCGAGCGCATCGAGCAGCTAGTCGGACCGGCGGCCACCGAACTATGGATCGGCACCTTCCACTCGATCTGTGCGCGCATCCTGCGCCGCCAAGCCGAAGGGTTTGGTTTAGATCCCAACTTCTCCATCTACGACGAAGACGACCGCCGCGCCACCATCCGCCGCGTCCTCAATGCCCACCAAATCGACGAGCGCGAACTCGCGCCGCGCGCTGTCGTCAGCCAGATCAGCCGCGCCAAGAACGCCATGCTCGACCCGTTGGAATTCGCACACCAAGCGAACGAACACCAACGGCAAATTGCCGAACTCTACGCCGATTACGAGCGCGAACTGCGCCGCAACCAAGCTCTTGATTTCGACGACTTGCTCATCGAGGTCGTGCGCCAGTTCGACCGCCACCCAGACATTCTGCAAACCTACCAAGAGCGCTTTGAGCACCTGCTCGTCGATGAATACCAAGACACGAACCGGCCCCAGTACCTGCTCTGCCGCCAGCTAGCAGCTCACCACCGCAACATCTGCGTGGTCGGAGACGACGACCAGTCGATCTACCAATTCCGCGGTGCCGACATCCGCAACATCCTCGACTTTGAGCGCGACTATCCAGATGCCCGTAGCGTGCGGCTGGAGCAAAACTACCGCTCCACTGGCCGCATCCTCGCCGCGGCCAACGCCGTCATCAGCCACAACCAAGGCCGCAAGGGCAAAGAGCTGTGGACGGACGGCCCCGAAGGAGACCCAGTCGCGGTCGTCGAATGCGACTCGGACCGCCGCGAGGCTCGCCACGTGGTCGATGCCATTCGCCGCTACGACCGCTTGGGACGCTATGGGCTTGGGGACGCCGCGGTACTCTACCGCACTAACGCCCAGTCGCGACCCTTTGAAGAAGAGTTGCAACGCGCCCGTCTTCCCTATGTAATCGTCGGCGGCATCCGTTTTTACGACCGCCGCGAAATCCGCGATGTGCTGTCCTATTTGCGCCTGTTGGTCAACCCGGCCGACGACATTGCCCTGCGCCGCATCGTCAATACGCCCCGCCGCGGCATTGGTGACACCTCTCTCGATCGCCTGCAAGCTTTTGCCCAAACCCAAGGCTGGAGTCTCTCCACTGCACTTGAGCACCTCGACGAGGTACCCAACCTCACTGGCCGCGCGCAAAAAAGCCTCGCTGCCTTCGCAGCCCTGATCAGCGAACTGGTGGCCGCTGCCGATGCACTCTCCCTCCCCGAACTGGGCTTTGCCGTCGTCGAAAAAAGTGGGTACCGCGCCATGCTCGCAGCGGAAAACACCCCAGAAGCCGAGGCGCGCTTGCAGAATCTCGACCAGTTATTAGCCGATATGACCGAGTTCGCCGACGCAAACCCAGACTCGACGTTAGCGACCTATCTCGAAGAAAAGTCGCTGCTGACCTCGGCGGACGAAAACGACAGCGACAGCAACGCCATTACCTTGATGACCCTGCACAGCGCCAAGGGCTTAGAGTTCCCCTTGGTCTTTGTCTGCGGCCTCGAAGAAAACCTCTTTCCCACGGCGCGGGCCGTCGACGATCCCGATCCCCAAGCCATCGAGGAGGAACGCCGGCTCTGTTATGTGGGCATGACCCGTGCGCAAGAGCAACTCAGTCTCACCTATGCCCTGCGTCGCTATGCGTACGGCTCGCTGCTCGCGACCGAACCCTCGCGATTTTTAAGCGAAGTCCCCGCCGAACTGACGACTCAGAACTACGAGTTGGACCGCGGCTTTGACCGCTCGCGGCAACGCGTCGGCCCGCCGCCCCGCAAAAAGGATCCCCAAGGCGTCCACTACGAGTGGGACGCCGAGCAGTCGCCCGGCTTTGACGAGTTTGTCGATCAAGACGACTTCCTCGCCGTTGGCCAGTGGGTGCGCCACCCCCAATGGGGGCGCGGCCAAATCGTCAGCCGCGAGGGGCAGGGCGAAAAGATGAAGCTCTCCATCCGCTTTGGGACGCGGACCAAACGCATCGCCGTCGCGTACGCCCAGCTCGAACCCGCCTAAGGGCAGTGCGTCAGTTTGAAAATAATTTTTTAACGAGGGCTGTTTTAAAGAAAACCCCCGTGCCGGGAGATTTGGCACGGGGGTTTTTCGTTTCTCATGGCAACACATCGACTTCGAGACGGGACGCTGACGTTGGCGACGACGACGGGGCGGCCATGACTTTCCGGCGGCAGCACTCGCGCTTCTCGCCGAGCTCCCCCCAGTACCCCCGTCTTGTCGATCCCGAACAGGGGACCATCCCCCGCGTAGACGGGGCAACCTACTGGACCTGACAAGCGGTGCCAGTACGCATAGGGCCATCCCCGCGTAGGCGGGGCAACCTTGTTATTCAGGTCTTTCTCTTCGTCCGTCCAAGGGCCATCCCCGCGCAGGCGGGGCAACCTCTAACACAAGTAAGTGTATATAAGGAGCTATAACTCACGTCAGACGAGTAAAGCACCATCCGACTCATAGAATGACCGTGGAGGCTCTGCCGGCAGCCTGACGCCCTGACCGCCATGTTCGGAGAAATCGCGCCAAGTCATAACAATCGAATCTTGGCTGAGGATGATATTTATCCCCAAGTACCTATAGGTGCCAAAAGCAGGCAGCCAAAGCCAAAAGCCGTGTGCCGCCCAATGCCGCACATAATGCCTTCGGTAAAGCGCTCTCCGTTGGTTATCTCTAAATTGCCACGAAAAAGAACGTCCGGCCCCTCAATTTCCTGTACGCGCCGATTCCCTCTAATGATCGGCCGTCTGAGTACGCGTGTCCGTCGCATGGAGACGAGCTGTGCAGCTATCAGGCGAACGCCATGCAAATCAAAGCGTACAGCTAGCCACTCTCGATAAGCATCCTCTTTTGCCGGCAATCCTTCGGTGCGTTCTTCGGCGCGGCGAGCTGCCCATGCTGCGACATCGACCTCATAGCTGGGTCCGCTACGCCCGGCACCGCGAGAACGCACAATGGGACGTGTACGCACCTCAAAGCTGAAGCGGGCACCCGTCCGCCAATCTTCTGGCATGGCGCAGGCCTCAATCGTCTGGAGACCAAGCGCGTCCGCCGATGCACGAATCGGCGGCAGGCCAGCAGCTTCTGTTATGGCTTCGGGCTTTGCCTGAACATAGCCTAGCACGGCTCCTTCCCCTTCGCGTGGTTGCTGAAAAACGAAGGGCCTAGGCGCGAAGTCGCCTAGCGCTTCCTTTAGCGCTGCATGAAGAGCGTAGCCTAGGTCAGCGTCTCCACGTCGGGGAAGGTAGCCCTTCTCGATAGCCCAATGTACGAAGGCCGTCGTGTTGGGATGCAAACGAATAAGCGACAAGGGAGTAGTCACAGCGGATCCTCCGCAGAGATGGCCAAGCGCCCCTCCAACCAGCGCTGTTCCCCACCATGCACATCGCTTATCCAATTGCGTCTGCCGC
Organism: Gemmatimonadota bacterium; assembly: GCA_028875335.1. The sequence continues at coordinate 44,277 of JAPPEF010000338.1, forward strand.
TTACTCGCACTTCCCGGTGCTGGTCCTTGACGAAGGGATGCGGTCTATCGTGAACCGGCGCAAACGCAATGTGATCAACCTGCCTCTGCCGTTGCTTTTTAGCGGCCATCGCTGGAACTTTCGCGACCGCGTCCAAGGCACTCTCTCCTCTTCCTTGACCGACGAGCAGTGGTGCTGTCGGCAAACACGGCTTGCGGCCGATAAACAGAGGCCTCGCCGGATAGTCCAATGCTTTAGCGACTTGGTCAAGAGACGGATCACCCTCCGCTGGCTCCAGACGCAGAGCTACGGTAATTACTCGGTCCGTCCAATAGAAGCGATAGCGGAGGTGCTTGCCCATATAGGTTTTAGCACCGCCATCGCGCCCTTCGGGTTGCCCGTGCGTCGTCCATCCTTTGTCGTTCTTGTTCAAGGCCGCGGCCTGGAAATCCCTCAGCCTTTCTCCCTCGCAGTCGGCCCGGCAGGCAAACACTAGACGGTCTTGCAGAGCCTGTAAGTCTTCCCTGTCCGTGCGCCGGTATCCGAGGGCGTTGCCGATCATGCCGACCAATAAAGAGGCACTAGGCCAATCGTCCGTCTCCCCGAAATTGTCGATGACGACTCCGCCAAAACTCATCAGCGGCGCGTCGAGGCGCAGTATGAGGTGGTCCTTGTTCATCCAGTCGTTCCCGCGCTGCCACGCACTACATCAGCAGTCCACTGAGCGAGATCATCGAGGTTCTTTTGGTCGATCTCGGACAGTACGGCATCTGCATCGACGGCTAGTTGACACCGAACTTCGTCACCTCCGTAGGCAGCATCCAAGCTAGCAAGATGTGCGTTCATCTGCCCAACCGCCTTTTTGAGCAACCCGTTGGCCCTCACATCAACTGGATCGCGGAAGGCATTAGAGAGAGTACGCGGCTGGCGGGATCCGGCCTCTATCAGCATCAATTCGGCCCACGCATAGGGTGCGGTGGAGCCTTTCTTCGCGCCGGGAGAAACTTGAGCAATAAGATGTACCAAGTGCTCGACCACCTGGGCGGCGATTTCCCTATCTTGTGCGAGATTGGAAACCAGTAGGCCGATGTCCACGACAACATAGCCGTAGTAGAGACCGCTAGTCAGTTCCATATCGAAGATACCCGCCGATCCCGAATCGTCTCCCTCAGCTTGGCTTTTCAAGTCATCAACAACGGTCATGTAGTCGAGGTCTCGCTCCAGCTTATGGACAGTGAGGGCGTGAGCGACGTGAATAGCAGCGTCGGTATTAGCTGCCGGATCGGAAGTAACCATGCGTCCGAATAGTGCCGCACCAAGGCCAGCACCGTCTTTTAGTGCCCGCAAATTCGCCCGCTGCTCCCTGATTAGGGAGGCCAATTTTTCGCCTGCCTCTTCGGGGGTATCTTCTGCGAGTGCTTGCGCGGCAAGTTCGGCGAGAAACTCCAGTTCCGACTCACCGAAGTACAGGGCCTGGCGCTTCTTCGGATCGGCCGCATTTTTGGCGTACACTCCCTTGAGCAGTTCCTCCTCGACAGCTTTAGCGATGTTGTCATCGGTGGGCTGATTTTCGAGTGCCCGCGGCATAATCTTGTTCTCTACGGCGAGCTTGGTGCGGAATCCCATAGGAATTTCAAGGTTTTGCAGCGCCCACGAATTGTCCACAGCATTTTCGAGGCTATCGGCACCGGCCAAGCGCCAGTGGCGCTTTAGCGACTGAGAGGATACCCGCCCGCGGGTGACCCCACCGAAAGGTAGGCGCTTGGCCAAGCCAGCATCGTCGCGGTTTAACAAGGCTCCGGGATAGGAAGCAAGCCAGTGGATTTGAATGAATCGAGCTGAGGGCATACTGCGTTCCCCTCAATTAGCGGTGGCGCGGGCGTACTCCCGTGCCACTCGGTTGCGAGATTGGTCGGCGCGACTTTCGGCGCGTCCAGTCCAGCGGGCAATACGAGCCAAGGGTAGCCAATCTATGACCACACCCTTGGCCCCTAAGAATCGGGCGAGCCGTGGTAGCACATTGGCGATTACCTCAAAGTCAGAAGACAGCAAGCGGTTGATGCGTTCTTCTGAATACTGCACTTGTGCAAGAACGGAACCTGTGGAGGCACGGTGAGAGTGTTGCCCCCGCGTCAGGGCCAAACAGTGGATAATCAGCAACCAACGTTGCCGGTCTGCTTCCCCCGTAGGCTCCGCGCCGGCGGAGGCAAGCAGTCGCTCGGCTGCTATTTCGGCGTGGCTAGACGGAGTCTGCGGATTCATGCGCCGCAAGACGGCATAATCCCCCATTGAAAATCCATCATTCGCAAGACGGGAAGCGATTTTGGCAAGCCAACCTGCCTCCTGTTTCCAGATAGGTACTTCATTGTGGTTCGTCATCAGCTTCTACAGCCACCTTTTTTTGGCGTAAGTTGGACAGATGCTTGTAAAGGGCACCTTCTAGCATATTGCTCGCCCGGGCTTGCGCCATGATGCGCCGCTCGTCGAGGCTCGGCGCGGCTTCGCTAGCCTCATCCAACGTCTTGCGGGCTATGTCTGCTAAGGTCTTGTCCCACTCATGGCTGGCCTCTTCCTCATCCATTTCGAGAGAATGCCAAAGTTCTGCGAAGAAATGTTGATCTACCCGATGGTCAAAACGATCTAACCACGGCTTAGTAAGGTCATCATTAAGATGGTTTCTTCCATTCTGGATCTGAAAGAGCACGATTAGGGACGATCTCAGGCATTTGCCTTGTGCTTCTCCGGCTCGGCGGACGCGCTCTTGGGCCCTCTGTGCAATGCCTTGCCTGTCACCCACCAACAACGAAATAGCCTTGGGCGGTATATCTACGACTTGGCTATGAAACCCCTCCGTCTTGCCTTGGCCACGTGCGATACCCGTTGCGACAAGCTGTGCCGACGATGTACGCTCTTGCTCACTCGGTTCCGCGAGAAGCGGCAAGCGGTAGGATCGCTTGTCCGAACCGAATATCAACTCGCTCAAGCGCCGATAGGAAAACCCTTCGCTCGTGATCGACAACGACTTAGGCGGATCGGAAAGTTCAACCAACGTCCACGGATCACCGAGGTTGCCATTCAGGTGACTTGCAGCAACACGCGCATGTTTAGAGCCTGCGGTCTGGGCAAAGAGGCGGCCATCTCGGCTTTCTAAACGAATCCGCCGACACATTTCGACAAATAGCGGATGCAGGCGCGAAAGCGGTAGGGGTTGATCCCCCCTGCTCCATGACTCCGTCCAGATCAGAGGAATTGTTTGCTGTGTGGCAAAACCATGCGTTTGTGCCGTATCCCACAGGATGTCCCGTTTCTCAAGGATGACCGTAAGGTCGCGCCAAAACGCTGCTCCAACCGATGCCTCCGCTGGACGAAGCGCAAGATAGGACCGGCTGCCATAGCCGCCGTTCATCCGTGCGATGCCGTATTTGCCTCTACCCATAACGCCTTCCTGCGTTTGCAGTGAGACTAGGGCAAAAAGCCAGTCATCAGGGTGACTATGCGTCATGCGCGAACCTTTTAAATCGTGGTTTTTCGCGGTTACCAGCATGTCCAACTCATCTGGTGTGCTTATTTCATTCTTGAATTCCTTTTTGTACTGCGGGAGATCGGCTTTGGATACGGGGGCCTGTAACAGTGCCGGGTGATCCGGCGGCGTGACTAGCGACCACGGCTCGTCATTGGACCAATCGGGTGTGAGCGCACGTAGGATTTCGGTCCAAGCGATCTCGTCATCTCCGGGCGGCTCGTTCCACTCAAGTGCTTCTAGCCCCATTGCGGCCACCTGAACCAAAAATGCGTGCCAAGCGAATACTTGGTGCGGCCGAAGTGCCGTATAGTGAACGATCTGGTCGGCTACAAGCGCACTGTACACCTGCGGCAGCGTCCTGGTATCCTGTGCGCCTGATGCCTGTTCAACGCGAATAATAGGTTCTTCAATGAGGTTGTATCCCATATCTCTCCTCTGCGCACCTGCCACTTGGTAATGCCGTTCGGTAGCATGACACAGGGAAGCAGCAAACCAGCACTTGTCAAAAGGATTAATCTAGTAGGTGTGCCTAACAATGACCACCGCACCGGGAAAGTGAATCTGACCCTCTTCGACCTCGTCCCGAATTGGAATCGCGATGAAGCAAATCGCTTCGGGTGGCTGTGGCCTTGGCATCCACGCGCTGGTAGGTTACGCCATTAATCGAGACCGTTTGCCACGGCCCCGACTGTTCATCAGAGACGGATGGGGAAGAAAGGTGCGGGTCTTGCGAGCAGGAGAGGACAAAAAGGGAGAATAGGCAACAAGACAAATCGCGCATCGGGGCATCTCCCGAGAATTTTAGACTGAGGCACTGGATGAAAAAAGGCTCCTATGAAAGCGAGGCCAGATCATAGAGTGCTTATAACTATAACTATCAGGACATAAGTTGCTCCTTTGACTGCATGGGGAAGCCTGTCAAACTTTTACGTCCCTCTATTCTTCTGACGCTCAAGGGGTTCATCCGTTGCACAGAAATGAGGTCCCCGCCTTGATATACATGAGTAACGACCGCTTGACAGTGGACGGCGCTCGGCTAGCCATCAAAGCATCCGCCAATCAGATCGGTATCGAGGGAGCAAGCGGCCACAGCCTTCGCATTGGAACGGCTCAAGAGCTTGTCCAACGCGGCGCTAGTTTGGTCGAGTTGCAGAACGCCGGTCGCTGGACCGATAGCCAGATGCCTGCTCACTACACTCGCAAGCAGGCCGCCGGCAAGGGAGCTGTAGCCCGCTTGCTGGGAGATGACTAAGGGATTTTTACCTGTGCCGCTTTACCTAGAGCACATCACTGGATCTCAAATTGAGTCACTATCTGCCTAATCGGCCCATTGCCCCAGAGAGGGCTGATCTTTAAGTTTTATAGTCTATCTCGTTTTCCTTGACGGACTTATGGGCACTCCAACATCCGAAAACGCGCGCGTGGCCCTGCAAAACGTGGGTTGCAAGCTCAATGCCTACGAAGTAGAAGCCCTCGCCCATCGTCTGACCGAGCGCGGCTATTCAGTCGTGCCCTTCGGCACTGAGGCCGACGTGTACGTGGTCAATACCTGCACGGTCACCGGCGCAGGCGATGCGGACTCGCGCAAGGCCGTGCGTCGCGCCCGGCGTCGCAATCCAAGCGCGGAGATCGTCGCCACTGGCTGCTATGCCCAGCGGCGGCCAGCAGACCTCACCGCGGCCGGTGCTGACTTGGTCGTGGGCAACGGCCAGAAGGCCCAACTCGTCGAGTTGCTCGAAGCGCATATAGCGGGTGCCGAGATCCCCGCACCCTCGGCGACGAGGCCGCGCACGGAGCAATTTCTCGCCATTGACGGCGCGGTGCCCCAAGGCCGCACGCGCGGTAGCCTGCAAATCCAAGACGGCTGCGACGAACACTGCACCTATTGCATCATCCCGGCGGTGCGTGGGCACAGCACAAGCCGCCCCGCCGCCGAAGTTGTCGCCCAAGCTCAACGCATGGTCGTAGCCGGCTACCGCGAACTTGCCCTGACCGGCGTCCATACGGGCCGCTACGGATTCGACCAAGGCCAGCCCGAGGCCCTCGTCGAGCTGCTCGAAGCACTGGAGCAAATCGACGGCCTAGAGCGCATTCGCCTCAATTCCATTGAGCCGGGTTACGTCACCGACGCACTGATCGACCAAGCCGCGGCTTCCTCAGCGATCTGCCGCCACTTCCACGTGCCTTTGCAAAGCGGCGACGACCACATCCTCAAGCGCATGGGGCGGCGCTACACCCGCGCCTATTACGCCGAGCGGATCGAGCGAATCGCCAGCCGCATCCCCGATTGCGCCATTGGTGCCGACGTCATGGTCGGCTTCCCCGGGGAAACCGATGCGCATTTTGCCCAGACTCACGCCCTATTGGCCGACCTGCCGTTGACGTATCTCCACGTCTTTTCCTTCTCCCAGCGAGAAGGCACCCCGGCCGAGCGTCTGCCCGAGCATCAGAACGCTAGCGTCAAAAAGGAGCGCAGCCAAGCGCTCATCGCCCTCGGCGCAGCCAAGCGACTCGCCTTCCACCAGCGCTTTGTCGGCCGCTCACTCCAAGTCCTCGCCGAGGGGCGTTCAGACTCAGCCACCGGCTTGCAGGTCGGCTTGAGCGACAACTACGTCAAGGTCCTCTTCGCCGGCCCGGCCACGTCCAACGAATTCGTGGACGTGCAAATCGAGCAAGCCCGCGAAGAGCTAACTTTCGGAGTGCGCCAATGAACTTGCCTCTCCTTGAGACGACCGAATACCAGCCCGTGGCAACGCGCCCCGGTCCGGCGGGCCGCCGCGTGTACATCGAGACCTACGGCTGCCAGATGAACGTGGCCGACAGCGAGTTGGTGGCCAGCATCCTCGCCGACGCCGGATTTCAGATTACGGAACGCGCCGAGCAGGCCGACATCATCCTGCTCAACACCTGTGCGGTGCGCGAACACGCCGAGGAGCGGGTCATTGGCCGCGTCAGCCAGCTCAACGGCCTCCGCGCCCACCGCCCCAACCTCACCTTGGGCATCCTCGGCTGCATGGCCCAGCACCTGAGCAATACCCTGCCAGACCGCGCACCTTTCGTCGATTTGGTCATGGGGCCGGATTCCTACCGCCGTCTGCCCCAACTCCTCGCCCAATCTAGCGACGACGCGCTCCTAGACGTACGGCTCGACCGCTCCGAGAACTACAGCGGCGTCCATCCCCAGCGCACAACCGGTACCAATGCTTGGGTGACCATCATCCGTGGCTGCGACAAGTTCTGCACTTTCTGTATTGTGCCCTTTGTGCGTGGCCGAGAGCGCAGCGTGTCCGCCGATGACATCGTTCGCCAGGTACAACGCATTGCTGCCGAGGGGTTCAAGGAAGTTACCTTACTCGGCCAGACCGTTAATTCCTACTGCGCTGGCAACGTAGATTTCGCCGATCTCTTGCGACAGGTCAGCCAAGTCGAGGGCATTGAGCGGGTGCGTTTCACCTCGCCCTATCCGGTTGACTTTACCGACCGCGTGATCGCCGCCATGGCCGAGGTCGGCCCGGTGTGCCCGAGCCTACACCTGCCGGTCCAAAGCGGCTCGGACGAACAACTCGCCCGCATGCGGCGCGGGTACACGGTCGATCAATACCGACAACTCGTCCACAAGCTGCGCGCCGCCCTACCCGATCTCGCCCTGACGACCGACATCATCACCGGTTTTTGCGGCGAGACCGACGCGGACTTCCGCCAGACTTGCGATCTAATGGAAGAGATCCGCTACGACTCGGCTTTCATGTTCAAGTACTCAGAGCGAGAGGGCACATACGCCCACAAGAAGATGCCCGACGACGTCCCCGAAGCCGTCAAGGGCGAGCGCCTCCAGCACATCATCGCCCTGCAAGAGGGAATCTCGCGCCAGATCAACCAGCGGCAAGTTGGCCGCACGGTCGAGGTCCTCGTCGAAGGCCCGTCTAAGCGGCCAGCCGCCGATGGCCAACCCCGCTACTACGGCCGCACCCCACAGGGTAAGACGGCGATTTTTCCGCAATTAGCAGCGAGCAACGAACTCGTAGCCGTTCGCATCGCCCGCACCACCTCGCACACCCTCTTCGGCGACCGCATCGACGACGCGGCGTGATATAAACGTGCTAATGACCTGTTAGGCAAAGGGTTATTAGCTCCGTTTCTAAGTCGAACAGTTCCGCCAACTTGCCCTCCGCTTGCAACCGTTCAAATGTGCGAATTTATAGAGGGGATGTGAACTACTTGTACAGTTTGCGCAAAGGCCGCTTGAATGATCTTTGATATCGATGTTTGTCATTGCAGCGAAACCTTCTATCTTAAATCCTTTTCACACCCGTCCCGCTCTCTCTGAAAGGACTCCATGTTCGCCCGTTACCTCTCATTTACTGTCCTCGCTGCTCTTTGCTCCACCGCCTATGCCGACCCGCAAGCTACCCGCGACGACATTGAAATTAGCCGCATTCTCAACGTCCCCCGAGGCACGGTTCGCATCGCCAAGGATCCACGCAACAATGCGCTCTATACCTTGCGGCAGAACGGTTCGATTGATCGCATTAGCCTAGCGGCAGCCGCGCACACACCCGCATACTCCAGAGACGATCACGGCATCCGCAGTGGCTTTACGGGCTTTGCCATTGGGCCGGATGGTTCGTTTTACCTTGCGTCGAACCGCCGTGGTCCGCGCGACAGCGGCCACTTTGCCCTTGTCCGAGGCATTTTGCTCGATGCCGACACCGGCGAGCGGCAATGGGAACAATTCGACCCAGACAACCTGCCCGCCGACGTTCCCATCGACGACATCCTTGCCGCCACCAGCCTCGGCCGCGATCCCACGACCGACATCCGCTACGCGCTCAAAACCAACGGCGACATCACCCTCGTACCATCGGGCACGGTGTACACGGCCGCCGACCACGGATTCAGCCGCCCCAGTGCCCTGTTTATCGACGACGCTGGCACCTTTTACGTCCTCAAACGCATCGACCTGTCCAGCTACAACATCGCCACCATTACCAAGGGCGAGATCAATCCAAATAGCAGCGAGGAGTTTTACACCTTTCACGACAAGCAAGGCAAGATCGTCAGCGAAAATAAGTGGTACAGCTTCCCCAAGGTACTACGGGGTCACGTCGATACTACCCTCGTCAACGCCGAGCGCACTTGGTTTACCCTTGCAGAGACTGCACCCTATGAGCGGTGCGATTGCATCTTCAACCACGAGGTCAACGGGCTAGTCGTCAGTCCCGATAACCGCTCGCTCTTTATCAACAGCGGCTCGCGCACTGATCACGGCGAGATACAAGACGGCAACAGGCAGTTTCCCGACCTGCGCGAAACCGCGCTCACGGCTATCGTCTTGCGCGTTCCGACCGATGCCCGCGACCTCGTGCTACCCAACGACCGCGACGCTCTCCGCTCCCAAGGCTTCCTCTTTGCCGAGGGCCTGCGCAATGCCTACGACCTCGCTTTCGCGCCCAACGGCGACCTCTTTGCCACGGAAAACGGGCCGGATCGCGACATGGCCGAGGAACTCAACTGGCTGCGCCAAGGCCATCACTACGGCTTCCCCTGGCGCATGGGTCTTGAAGACACCCCACAGCAATTTCCCGACTACGACCCAGCCACCGACTTCCTTCTTCCCGCTAGGTTCACGGCTGTACGCGAAGGCTATTACCACAACGATCCCACGTATCCACCGCCGCCGCGCGACTTCACCGAGCCGGTGATCAACCTCGGACCGGACGCCGACGCCTACCGCGACCCAGCCGACGGCCAAATCAAGGATGCCAGCGAAGAGGGCGTGCGCTTCGGCACCTTCACCGCGCACCGCTCGCCGCTCGGATTGGTATTCGACGTGGATCAGGCCCTCGCCGAGCCATTCCAAGGCGATGGCTTTGTGCTTAGCTGGACCGAGGGCGATCCCGACGGCGATGATGTTGCCGGTCCGTTCAACGATCCCAGTGAGGACCTGCTGCACCTCGACTTGGCAAAAGTCGGCGATAACTACGAGGCGCGCGTCACCCGCATCGTCGGCGGGTTTTCCAATCCCATTGACGCGGAGATCATCGGCAATCGCATCTATGTGATCGAATGGAGCGGTGGACGTGGACTGTGGGAAATCGTCCTGCAGCAGGCTGCAACCGAGACGGCTGTTGCCGAAGCCGCAGGCGTTGTGCCCGCAGAGTTCGCGCTGGAGCAAAACTTCCCCAATCCCTTTAACGCAAGCACCACCATTGCCTTCCAACTCGGTCTCCCGTCCCAAGTCGAGTTGTCCATTTACAGCATCAACGGCCAGCGCGTGCGCACCCTCATCAGCGGTTCCCTGCCCGCCGGGCATCACCGCCTGCAATGGGACGGGCGCAACGAGCGCGGCGAATCAGTAGCCAGCGGCGCGTACCTATACCAACTATCGGCCGGTGACTTTGTCGCCACCCGCCAACTCACACTGCTCAAGTGAGCATTTCTAAAGAACCCCATGCTGGTCCGTTGCTTCTCGCTCGCCGCGCTCGCTGCCCTTTGCTCCACCGCGTACGCCGACCCGAAAGCCACCCGCGACGACATTGAAATCCGCCGCATCCTCGGCGTCTCCCAAGGCACCATCCGCATCGCCAAGGATCCGCGCGACGACGCGCTCTACATCTTGCGGCAGGACGGCGCGATTGAACGCATCGACCTAACAGCGGCTAGGCGCGTCCCAACATACTCCCACCGCGACCACGGCATCAGCAGCGGCTTTACGGGCTTTGCCATCGGGCCGGATGGCTCGTTCTATCTTGCGTCCAATCGCCACGGCCCCCGCAACAGCGGCCAGTTTGCCCTCGCCCGAGGAATTTTGCTCAATGCCGACACCGGCGAGCGGCAATGGGAACAGCTCGACCCGGACAACCTGCCCGCCGACGTTCCCATCAATGACATCCTCGCCGCCTCCATCTTTGGCCGCGACCCTACGACCAACAACCGCTACGTCCTCAAGACAACCAATGGCGACATCACCCTCTTGCCTGAGGGCACAGTGTACACGGTCGCCGACCACGGTTTCATCCGCCCGAGCGCACTATTTATCGACGAAGCCAGCACCTTTTACGTCCTCAAACGCATTGACCTGTCCATCTACAACATCGCCACCATCACCAAGGGCGAAGTCGATCCAAGCAGTGGCGAGCGCATCTGGTTCACCCTCGCGGAGACCGAACCCTATGAGCGGTGCGACTGCATCTACAACCACGAGGTCAACGCACTAATCGTCAGCCCCGACAATCGCTCTCTCTTTATCAACAGCGGCTCGCGCACCGATCACGGCGAGATCCAAGACGGCGATGGGCACTTCCCCGGGCTGCGCGAAACCGCGCTCACCGCCGTAATTTTGCGCGTCCCGACCAATGCCCGCGACCTCGTGCTGCCCAACAGCCGCTATGCCCTCCTCGACCAAGGCTTCCTCTTTGCCGAGGGCCTGCGCAATGCCTACGACTTCGCCTTCGCGCCCAACGGCGACCTCTTTACCACGGAAAACGGACCGGGCCGAGACATGCCCGAGGAACTCAATTGGCTGCGTCAAGGGCATCACTACGGCTTCCCTTGGCGCATGGGACTCGACGACACCCCCCAGCAATTTCCCAACTACGACCCAGCCACCGACTTCCTCCTCTCCCCTCGCTCCACGGCCGTGCGCGAAGGCTACTACCACAACGATCCCACATACCCACCGCCACCGCGCGATTTCACCGACCCGGTGATCAATCTCGGACCAGACGCCGACGCCTACCGCGATCCCGCCGACGGCCGCATCAAGGACGCCAGTGAGGAAGGCGTGCGCTTTGGCACCTTCACCGCACACCGCTCGCCGCTCGGATTGGTATTCGACGCGGACCGTGCCCTTGCCGAGCCGTTCCAAGGCGACGGCTTCACGCTCAGTTGGACTCGCGGCGATCCCGACGGGGACAGCGTCAACGGGCCGTTCAACGACCCCAGCCAGGACCTGCTGCATCTCGATTTGGCCAAAGTCGGCGACAATTACGAAGCGCGCGTCACTCGCATCGTCGGCGGATTTTCCAATCCCATTGACGCGGAAATTATCGGCAACCGCCTCTATGTGATCGAATGGAGCGGCAAGCGCGGGCTGTGGGAAATCGTCCTGCCGCCCGCTGAGGAATTCCCACCTGCGAGCTTGGCCGATGCGCAGGTTTTCAGCGACCTACCCACGCAAACGCCCGCAGCCAGTGTAGTGCCGTACGAAGTCAATGCGCCGTTTTGGTCGGACGGAACCACAAAGACTCGGTTCATTCGCCTGCCGCCCGGCGAGCGCATTGACTTTGCCAGCAGCGGGCCTTGGAGCTTTCCCGACGAGACCCTTCTGATCAAAAACTTTTACCTCGACTTGGTGCGCGGCGATCCGGCCAGCCGGCGCATCATCGAAACGCGCTTCCTCATCAAGCGCGTAGGTACTCCGGGTTGGGACGGTTATAGCTACCTGTGGAACGAAGCCGGCACCGACGCCACCTTGCTCGCCGACAGCACGACTGTTGCATACGTGATTGACGACCCTCAAGATCCGGTGGGCTTTCTCTTGCAGGAGTACTACTTTCCCGCGCGCCAAGACTGCGAGGTCTGCCACACCAAGGGCGCGGGCTACGTCCTCGGCGTCCACACGGCCCAACTCTACACAGACGCGGAGCAAAACCAACTGCACACCCTCGCCCAACAGGGCCTTTTCACCGAGGAGTTGCCAACCGACCTGTCTTCCTTGCCTCACCTGCCCAACCCCTTCGACCCCAGCATCCCGCTCGGCCAGCGCGCCCGCTCGTACTTGGACGTCAACTGTGCGCCGTGCCACCGGCCCGAGAGCGTCGGCCGCACCATCATCGACCTGCGCTACGACACGCCCTTGACCGAAACCAATACGGTCGGGGCTTTCCCCACACTCGGCGATATAGGCGAACCCGAGGCCCTCATCCTCTCCCCCGGAGAGCCGCAGCTTTCCACGCTCTACCTGCGGCTGCTGACGATGGGCACCTTTCGCATGCCGCCGCTAGCTTCCTCAATCATCGACGAGCGCGGGGCCGACCTCATCGCAGAATGGATCGCCAGTCTAGACCCCGTTGCAGCCAAAGGGACCACTCCGGCCGCCTTTGCCCTTACCCAGAACTACCCCAATCCCTTCAATGCGGCCACGACCATCGAATTCCAGCTAGCGGCTCCGACCGCCGTCGAATTGACCCTGTACGACGCGATAGGCCAAAAGATCCGCACCTTGGTCTCACGATCTCTTACCGCTGGACACTACCGCGCCCAGTGGAATGGGCGCAACGACGCCGGACACACAGTCGCCAGCGGCATCTATTTCTACAGATTGCAAGCCGGAGGCTATTTAGCCACCAAACAACTAACCTTGCTCAAATAAAAGTCGTCTAATCTTCCGACCTATACCCTTATGAACCCCTGCGCCATCGCCTTCTTGGCCCTCGCGCTAGCGAGTTGTGCTGCCGATCCCTACCAGACTCCCGGCACTCAGCACATGGCCGAGCAACTTGCCGCCCTCGCCGCTCAGGCCAACGCCGAGGACAACATCTATTTGAGCCAGCACCGCGTTGACTGGCTGCGCCGTCAGCCCACACTAGACGACCCCGTGCAACAGCTCAGCCAACAGGTCGAACTAGCCAAAGAGTTGCTGCGCGCCGGCGCATCTGCCGAGGCAGCCACCCTGTTCGAGCAGGTGCGCGAGCAAGCTGCCATCCACCGCTTCCGCACCCGGCCGAGTCTCGAAGAGATGATCGCCCTCGCCTATCTGCGTCTCGGCGAGCAGCAAAACTGCATCGACGACCACAACCTCGCTTCCTGTCTGCTACCCATCTCAGCCGAAGGGGTCCATAAGCTACAAGATGGATCGCGTGCAGCCATTGCTTACTACCGAGCAATCTTAGAAAAGACGCCCTACGACCTGACCTCGCGCTGGTTGCTCAACATCGCCTATATGACCGTAGGCGAGTACCCCCACCAAGTGCCAGCCGCCCATCTCATTCCCCCGAAGGTCTTCGCCGCTGACGCCGATATCGGTCACTTCCCCGACCGAGCTCCCGCCTTGGGGTTGAATGTCCTCGGCTTGGCCGGAGGCGGTATTATGGAAGACTTTGACAACGACGGCTTCCTCGACATTATCGCCACTTCTTGGGGCCTCGACGATCCACTGCGCTACTTCCGCAACCAAGGCGACGGTACCTTTGCCGAGCGCACGGCCGCCGCCGGCTTGACCGGCCTAGTTGGCGGCCTCAACGCCGTGCAGACGGATTTTGACAACGACGGCTTCGCCGATGTGCTAGTCCTGCGCGGCGGCTGGTTTGGTGCCGACGGACTCCACCCCAATTCGCTATTGCGCAACCAAGGCGACGGTACTTTCGCCGACGTAACCGAGGTGGCTGGGCTGCTCACTTTGCACCCCACGCAGACGGCTGCCTGGGCCGACTACGACAACGACGGTTGGCTCGACCTGTTCGTGGGCAACGAGTCCTCTGCCGAAGAGCATCATCCCTGTGAGCTGTTCCGCAATCAAGGCGACGGAACCTTTGTTGATGTGGCGGCAGAAGTCGGCTTGGACGTCGATGGCTTCGTTAAAGGAGTGGCTTGGGGCGACATCGACAACGACCTCCGGCCCGATCTCTACATTTCCCGCCTCGGACAGCCCAATCTACTTTTCCACAACGATGGGCCAGACGCCAATGGCCGCTGGCGTTTCTCCGATATAACCGCCCGCGCTGGCGTGGGTCAGCCGACGTTCAGCTTTCCGGTGTGGTTTTGGGACTACGACAACGACGGCTGGCTGGACCTGTTCGTCTCCGGCTACAAGGCCGACGCTGGCGATGTCGCCGCCGACTACATGGGCCTACCACACAAAGGCGAGCCGCCTCGCCTCTATCGCAACCAAGGCGACGGCACCTTCGCCGACATGGCCCGACAGACCCACAGTGACAAGGTCCTCTATACGATGGGCTGCAACTTCGGCGACCTCGACAACGACGGCTGGCTCGATTTCTACGCTGGCACCGGCGACCCCGACTACCGTTCGCTGATGCCCAACCGCATGTTCCGCAACGCCTCGGGTCAGCGCTTTGAAGATGTAACTACCTCCGGTGGCTTCGGACACCTGCAAAAAGGGCACGGCGTAGCCTTCGGCGATATCGACAACGACGGCGATCAGGACATCTATGCGGTGGTCGGTGGAGCCTATTCGGGAGACGTGTACACCAACGTGCTCTTTGAAAACCCCGGGCACGGCAACCATTGGATCACCCTCAAACTAGAGGGGACCAAGTCGAATCGAGCCGGGATTGGGACGCGGATTCAAGCCCACGCTGGGACGCGGACGATTCACATCCTCGTCGGCACGGGCGCGAGTTTTGGGGCTTCGACCTTACAACAGGAGATCGGATTGGGGGAAGCTGAAGTACTCGACGAGCTGACTTTGCACTGGCCGTCGGGCACGGTGCAGACCTTTACAAACGTGCCGGTCAATGGGGTGTACCGGATTCGCGAAGATGCTACGGCCCTAGAACGTTTGGACGTCTATCCCCTCGCGCTAGCGACCGAAGGCCACCAAGCGCATCGTCATTAGGCAGGACCACCGCTTACAACCGGGCCAATAGCCGCGCCGCCGTGGCATGGTTCGGGTCCACCGCCAATAACTGCTGCAACGCCTGCCGCGCCTCGGCAATGTGGCCCAATCGCTGGTAAGAAAGCGCCATGCTCAAATAAGCTTTGACGTGGCGAGGCTCCAAAGAGAGCGCCGAGGCAAACGCGGCGACCGCCTGCTCGTTCTCTCCGGCCTTCTGCAAGGCCAACCCCAAGTTGAAGTGGTGCGAGGCGTCGGCCCGGTCGAGCGCGACGGCTTTTTGGTAGGCGTCGATCGCCGCCGGCAAGTTCTCCATATGCAAATAGGCCGTACCGAGGTTGTTGTACGCTGGGGCGTAGTCGAACTCATCAAGGGCCTCGCGGAAGCGTTCTTCTGCCCTCGTGAACTCGCCCCGCTGCAAAAAGATCAATCCCTGCGCGTTGAGCGCTTCGACGTAGCGCGGCTTGTGGTCAATCGCCTGCTGGTAGTGCATATGCGCCTTTTCCCAATCGCCCCGTCGCCCCCGTCGCGCGTAGAGTAAACCGAGGTTTTTGTGTGCCTCATAGGCCCCCGCATCTAGCTCTAGCGCCCGCTGATACTCGCCAGCAGCCCTTTCCCAGTCACCCTGCCGCGCATAGAAGACGCCGAGGTTGTTGTGGGCACCAGCCAAGTCCGGGAACAATTCGACCATCTTTTCCCGCGCCTCGGCCTCGTCGGCCGTCCAGTAAAATTGGAAAAGCGAGAGTGCCACCACCGGCACTGCGAAATAGGCCAACTGTCGGCCCGTTTCGCGGAAGTACGAGACCAAGCCGCTCGGCAATGTCTGCAATCCAATGCGGTTGGACCCTTCCTCGGCGTTGATCCCCAGATTGGCTTGGTTTTTGCGGTCGCGGATTTTCCAGATAAACCCATCGAAATAGTAGTGCAAAAGCGTCGAGGTGATGACGAAGATCTCGACCATTTTGATCGCCTGCTCGGACTTGAGGAAGCCCTCCATCATGTTGATGCTGCCGTAGGCAAAGCAGACCAGCACGTACGCGACCAAGATTGGCAAGGTGCGCGTGGTGAAGAAGGTGCGCAGGAGCTTGGTGGTGCGCTCCTGCCTTTTGACGAGGTTGTTGTTGTAGATCCAGACGATGGCGAAGTACTGGATATCGTGGAAAACGGCAAAGGCCGCGTAGCCGATGACGAGGTCGTTGATATGTATCCAACCGTAGTAGATGATGAACACCGTAGTCGCCATCACCGCGATCTTGGGCAGGCTTATCTTCTGACCGGAGACCGCCCGCCGGACGATATTGGCCAAGTACGCCGCGAGTACGGCCATCGTAACATAGAACAGCACCTTTTTGAGCAGGAACGTCAATTCGGCCGACAGGAAGGGTACGCCAACCCGCTGGTTGTGGTCGAGGATGCGGTGGAAGTATTCGGGGCTATAGATGACCACCGTTGCAAAGGCACACAAGGTCAATAGCCAGTCGAGCCGGGAATTGAGCTTGGAGAAAATTTTGTTTTTGGCATCGTAGATTCGCATGATGCCGTAGTGCTGCATAAACAGGTGCCAGATCTCCCACACTAGCACCATTAGGAAAAGCCCGTGCAGGGTATTGAATTGCGCCAGCGCCGTCACGATGAGCACGACGATAGGCGCGACGAGAAACTTCTCCTTGAAAGTGCTGAATAGCTCTGGGTCGCCGTATGCGCGCATAAAGCCGGGCAAGTGATGCCCAGTGGCAAACAGCGCCAGCGCGTAGAAGGCGATAGTCTGCGAGTCGAACACGGCCCGCAATGGCAACATGGTCACCAAGCACAAAAGCGGCGTACCAATAAAAAAGAACAGGTCGCCAAAGGGCGAGATGATCCACTTCTGATCGCGATACACCGCTGGAGCGACAGTCATGGCATTCCTCAATAGGCTACGGCTAGGGTGCGTATTACTTCCCCCTGTCCGGCATCGGCTCCCGCGTCAATGCGGCACACGTATACGCCCGGTGCCACTCGCTCACCCGACGCATCCAATCCATCCCAATTAAACGACTGCAATACATCCCTACCAGACGGCATCAGCACCGCCACTTCCCGACCCGCCAAGTCGAAAATGCGCACGCTCGGAGACGCATCCACCGCCTTGAACAGCGCAAAGCGTATCTGCACGTGGTCGTTGATACCGTCGCCGTTGGGCGAAAACACTGGCGGCACAACCTGCAAATCGCCGATCAATCGCTCGCTGCCGGGTAGATCCGGCAGAAATACCAAGTTCGCTTGCCGCTCAATAGCCTCCACCGACTGCCACAGACCAGGACGCGCCTCTTGCCCCAAGTCCGCGGCAAAGACCGTGGCATTACGCAGGACCTTCGTGGTAAACTCCACGGCTATCGAATCCGTCCGCACTACCTCCGGCAAATCTACGAACAGCAGCGAGTCCCCTTCCACGCGTACTCCACTCGGCTTGTGCGCCGCACCACCAATCCACAGTCGCACATCCGCTGCATCCACCGCACTCGGCGTGGAAAAGCGCAGTCGGTCAAAGCCCGAGTCGCCCTCAGCCGCACTCGTCCGCAGCACATACGTAAACCGCGTCGCTTCGTTGGGTACGGCATGGCGCGGCATAACTTGCCCAGCCGCCTGTGCGACCAACGCATCCTCAAAATCCAGTGCCAGCGCGTGCAACACCGGTGCGACAGCGGGGTCCTCCGTGGAGAGAATCAACTCCAACTGAATAAAGCGGCGCGGCGTCTCCGACTTAAACGCCTCGCCGGAAAGCTGGTAGAAGTTGCTCCACGCGCCCCAATCGGCTCCCACGACGACCGTAGTGTCGATGGGGCCGCGGATGACTTTGGGCAGGCTCCCGTAGCGCGTCTCGGTGACTTCCTCGCCCTTTTTGTCGTAGAACGTGTAGAGTTCTTGCAGGGTATTGCCCGACCGCGAGCGCACCTGCAACTGCGTCTGATCCGGCATCGTCGCCTCCCAGCGCAAGCGCTTGATGGCCTTGGCGCGACCATCGCCAGCGAGTTGGCCCAAGTCGATAAAATCCGAACGCAATACCACCTGCGCGGGATAGCCCGGAGAAAAGATCATAAACTCCATCGGATGCGAAAACCAACCTTGGTCCTCGTGGCCGTGCCAGAAGATGTAGCGAATCTTGCGCGGTTGAAAAAGATAGCGGATGTGGCGAATCCGCCGATCAGCTAGCAATGCCGCGTCAATAGCGATGTCTTCGCGCAGCAGAAAAGTCAGGTCCAAATCCCCACCGGTAGTGAGCCGTCCGTCCGAGAACAGGATGTTGTAGCCGCGCCCGTGGTGCAGGCCTTCAAACAAAAAACTCGACGTGCCTTCACCCCGAGTTTTAAAATATATAAACATCTCGTCGATCCAGAACAGTGCACCCAAATCTACCTGCCACCATAGCCCCCCCTCGCGCCAGCCGCCCTTGGTCCCTCCCGAGGTGAGAATATTGCCGAAGGTGTCCATATTGCCGTCGAACATGTTCTGTGGCTCGCGCGCCAGCAGGCCGTGTTCAAAGCGCCCACCTCTTGCCAAGGTTCCCAAGCTGACGTTGTCTCCCTGAGCAAGGACCTCAATTTCTGCCAGAGCTGCATCGCTGCTCTTTTCATCAGCGGTGATGCGGATCAGCCGCACCATCTGGAAATCCTGCTCGGCATCCAAATCAACGTCTCTATCTGCGTCGAGCACCCGCGTGGTATCCAGCGCACTGCCCAGCAGCGGAATCGCAATGCTAGTCTCAGTGTTGGGCTTAGTCGTCTGGAAAATCTTGCGATAGCGAAACACGTCGTCTTGGGCCTGGATCCGGGCACCCTGAGTGATAAAGACGCTAAACTGCCGCAAAGGCCGAGCGTCCTCTTCGTCGGGGAATATCAGCTTGATCTCTCGCGCCAACACCGGCCGGCCCAAGTCGATATCGACCGACCAATCAACGAGTTGGTCTGCTATATCGGGCTGCCAATAGGTCGCTGGATCGCCATCAATGAGCTTGGGAGCGTCCGCCTCATTGCTACCGGCACGCCATATTCCTCCTTGGACCTCGCCGCGCTTCTTAGAAGGATGGGTGAAAAGGTGTACATCGAGGGTGGCATTGATCTGCTTGCGGAACTTCTTCAGCTTCAGCGAGCCGTCGTCTGCAAACTGGACGATGTCCACTGGGATATCCCAAGTCGCCCACGCCGCTGGAGTGTCGAAGCGGGCTTCCTCCGCTCGGCTCGCACCGCAGATGAACAGGCCCAAAAGCAAGCAGCAAACCTCGCGTTTTCTCTGCATCATACTGCTCCAACCCGCCTCAATAGGCTACGGCTACGGTGCGCACTACTTCCCCCTGTCCGGCATCGGCTCCCGCAGCAATGCGGCATACGTACACGCCCGGTGCCACCCACTCACCCGACGCATCCAATCCATCCCAACTAAACGACTGCAACACATCCCCACCAGACGAAGTAAGAGCCGCCACCTCCCGACCCGCCAAGTCGAAAATGCGCACGCTCGGAGACGCATCCACCGCCTTGAACAGCGCAAAGTGTATCTGCACGTGGTCGTTGATGCCATCGCCGTTGGGCGAAAACACCGACGGCACAACCTGTAAATCGCCGATCAACTGCTCGCTGCCGGGTAGATCCGGCAGAAATACCAAGTTCGCTTGCCGCTCGGCCGCCTCTACCGACTGCCACAGATCGGGACGTGCTTCTTGCCCTAAGTCCGCAGCAAAAACCGTGGCGTTGCGCAGTACCTTAGTGGTGAATTCCACGGCTATCGAATCCGTCCGCACCGTCTCCGGCAAATCGACGAACAGTAGCGAATCCCCCACTACCCGCACGGCACTCGGCTCGTGCGCCGCACCACCAATCCACAGCCGCACATCTGTTGCATCCACAGTACTCGGCGTGGAAAAGCGCAGCCGGTCAAACCCTGAGTCTCCCTCCGTTGCGCTCGTCCGCAGCGCATACGTAAACCGCGTCGCCTCGTTGGGTACGACATAGCGCGGTGCAACCTGTCCAGCCGCCTGCGAGACCAGCGCATCCTCAAAATCCAGCGCCAACGCGTGTAGCACCGGTGCGACAGCGGGATCCTCCGTGGAGAGAATCAACTCCAATTGGATAAAGCGGCGCGGCGTCTCCGACTTAAACGCCTCGCCGGAAAGCTGGTAGAAGTTGCTCCATGGGCCCCAATCGGCTCCCACGACGACCGTGGTGTCAATGGGGCCGCGGATAACTTTGGGCAGGCTCCCGTAGCGCGTCTCGGTGACTTCCTCGCCTTTTTTATCGTAGAAGGTGTAAAATTCTTGCAGGGTATTGCCCGACCGCGAGCGCACCTGTAACCGCGTCTGATCCGGCATCGTCGCCTCCCAGCGCAAGTGCTTGATGGCTTTGGCGCGACCATCGCCAGCGAGTTGGCCGAGGTTGATAAAGTCCGAGAGCAACACCACCTGCGCGGGGTAGCCCGGCGAGAACAGCATCAGTTCCATAGGATGTGAAAACCAGCCGGTATCGGTCAGCGAATGCCAGAATAAGTAGCGGATCTTGCGCGGAGCAAACGCATAGCGATGGTGGCGCAAGTTCCACTCCGCGCCGACTGGCCTTGGCTCGAAGATCAGTGGCGTGTAGTCGATGTCGCCAGCAATGGTGCGCCGCCCATCGGAAAAGAGAATTTGGTAGCCGCTGCCAGCCTGCAATCCCTCGAATAGGAAGCTCGACAGGCCCTCGCCGCGATCTTGCCAGTAGATGAATGCCTCGTCGAGCCAGAACAGCGCCCCTAAATCCACCGACCACCACACCCCACTCTCGCGCCAGCCGCCCTTGCTCTGGACGGTGAATATATTGCCGTACGTATCGGTGATGCCGTCGAACATATTCTGCGGCTCGCGCGCCAAAAGTCCATTGTCGAAGCTGCCGCCGCGCGCCAAAACCCCGAGACTTATGTTGTCGCCTGCGGCGACCACCTCCACTTCGGCCAAAGCTGCATCCGCACTTTTTTCGTCGGCGCGCACGCGCACAAAGCGCACCATGCGGAAGGTATTTAGCGCGGTTGGGTCCAGCCCGAGGTTTTCGTCGATGACCCGCGTTACGTCGCGCTCGCCGACTAGATCAATATCGACGACCTGCTCTTGGTTGGGCTGGGTTGTCTGAAAGGCTTGGTTGAATTTGAAGACGTCATCCGTGGATTGGATGCGCGCACCGTTGGCCGTGAAAACGCTGAATTGCCGCAAAGGACGCGCTCCTGCGCGGTCGGGAAACACCAAGCGAATGCGCTCGGCTAGCACGGGCCGCCCCAAGTCAATGGTCACCACCCAATCGACCAAATCGTCGGCTTGGCTAGGCCGCCACACCGTCTCCAGATCGCCGTCCATGATGCGTCGGGCCGCCGTCGGATTGGAGCCGGCCTGCCAGATTCCCCCTTGGACCTTGCCACGAGTCTGGGTAGGCTGGGTGAAAAGATGGGCATCGAGGGTGGCGTTGATCTCCTTGCGGAATTTCCTCAGTTCCAGCGGGCCGTCGTCTGCAAACTGGACGATATCAACCGGAACCTCCCAAGTCGCCCACTCGGCCGGGGAGTCAAAGCGGATTTCTTCGGCATGGCTAACACCGCAGATGAACAGGGCCGTGAGCACGCAGCAAATCCCGCGTCTCTCGATCATGCATGCTACTGCAAGCCCCGTTGATATTGAAGTAAAACTTCCCATCACCAGAAGGTTTTACAGTTCCAACGACCTCATGAATTCTACGACAGTCTCACCCGTCTGCTGTGCGACCTCATCGAGTAGGTCATCCACAGTGTACACGCCGGCTGCCTCGGGTTTTTCCACCTGCCCGATCAGAACATGCGTCGCTTCCACCTCGTTGGTTGCCAAGCGCCTTATTTCTAGCTCCAAGTGCATGTGGCCGTGGCCCGCCCGATGGTTCATAGTGATTACTTGGGACGGGGTTATTTTTTGCCAGAAATGGAGGTCTGTTACCACAAATGAGACCGCGAACTCAGGCGATACATTTTTGTTCGCAAAGGCATCTCCTTGACTTTGCAATTCCCTGATGATACGGGGGATGATCTCCAGATGGAGGTCTGTCACCTGCGATCGGAGATAGCTTTTATTAACAGTGCCGAAAAAGGCGAATAGACCAGAATTTTCCATAGGCACGGATTGGGCCCGCTCTATCGTCCTTTCAACTTCGGCCTGATATGCACTGCGGCCCCGTATCAGCAAAGGCCCGACCTGTCCCTCGGTAATGCTGGGAGGAATCGCTGATACCCCACGCTCAGATAAGTTCAACTGGCGCTTGGTGGTCATGCCCGATCCTTGGGCGCAAGCTGTGAGGATGGTGAATACAACTAGCGAGGAAATTCTCACAATGTTCAACATGGCAAGCAAACTCCATCGGGCCGTTGCAGATTCGTTCAGTACGCCACCTCGACGACGCGCAGCTCAATGGCGTCGCCTGAGTCTGCGTTTACGTCTATGCGCCAGAGATAGATGCCCGGGGGCACAGTGGCACCGCCCGCATCTTGACCATTCCACGTAAAGCGGCGGGTCGGCCCCTCTGTGACCGGCGTCAATTGGGCCACGGGCCGGCCGACCAAGTCACTCACCTCGACTATGGGCACCGCATCTTGGGCCTTGAAGACGACAAAGCTCAACTCCACAGCGTCGTTGACCCCATCGCCATTGGGAGTGAGCACCCGGCTCGAAAGCTGCAAGTCGCCAATCAAGCGGTCGCTGTCGGCCAGTTCAGGTAGAAGTACCACGTTAGATCGGCGTTCGGCCGGCTCGACGTCTTGCCACAGGCCCGGCGCGTCGCTCAGACCCAGATCGGCATCTACGACCGCGGCGTTCCGCACCAGCCGAGTGGTGAAAGCGACCTGCACGGAGTCGCCTTGGACCACCTCCGGCAAGTTGATCAGCAGCGAATCCGCGGCAATGTCCATAGCCGTCGGCGCAACCACCTGACCAGCGACCGTTACCTCGACTTCATCGACCCGTACCAAGTCGGGCACGACCAAGCGCAGGCGGTCAAAACCCTTGTTATCCGCGGTCACGGAGGGCCACAGCATATAGGTGAAACGGGTATCCTCGTTGGGCTTAGCTTGGCGCGGCAGAATCGACCCGTGCGCCTCGTTGACCAGCGCATCGACGAATTCCAACTCGACCGAGCGCACCATAGGAGCCACCGCTGGGTCTTCCGTGCTCATAACCAACTCTAACTGCACGAATTTGCGCGGCGAGTCCGACTTAAAAGGCTCGCCCGACAGCTTGTACACGTTGCTCCACTCGCTCCAAGCCTCCCCGACAACGACCGAGGTATCCACTCGGCCCCGCAGTACCTTGGGCGAGCTGTTCCACTTCTCCTCAGTTACTACCTCGCCGATCTTGTTGTGAAAGGTGTACACCTCGCCCATCTCGTTGCCCGAGCGGGAACGCAGTTCGATCTGAGTATTGGGCGGCAGGTCAGCGTCGTAGTGGATGGCCTTGATCACCTTGGGCTGCCCATCGCCAGCGAGCGCGCTCAGATCTAAAAAATTGGATTGGATCACGACTTCGGCCGGGTGGCCTGGGGAGAACATCTGTAGCTCCATGGGATGGGCGCGCCAGCCCAAGTCGTGCAGGGCCAGCCAGAAGATGTGCCGCACCTTGCGCGGATTGAACAAATAGCGGTAGTGGCGCTTGTATTTCTCGCGCTCGTTGGCCCATTCCGGTTCAAAAATCCACGTATCAAAGTCAATTTCACCGGTCAAGGTCTTGGTGCCGTCGGAAGAAAAAAAGGTGTAGCCCGTGCCGGCGTTGTTGGTGCCCAAGCGAAAGTCGGCGAGGCGCTCGCCGGCCTTTTGCCAATAGACGAACGCATCGTCAATCCAATAGGTCGCTCCCAGATCTACCTGCCACCACAAGCCCCCTTCAAGGGCCGTGCCACGCGACTCGGTAAACTGCTGATGCACCTCGATGACCCCGTACGTATTGAGGTTGCCGTCGAGCCAAAAGAAGGGGTCGGTCGCCCGCGATCCATTGATGTACGTGCCGCCCTTTGCCTCGACCCCAAGGCTGATGTTGTCGCCAACGGTAATGACTTCGATTTCGGCAAGCGCGCCATCGAGTTGGTGCTCATCGACGAGGAAGCGGATGAACTGGATCATTTGCCACCTAGAGTTAGCGGCCACCCGCGAATCCGCTTGGCTGGTAGCCACTACCTTGTTGCGGCCCCCCGTGGTGGCGGTATTGGCGTCACCGGTAAACTCCGGAGCGGTAAAGTCCGCGCTGCCTCCGGTGCCGCTTAGTTGTTCTACAGCGCGGGTGGTATCCTCCACAGCCGGCTTGAACCCAAAGCTGACATACGTATCCAAGTTGGGCTTGGTCGTGCGATAGATTGGCGCGAAGCGATATACGTCCTCTAAGGCCGCTACGTGGGCACCTGTAGAAGCGAAAACGCTGAACTGGCGAAAGGGCTTGGCCCCCTCTTCATCGGGGAAGTGGAGGCGGATCTCTTTGGCCAGTACCGCGCGACCCAAGTCGATTTGCACGATCCACTTGTCGAGCGGGTCGCCGCCGGCTGGCTGCCAAAAGGTGGCTGCATCCCCGTCTATGATCCGGGGAGCGGTGTTGGGGTTACTCAGCGCAGACCAGATGCCGCCGGGCACATCCCCGCGCTCATTGGTCGGGTGGACGAAAAGATGGGCATCGAGCGCGGCGTTGATGTCCTTGCGGAACTTGATCAGCCCCAAGTGCCCCTCCGGCGTGAAGATGTTTAACTGGGGCTTGAGCGACCAGTTGGCCTCCCAGGCCTCTTGGCTGTCGAAGGTGAGAAACTCGGCGCGGGCGTGGCAGGCGAGTATCAGCGCTAAGGCGATGGCACGGTTGTACATGAGTGCTTCCTTCAATAAGCGATGTTAATAGGCCGCAGTTGTAGGGCGCTCTTGTCTTCGGCCTCGACTCCGATGCCCAAAAGATAAAGGCCCGGGGCGAGCGTCTCACCCCGTTGGTCGCGGCCATCCCAGTGCAATTGCTGGGGGCCGGACCCCTGCTGACCGCGCTGGACTTGAGCCACCCGGCGACCGTCCAGCGAAAACACTTGCAACTGCACTGGCACCGATTGTGGCAGGGCGAAGAGCGAGTAGGAAATGACCAACTCGTCATTGACTCCGTCGCCGTTAGGAGTGACCACGCCGCTGGAAAAGCGCACATCCTGCACTAACTGCGGATTGGTCGCGCTTGCAGCCAAGACTCGCAGGCTATTGGTGCCGATCGCATCGCTGACGTCCCCGCTTTCGACAGGCTGCGGCAACTCGGTACCACCGGAGTTAAAGACCTCGCCTTCAAAGGTGCGCGCAAAGTCGAAGACTTCGGCGGCAAAGGTCACCCGCAAGTTCGGATTGTAGGCACCGCTTATGCGCTGCGGCAACTGCACCACAAAGCCGTCGTCCACAACCTCTACCCCAGCTGGATCGGTTGCGATCCCATCCACTTCCAGCCCCTTGAACTCGGTTTGGGTGCTGCCGGTGCTAATCCGCAGGGCGTCAAAACCCGTCTCACCAGCCGCGAATTCCGCCTTGATGTCGTAGGTAAAATCCGTCATCTCGCCCAAGGCCACCTCGGCCACGCCGCGCGCCGGGTTGGGCTGACCGAGTTCGGCCACCTCAGCTACGACGCGGCTGGCGAGGATTGGCGAGGTCTCAATCCATAGGGAATCGAGGCGCACGAATTCGTCGAACCGCTCGCTGTGCAGCACCACCTTAATTTGCAGATGGGACCCCCGATTGAGGTTGAGAGGCCGGTCGGACTCAGTGGTCGGAAAAGACCAGAACGTCCAGTTTTGTTGGTCGTACTCAATGCCGGCGCGGAGCCCCGGCTTGGGCCGAGTGGAAAGGGTCAGAGTGCCGCCCAACCCATCGGCATTCGTAACGGCCGCGCTCTGGTTTTTCAGCACGCCCTGATAGCGTTTTTGCTCGACGACGACGCGCGTCCCCATATCCGTAAACTCGTAGTAGACATCTGGATCCGCATCGACCCCGGTGCGCGCTTCGACCTCGATCTGCACGTTGGCGTCCGGAGCTTCCTCGGCCACGCCGTCGACTAGGCGCATGGGCGTGGCCTTCCAAAACAGCCGACCGAAGTTGACAACCGTGCCGAGGTCAAAAATGACCGTCTTGTACGTGGCCCGCTTGGGGATTCCCTCTCCCCAGAGGAAAAACTCGGCCACCGTCCCCTTGCGCGCCGTGCCCGAATGCCCAGACGACTGATTCGTCGCCTCGTCGAGGATCGAATTCTTGCGCTTATAGCGCACGTAGCGCACGTATTGCAAGGGAAAATCAGCCGCGATCTTGGGGACGACATTTTCGCGCGCCTCGACGATAACTTCCCCGATGGGGTTGGACGTGTTCAGCACGTCGTTGTTGGTGTCTGGGGCGATCGACACCTCAAAGGCCGGGATGGCGTCTTCCTCTAGCGGGGTCCCGTCCGAGCGGAAAAATCCCTTGTCCGGCGTGCTCATAGCAAAGCGGAACAACGGCACCGGCACCCCCAAATCAATGGTGTAGTACTCGCTGTTAATGCTATTGCTGGTCACCGGATTGTACGTCTTGCCGCTGCCGTCGATGAGGTTGAGCGCGTTGTCAACCGTCGATGAGGTGCCGGCCTGGCCCTTCCAAGCGCGAGGCCGCTCGCCATCGACAAAACCCAACTCGTCCGGGTTCTTTTTCGGCGACCAATTTTCGAGCAAGGGGAAGACCGTCGTATCCGCGCTGACCAGCACCGGCTGGATTGAGTTATTCGGCCCGGTAAAGTCAATCATTACCTGGGCCGAGTCGCTAGCGGCCCACCGAAGGCCACTCCCTCCGATCTGCCACAAAGAAATGTCCGCCGCCGCCGCCGTAGCCGATGCTGCGACGAGAAACCAAAGCCACAAATTCGCTAGACGTTTCATAACTTCTTCTCCCGCTAGACTATATAGTATAAAAAATTTACGGCAGCGGCGCTTTTTTCTCTTTATCAACGGCGAGTGCGTACTCAGCCAGCGCGTCGTCGTTGATGCCCCATGCACTGTGCCACTTGTCGCGCAATTGCAGGTTGAGGGTTCGCAATTCGCGCTGTTGCTTTGCTTGCCGAGCCAAGTAGTAGGCTTTCTGTTGGATCAAGTCGTATTCTTGCACTCGCTTGGGCCGACGCTGCAAGACCTTGAAGATCGAAAAGGCCCTTTCCAAAGGCTGAGGATCGCGCAGAGAAGTAGGTAAGGGGGCGACTAGTTCAATCGGACCTTGTAATTCCTTTTCGGGCGCGGATATGGCCGCGTCCATTAGCTCCTTGTAAACGATTTTTTCAAATGCGCGCAGCGCGTAGAGGCCGCCGTTTTCATCTGCGTCGCGCCGTATGCTGTGCTTGGTCGCCAATGCACCCATGTCGGCCCCGTTGCGAATCTGTTCCATCAACTCTTGCGCAAGCGACTCGTCGGCGACCATGATTTCTTGGACCACTATTTCCTCTGGTGCCCAGTACATCTCTGGATGCGCCTCGTAGTGGGCACGCGCTTCCTCTTCGCTCACCGCTAGGGCATTTTCGAGCAACTCTTCCCACAGCTCTTGGAGCAGCAGCCGCTCCTTTTCGGCTTCCACTTTCTCCTGCACCTCTGGCCGCTCGCCGTATCCACCGCGCTCGGCAGCCAAGCCCAATAGTAGATCTGGTGCCCCACGGCGGCGGATTCGATCGTCGAGCAAGGTGCTGTCGATTTGGGCGTGACCCAGCCGCGTGTTGTGCAGCAAATAGCTGCCCTGCTGCATGGTGATGACGCCGCCCTCGTACTCGTAGAGCGGGGCGGCCCACTCATCGGGCGTTAACTGCGGCGCGCCAGGCTGTTCGTTCCACGCCGCCACAAAGCGCCGCACCTGCTCTCCCACCGGGCGCAAGCCGCTCTCGGCAACCAGCTTGTCGATGTGCTCGCTGCGCAAGTTCTCAATTTTCTCGAGAAAAGTCGCCCGCTGGATCACCGTGCGATACTTTTCAAAAGGCACCAATTTCTTATCGACGACCTTGGCGATTTCCCAGCCTTGGGGCGTGCGGAAGGGCTGGCTGACCTCGCCTACGTCCAACGAGAACACGCGTTCGTACACTCGGTCTGAGACCCGATCAAAGGCATAGTACGAATCAAACCAGCCCCCAGCGGCCGCAGTCGCCTCGTCTAGCGAGTGCTTGCGCGCCATGTCCTCAAAGGTGGTCCGACCGGCCTTGATCTCCGCGTAGATGGAATCAGCGCGAGCGCGGCTGTCGAGCAGGATGTGCGCACCGCGCACGGCGTGGCGGGCCGGATGCGCGGCAAAATTGGCTCGCAGCTCGTCTTCAGAAATCTCGATTTGTAGACCGACCTGCTTGCGTATATAGGCTTCGACCATGGCCTTGTGCCGAGCTAGGTCCACAGCTTTGATCCATGCGGGATTTTTGTCCAATCCCCGCGCATACGCCTCGCGCACCATGAGCTTGATGTCGATCAAACTTATCAGGTGCTCGCGGTGCTTTTCCACGCCGTGCGCTAACGAGTGGTGCTGCGGTTGGATCTGCGCTTCGTAGCGGCGGAATTCGCGCTCGTCAATTAGGTCGTCGCCAACTTGGGCCAAGGCGGTACCAACTACTACTAAACCACCACTCTCCGCAGTCGGGACCGCCGACTCTTGGGCGCAACACAGAAGGAGCGCACAAGCTGCAAGCCCCACCCATTTTTTCGCGTTATTGGTCATCTTTTTGCTTTCTAATCAAAGCATCGGCTATGCGTTTGTGTTCTTCGCTTTTGGCAATCTGCCCCAGCCGCTTGTAGGCTTCGGCCAAGGCTTGGTGGGCACCGAGCCAGTTTTCGTCGAGCGCGAGGGCGCGGTTGAGCATGGCGATGGCTTCATCCGTGCGCTGCTGGTTCAAATAAACCTGACCGAGAGCCACAAAGGCGGCCATGTGCTCGGGGTCTTGTTGGACGATCTGCTGATAGGCGGCTGCCGCTTGATCGAAATGGCCAGTGCGCAAGTAGATATTGCCCATATTGTTCAGTGCCCGCACATGTGCGGGGTTGATCCGCACGGCTTGGGCGTAGTGCGGCAGGGCCACGCCGGTAAACCCTAAGCGGTTGTATATAAAACCCAAGCTATAATGAGCTTCGGCGTCGTCTGGATCGCTGCGTACCTGCTCGCGATAGCGCTGGATATCCCCTTCGACCCGTTTGATCTTCTCGTAGGCGGCGAGAGATTTTTCTCCGGCTGCCTCACGGCCCTGCCGCAGGTGAATCTGGCCTAGCAGGCGGAAGGACTCGGCAAGCCCAGGTTCGATTAGAATGGTCCGGCGGAAGTGCTCGGCCGCAGCCGCTAGATCGTTTTGGCGCATCTGGATCCTCCCCAATTGCAGATGCGCCTCCGCGTAAGTAGTGTCGGCCGCCAGCGTGCGCTCAAAGTACTCGACTGCCCCCTTGTCGTCGTCGTCCTGCAGCCGAATCTCCCCCATCGCGTAGAGTGCGCGCGCATTTTTCGGCGCTGCCGTCAAGACCTGTTGCAGGGCCTCGCTGGCGTCTGCGTAGCGACCTAAACCGGCGTACACCAGCCCGAGGTTAAAGCGGGTGTGGAGGTGTTCGGGACGCAGTGCTAAGGCGCGCTCGTATTCGTGAGCGGCGTCGCCCAACCGCCCCTGCTTGCTGTACACCGCCGCCTTGTTGCGCCGCGCTGGCGCGTACGTCGAGTCCAAGGCCAAGGCCGCAGCAAACGCGGCGTGGGCTTCGTCGTAGCGGCTCAGTTTCAGATGCACATTGCCTAGGGCCACGAGCCATTCGGGCTGATCGGATTCGAGGGCCACGGCCATTTCGTAGAATTGGGTCGCCTCTTCGGGCTGACCCAAGGCCAAATGGATCCGGCCCAGCGTGGCCAGCACTTCGCCCGACTGCGGATGGCGCTTGCGCGCTTCCCCATACACCTCGAGCGCATCCGCATAGCGCTTCTGCCGCAACAGGGCACGCCCGATCAGCAGCAGATCCTCAACTGGAGGCGGCTGCATTACCGGCTGAGCGGGCGGGGCTTCCGGCTTGGTCTCGCAGCCGACTGCCAGCGCAATGCTCAGTGCGCACGAAATCCATTTAGTCACTGACGGTCTCCTCCTCTATGGCCACGTATTGCCGCCCGGGCAGGGTCTCGACAACTTGGATGACGCCGGACGGCCAGCGGATCTCAACCCGCTCGGCGACCTCGGCATTCCCAAGGCCAAAGAGCACGCGGGGATCGTTCGACGACAGATAGCTCGCGTTGCGGCGAACCTCGCGCACGAGAGTGCGGTCGCCGGTCGTCAGCGCGATTCGCGCCCCAATGGCGTCGCGATTGCTCGCCGCACCGCGCAACCTAAGCCCTAACCACCCACCGGCATCTGCGTCGTTGCGCAACAGGGCTGGCCGTTCATTGGAGTTGTTCACCGCAATATCCAAGTCGCCGTCGCTGTCGATATCGCCGAATGCAGTACCGCGACTGACCTGCACCAGCGCCAGTCCTGGGCCGAGGTCGTCGCGGTCGACAAAAGTGCCCGCGCCGGTGTTTTCTAGGAGTTGATTGCGCTGCGCGTACTCAGCCGCTCGATCGACCTTTTCCACGTTGTCGTACACGTGGCCATTGGCGACAAACAGGTCGAGATCGCCGTCGTTGTCGCAGTCGAAAAACCCCGTGCCGAACCCGAGAAAGGCCATACTGGCACGGGTGATGCCCGACGCTACGGTCGCGTCGGCAAAGAACCCCCCACCCAAGTTGCTGTACAGGGTGTTGCTCTCCCACTGGAAGTTGGTCACGAATAAATCCAAGTCGCCGTCGCCGTCTGCATCGGCCATGTCAACTCCCATCCCGGCCTCGGCAACCCCCTCGCCGTTGAGGCTGGTACCGCTGGCAAGCCCGCGATCGACAAAGCGCGCGCCGTCGTTGCGATAGAGCATGTTGGGCACGAGGTCGTTGGCCAAGTACAGGTCGGGATCGCCGTCTTGATCGTAGTCGCCAAAGACGACTCCTAACTCTTTGCCGGCAGTGCTGGCGAGGCCGAAGGCCGCCGTGCGGTCGGCAAAAGCCCAACCCCTGGCTCGCCCCTCGTTGATATAGAGGCGGTCGACTTGGCCGTCGAACTTGCGCGGGTCGCAGTAGAGCCGCTCCTCGCTGTTGCCGATCCGGCACACGAGCGGATCTTCGGTCGGATAATCGAGGTAGTTGCCAACGAATAGGTCCAAGTCTCCGTCGAGATCCACGTCGGCAAAGGCCGCGCTCGTCCCCCATCCCGGGCAACCCACGTCGGCTGTAGCTGTAACGTCGGCAAAGCGACCCTCTCCGCGATTGTGGAAGAGCGCATTGGGGCCAAAATTGGTAACGTAGAGGTCGGCCCAGCCGTCGTTGTCGTAGTCGCCAACGGCTGCGCCCATGCCGTATCCGCGATCGCCGACGTCGGCCCGCGCTGTCTGCTCTGAGAAGTGGCCTGTACCTTCGTTGCGAAAAAGCGCGTTGGCCGCTTCAGGCTCGTTTGATAGCTCGGGCAACCGCCCGGCGTTGACCAAGTACAGGTCGAGCGCGCCATCGCCGTCGAAATCCAAAAACGCGGCCCCAGAGCCATAGGTCTCGGGCAAATAGCGCGCGCCGGTCGCGCCGCTGCGGTGGATGAAATCAACCCCAGCAGATTGCGCGATATCGACAAAACGCGATTCCGCCGCGGCATTGCAACAAAGCAGCAGGACCATTCCGTAGCTCGCCTTCACGGCCCCGGCCTCGGCACTGGCCCAAACCCCTCGGCGACGAGACCCGCGCCGTGCCGGATGGTAATCAGCCGATTGCCCACCACCCCGTCGATGCGCTCTTCCGCCCCATCGGGCCAGCGCACCACGAGGTGATCGGCCTCGGTCGCCGCCCCCAAGCCGAAGTGCAGCCGTAGGTCGTCCTGCGACAGATAGCTCGTGCCCGCACGCACCTCCCGCATCTGCACCGCACCACCCACCGATACTGAGACTCGCGCACCAATGGCGTCTGTATTGCCTCCATCGCCGAGCAGTCTCACCATCAGATAGTTGTGGCGATTGCCCCCGTCGTTGCGCAGCAAGGTCGGCGTGTCGTCGATATTGACCACTACAAGGTCTAAGTCGCCGTCGTTGTCCAAATCGCCGAAAGCCGAGCCGCGACTGGACTTTTCTACTGCTAGGCCCGGACCTGAGGCTGCACCGACTTCGACAAAAGCGCCGTCGCGATTCTCAAACAGGTGGTTGCGCTGGGCGTAGCGAGTCCCCAAGTCGCGGCGGTCGACGGCTGGGTACACGTGCCCGTTGGCCACAAACAGGTCGTCGTCGCCGTCGTTGTCGCAATCGAAAAAACCCGTGCCCCACCCTAAAGAACTGATGCTCGCACGGCCTAGAGCCGAACTGAAACTGGCATCGGTGAAAAATCCCCGGCCATTGTTGTCGTAGAGCGAGTTATTGTCGTGCGAGAAATTGGTGACAAAGAGATCGAAATCGCCGTCTTGATCGTAGTCGCCTCCCGCCAAACCCATGCCACCCTGTTCGCGGCCGTCCTCGCTGTACGCGGTCGCCGACAGGAGCGATACATCCGCAAATGTACCTTGGTCGTTGCGGTACAGTACATTCGGCGTCGAATCGTTGGCAATGTAGATGTCCAAGTCGCCGTCCTCGTCCCAGTCGCCGGCCAGCGCGGCAAAACCATAGTACTCGTAGTCGGCAATGCCAAACGCCGCACTGGCGTCGGTAAAAGTCCAACCCGCACTCGGGCCGTCGTTGCGATAGAATTGATCCCGCTCGCCAGGCATCCCGCGCGGGCCGCAGAATACGTCTATCCCGCGCCAGGTACAATAGCTCGGATCAATCGGGCGAAACGCCGGGTCAAAGTCGATGTAATTAGCCAAGTAAAAGTCCAAGTCGCCGTCGAGGTCGTAGTCGCCAAAGGCCGCAGACGAGCTCCAGCCGCTAAAGTCCACGCTCCGCTCGGCCGCCACATCGACGAACGTGCCGTCGCCCTCGTTTTCGTACAGGGCATTGGGACCGTAGTTCGCCAAGTACAGATCGGGCCATCCATCGGCGTTGTAGTCAGCCGCCGTAACCCCCATACCCCAGCCCACGTGCGCGACGCCA
This sequence comes from Gemmatimonadota bacterium, assembly GCA_028875335.1. The sequence continues at coordinate 77,455 of JAPPEF010000338.1, forward strand.
GCCTCTCGGCCAACGCCTGTAAAGCGCCAAGCGCCGTCGTTGCGGTACAGCTCGGCGCGGGGTTCGCGGCCTGGGGCATAGCCGGAGAGGCGCGTGCCGTTGACAATGAAAATATCCACGTCCCCATCTAGGTCGTAGTCTAAAAGAGCCGTCCCACCCGTATTGCATTCGACGATGTGCTCTTTTTGTGGCGTCCCCGATACGGTGCGCAATTGGACTCCCGCTTCGGCGGCTACATCGACGAAACTAGGCCGCGCCACTTCTCCTCCGTCGCCCCCGCACCCTGCCAATGCCCAAATAGCAACTAGTACAAACCACATTTACTGTTGCGCCCTCAAGGCTGCGGCCTCGGCGCGAGCCGCGCGGCCCTCTGCCACTTGGCCCTGCTGGATTAGCGCAGTCCCCAAGCCATCGAGGGCTGAGGCCATGCTCCCGTCGAGAGCCAAGGCGCGGCGAAACGCAGCGACCGCCTCGGCGTACTCGCCGAGGGCCAAGCTGTTGTTGCCTATGTTTTCAAAGGCCAACGCGTAGTCGGGCTTGTGGCGGACCGCGCGCAGCAAAAAGGGCCGAGCAGCCGCGTGTTGCTCTTGCAGCGAATAGACCACCCCGATGTTATGGCTGGCCTCCGCATACGTGGAATCGAGGGCCAAGGCCGCCTCGAATTGTTCGAGTGCCGCCGCCAACTCCTTTCTGCGCAAATAGACCAACCCCAAGTTGAAATGCGTGGCCGCCTGCTTGTCGGTCACCAGCGGCACGGCCTGGCGATAGAGCAAGCGGCGGTAGTGATCCTCGTCCATCGTCGCGCTACTCAACTGCTGAAAAAGTTCGATCATTCGCGCCCCCTCGGCGTCGCGGCCCGTGCGCGCATAGAGCGTGCCCAAGCTGTAATAGGCCGAGGTGTAACCCGGGTCTGCGGCAATGGTCTGCTCCATGGCCGCCATAGCCCGCGGTTCGTCCTGCAAGCGCAAGTACACCAACGCCAAGTAGTAGTGGGCGTGCGCTAAGTCAGGGGCGAGTTCAATCGCCTTCAGCAGCGCGGTTTTGGCGTTTTCATTGTCGCCGCGCGAACACAGCACAAAGCCCAACACAAAGTGCCCATAGCCGCTCTGTCCGGCCAGTTGCAGCCCCTCTTCGACCGTTGCAAGCGCCTTTTCGTACCCGTCGCCGCGCTCGTTGTACAGCAGCGCCAAGGCCCAGTACGCTTCGGCAAAGCCCGGCGCTTTTTCGAGTGCGTGCTTAAAGGTAGCTATGGCCTCGCTCTTGCGGTGCTCTTTGGCGAGGGCAACCCCGAGATAGTAGTGGGCATCCGCGTCGTCGGGCGCGATCGCGACCAGTTCGGATAGCACGTCAACGGCGCGGCGCGTGCGGTCCTTTTGCAGGTAGAGCCATCCCAAGGCCAAGAGCACTTCCGGGTCTGCTGGATCTTGCCCGTAGGCGCGTTGGTAGAATGCAAGGGACTGGGGCGTGGCAGGCTTTTTGAGGACGTGGCGTTCCGGAGCACCACAGCCGATCCCTCCGAAAAGGCCGACTAGCCCTATCCACATCACAGCAAGGCGCATGTCCATTTGTTAGGCAGTAAAGCGCCCGGCATCTCCGTTAGAGAACGCCGGGCACTTTGGATCCACAGAGAAATAGTGCGGCCCCTAGTCCTGGAGGCCTGCGAAAACCCGAATGAAGAGCAGAGAGTTGGTTTCGGTCGCCTCGGCAAAAGCCCGGCGCTCCCAGCGAAAGCCCGTATTCATAGTCAGCGAATAACCGAGGTACGCCGACCTGTTGGAAAGCTGTAAGGCCAGCACCGAACCCGTAAAGTCATCGACGTATCCGGGCGGCAAGATCTCTGGGCGCTCTTCAAGGTTGCGGAAGAGGTTCAACTCGACGCCGTATTCGATAAAGGTCCCAGGCAGGAGGAAGTACTTCGAGGTCAGCATGTAAAACTGCGACCATTCGGTGATGTCGAGGTCAGTGCTAAAGGTCGGGTTGATCTTGCGGTACACGCTCTTGTAACGCGGCCAGAAAGACAGGTTGTCAGTAATCGGCAGGGGGTAGTCCACCTTGTTGATAGCGCCAAAGAAGAGGCGGTTGTCTTTGACTTCGGCCTGCTCGCCGCGCTGCCTGAACCAATCGTACTTCACCTTGTTGTAGATATTCAGGTTTTTAAGGCGCAGGTAATCGAACGTCAGATAGCCAGTCCAGACAAAGGTATCTTGGGCGATCAGCGGATCGATAGTTTCGCGAAATCCATCTGGATCGACCCATTGGATCACATCGTCTTCGATGTCGTCTTGAACCGAGCGAGCGTATTGGAAAGCCCGAGCCTCAATACCCGGCCATTTCCACTCACCCGTAACTACCGCATAGCTCATCTGCGCGCTGCGCTTGGAACTAATCTCGTCGGCCGTGGAGTAGCCCACCGTCGCCTTGATGGCTTCGGTCAAGTGAACGCCCCCGTACACGTTGTAGCCATCGCGGTCGTGTCGGTAGGGATAGTCGGCGAACGTATCGTTCTCAAAGCGGTCGATGACGTTGTTGTTGTTCATGTCAACGCCAAAGAGGAACTCGGGTGGATCGACGTTGTAGCGCAGAAACGGCTCGGCGAAATCCGGCTCGCTGTTGTCGTTTTGGTTAAAGTCCGAGATGAAGTCCGCGTTCTCGTCGTACCCCGGGAAAACCTGCGGGTCGGCTTGGCCACCTGTGCCAAAAGGCGATTCGCGAAAGGCGTTGTCGCCGTTTTGCCACAGACGCTTCCAGTCGGCAAAGCGATCTTGGTCGTCGTTGTCGTCAACCGCCTCAAAGGAATAGCGCTCCGGGTGTTCGTAGTCGATAAAACCCCGCGCATCCGAGATAAACGCATTGGTCCGGTACTCAGGCTCTAGACGGTAGAATTCTCCGTACGCGAAAAACGGATAAGCGTCCTGCGAGGCCGTGATGTAGTAGGCCATGCCTTCGTCTTGGGCGAGGGCGTGATCTTGAAAGTTCTGGTTGGGAAAGCGGCGAAACGCCCGGCTGAAAGCAAGCTCCGAGCGCATATTGAAACCCTTGATATCGTCTACATCAAAGTTGAAGCCGATGATATCCTTGCCGGTGGGCAGGCCGTATTCAAAGCGGATGAAGCGCTGGTTAGAGCCATCGCTGACGTTGCCGTGGGCGCGCTCGACCTCCAAGAACACCGGCTCTCCCTGGGCATTGACTTGGAGATTAGAAGTGATTTCGATCCGGTAGTCGTTGGCGATGACCAACTCGAACTCGATTTCGCTGATCTCCTGAAACGTGGTGATCTCGTCATCGGGCTGTTGGCGGAAGTCGCGGGCAATATTGTAGGTCAGCTCCAACGTCTCCGCCCCATTGGCCTCGATGACGCCGGCGCGCCGCACACCACCGCGCGGCGAGGGCACGATTTCGGGATGATCAACTCCGTTGATGATAATGCGCTCGGCAAAAAGCTGAGCACCGCCTACGCCGTCTTCGGGCGAATCGTCCGAGAGCCGCAGGACGATCGTCTCGACGTTGCCGCCGTTTTGAGCCTCAGTCAACACGCCTTTGAGCGAGTTGGCACCTAGCTTGCGACCTGTAGAGAAGTTGGCAATGTTCAAATACGTAAAGCCCAGCTTGGAAAAATCCCCAAGCTGCACTTTAGAGTGCACGCCGAAGAGATTCGTCATGTCGCCCAATATCTGGCCGAGTGAATTTTCAAACTGCACGGCTGAGCCCGGGGAGGCTAGGCGCGACGCCAAGAGTGTCATCTGGTACTTGTCGGCGGCAAAGTCCCACTGCACCCCGTTGAAGGCTGGCTTGGAAAAGGTCAGCGGCGTCAGGGTGGTGCGCAGGGCCTCGCCAATGGTCATCGAGGAATAAAACTGCCCCTTGGACATCGACGAGACGATCAAACTTTGAAACCACCCCCCATACTTGGGGCCCTTGCGCACGGTACTGCCCGAAGTCACTGGACTGTCAATGGACCAGTTGTACACCTCGAAACCACGAGTGATATAGTTCCCGTAGAGGTCGTAGGTGCGAAAGCCTTCAAGCTCGGTAGATACGTAGCGCTCGTAGTTTTGGCGGGCGTAATTGCTGTACTCCTCGCCGGTCCAACGATAGAAGTGGTATAGGCTTTGCGGATATTGCCACTTTCGCTGCGCCGGCGTCATCGCCATCTCATAGACATCCACGCCGCGCGGTTCGCGTCCGGTCAGAAAGCCGATCCGTTGAGCAAAAGCTGCATCGCATAGGAGCGCGACGCCGGCTGTGACAACTGCTGCGTAGAGCATGCACCTCACGCTGGAATCCTCCCTTTTGAATTTTTGCCGGTCAGTACCATCAGCACCACAATCAACCATCAATAGGCCACGCCGACGACGCCGACTCGCCTGAAGTTGCCGATCCCGCTATCAACTGAGAGCGAAACCACGTAACTACCTGGAGGCACGGCCTCGTCGGCATCGCTCCGTCCGTCCCACATCTCGGTGTAAATTCCGCCGGGCTGATCGCGATCGGCCAGCACGCGCACTAGCCGACCCGCCAAGTCGTAAATGGCCACCTCAATGGGCTTGGGCTCGGAAATCTGAATTACAGTGTACTTGATGGCGATATGGTCATTGATGCCATCTCCATTCGGCGTGAAGACCGAAGGATTAAACTCTATAGCGCGGACGATTTCGCCCACGGACTGCTGGGTCAGGGCCACGCGCAGCGAGTTGGTGCTGACGTCGAAATTGGCATCGCCTTCGAGCACGGGCTGGCCGAGAATATCGGACTGAGTATCCCAGACCGTGCCGGTGAAAATCGTGCCGAATACTACGGTCGATCCCTCAAAGAGCACGCGTAGCGGCACATTGTTGTCAAAGGTGATCTTATTGCTGGTGAAAATCACTTCGAGGTTTCTATCGCCCGCACTCACGCGATCCGGCTCCACAGACTCAAGCGGATCGCCCATCTGCAGGCCGACAAAGCGCGCTGGCGTCGGCGTGTCGATGCGCAAAGCATCAAAGCCGTTCTGGTTGTTGTTTATTACGGCTCGCACGTCATAGGCGAAGAGCACCTCCTCTCCCCCGTCGATGCTCGGCAGCACAACCGCATCATCTTTGTCGATTACGCCGATGTCGGCCGGTGGGTTGGGCTCGTCAGCCAAGGAGATCTCGCCGACGACTGCAGCAGCCGGAGGCAGCGAATGCTCAATCCGCAACGAGTCGATGCGCACCGTCTGCGTCACGGATTGGCTCTCCATGATAATCTGTAGCTGAAAATAGGGGCGCGGGCTGGGCAGCGGAATCAATTGCCCGGATTCGAGCGGCAACGACCAAGGACTCCAGTTATCAGCGTCGTCCTCGATATCGCCCTTCTCGCCCGAGGGCAGCTTGTTGTAATCCGCTTCCGAGACCACTACTTGGCTGACGGCTCGCGTTTCGTCGTCAACAATCTTTTGAAAGTGAACCAGCGGGCTGTCATCCTGGCCCGTCTTCATGCGCACCGCGACCGAGGTCTGCCCCAGATCCGGCAACTCGATCAACTCGCCTTCTACCAGTTCCAGCGCCCGCTGGGCCCAAGATATGGTGCCGTAGTTGGAGACCTCACCTAAGTCAATAACTTGGCTCCGGTATGTAGCCCGAGGCACGAAGCCGTTGCCATAGAGTTCAAATTCGGCAATCTCAAAGGGACTCCGCGACCCCACGCGCAACTGAATAAAGCGAATGAACTGCTGGGGAAATTTCATGGTGAACACGCTGTTGGGGTTCACCGGGACGTCGCGCAGCAAGGTGAAGAGCGGCTGTTCGTTCACATAAGTCAGCCCATCGCTGACGGAAATCCGGTGCTTGCGGACAAAGTCGTCTCTAAAGGGCTTGCCGTTAGCGTACGTCCCCTCTTGCCGAGGAAAAAAGACCAAGCTGTCGGCCGGCACGCGCGAGCCTATATCCAAAAAGAACGTGCGCCCGTCTTGATCGACGCCAGCGGTTTTGAAGAGGTCTGCAGTGCTTGTGGTGTCGTCGCCATCGACAATCGACAGCGAAATGGAATTCCTAGCCGCCGTATTGTCCCACAGCGCCGCATTGCCCTCGCTGACCAAATCGTTGGGCTTGCCGTATTTCCAAGAGAGCGTGGTGATGATGTTCTCGTCGGGCGTAAAGCCGCGGATCTGAATCGCGCCAGGGCTACTTTGATCGTCGATCTGGGCGCGGACCTCGACGAGATCGCCCCAGGAAAACCCCTGTCCCCCGAGCACCCATTCGTCGGCGCTGAGCCACTGCGCACAGACGCACAAGGAGAACAACAGCGCCGCAATGCGAGCCGTCCCCCGATTCATTACTGCGTCTCCGCGCGGGGATGAAGCGCGTGGTAAATTTCGCGTTGGAATTTGAATGCTAGATCAATGGTCTCCACCGGATCGCCCTTGTAGTCGAAGCGCACGGCCATGTCCGGCACGTTGATGGTGAAGTTGCTCACGTCTCGGTGCAAAACCGGAAAGACGATATACCCGACTGACTCTTGACCGGAAAAGACCATGTCAGGCGGATAAACGGTGCGTTTGAGCAGGTCGGTGGTAGCTTCAAACTGCTGCCGCTGGTTGCCAGCATAAGCCCGCAGATACGGGCTGAAGTGATCTTCGAGCTGTCCGCCGTCGAGTGCGTTGTACACTCGGTTGTTCGACGTAGTAATCACGAGCGCCTTGGGGTCGATGAAAACCTTGGGATACTCGTAGTTTTTGACCTTCAGCAAGACCACGGTAAAGCGCTCCGGAGTCCATTCTTGGCCCCAGGGCTTCCAATTGCCATACGTGTATGGATTGGTCGATTCAGCACCCTTCCTTGAATCCGCCGCGAACTGGCGATTGAGGAATCCGTCATCCAACACCTGTAGCGAGATCTCCAAGCGATCCTTGGCATAGACAATCGCGCCGTCGTCGAGGACGGTCATGGCCTCGTCTTGTTGCGGAACTGGCTCGGGGAACGTTGCAAAGCGCCGCAACCCCACCTGCGAGATGCACCCAACAAGCGCGAACAAATAGAGGGCCGACAAAAGCCCGCTCGTTGCGATGTTCCGTATCCTCATTGAGAATGCCTTCCTGAAAACGATGCAGAGGCGATAGATAAAGAGAGATGAAGTCACCTCCACCTCTCTTTATCTACCTGCGCACAATGTGCGACTTAGCCTTAGCGAAAGACGCTAGGAGTGCGCTTTATTGGACCATATAACCTTTGATCCGACCCCAACTATCGGCCTCGACAGCCGTATCGTCGGTGGTGGTGACGCCCGTGCCGCCCGTAGCGCCTTCGGTCTCCACTGTGATGAAGTCCGAACCGTTCGAGTTGTCCT